>JAISYP010000135.1 GCA_031269825.1 Deltaproteobacteria bacterium
AATGAACTTAGTGAAGCCAAACAGACGCTTAACATTTACACCGGGGATACCAAAGAAAAACCGACAGTGGCGCCGGTTTTTAGTGAAATGTCCCCAGCCGTGGAAGCGTATCTGGCTGAGTATGACCTTAAAAAATACGCTCTGATAGAGAAAAAGGTTTAGCTACTAGATACCAAGAAAAAAAATAAATAATTTCAAATAGTTAGTTGGTATAGTCTTGGATAACTTGTAAACTCGGGCTAAGGTTTTTCCCGCCACCTCGACATTAGATCAAACGCCTCCGCCACGGGTCGAGCGAGAAGATGGCCCTGATAGGTAGCCAGCCCGCTTTGGAGGGCCGTATTTTCCGCCAAAGCTATTTTGATACCTTTAGCCAGCGTCAAACAATAAGGAAGCGTCGCCTCGCCCAGGGCCAAGGTCGCGGTTCGGGCGTAAGCCCCAGGCATATTGCCAACGCAATAGTGAACCACTCCCTCTTCCACGTAAGTCGGTTGACTATGGGTGGTCATCCGCGAGCTAGCGAAACAACCGCCCTGGTCAATGGCCACGTCCACCACCACGCTCCCTGGCTCAATGAGCTTTAACTGTTCGAAGCTAACCAATTTGGGGGCCTGGGCCCCGGGGATCAGTACCGCCCCAATAATAATGTCCGCCTTTTGAAGACGCTCTTTTAAGGTGTCCGGCGAGCTAGGGACAAGCTCGACCCCCTTGGGCGAAACTTTTTTTAAATAGCTCAGCTTTTGGGGGTCAATCTCGAGGATCGCTACCCGGCAGCCCAGGCCTATGGCCACTTGAGCCGCGTTCTGGCCAACCACCCCACCCCCGAGGATCAAAACTGACGCCGGCGGAGCCCCGTCAATCCCGGTGGGCAACAGACCCGAACCGCCAAAAGGACGGGCCAAAAAGTACGCCCCCACTAAGACGGACATCCGGCCAGCCACCGCGCTCATGGGCTTTAACAACGGGAGCCCCCCGTCCACCAGGATTGTTTCATAGGCCATGGCCGTGATTTGGCGGTCAAGACAAGCCATAGTTAGTTCTCGGTTCGCGGCTAGATGGAAATAAGTGAACACGATCTGTCCCGCCCTCATCAGGGGATATTCGATGGCCACCGGTTCCTTGACTTTAACCACCAGTTCCGCTATACCCCAAACGGACGAGCCAGACGCGAGCGACTCCGCCCCCGCTTCTTGGTATTGTAGGTCAGAAAACCCTGAGCCGCTCCCCGCCCCCGTCTCCACCACCACCTGATGGCCCACCGCGACCAAAACTTTCACCGCCTGGGGGGTTAAGCCCACCCGGTTTTCGTTATTTTTGATCTCCTTGGGAACCCCAATAATCATCGCGTCCGCCTTTCACATATAATATATAGTTACCATAGGTTTTAAGGGTCAATTCCGACTTTGACCCAGGAATTTAACCTTGGAGACTCGACCACTCTTTGTCCAGAATAGCCAAAACTTCCGCCACCCGCTCGCCCAGGATCTTCGCCATATCCACTTCCATATGGAAGTAATCGTCCAGAGCGTCATCCAAGGTGTCGGCGACCACCCGAAGATGGAGCCAAGCCGGGTTCCCAGAGCGCCGGGCCACGTGGGCGATGGCCCCGGCTTCCATCTCGCAAATCCGACAGCCAAATAATTTGCCCAGGTTTAATTTATGGCTCCGACCAGCCACAAAAGTGTCCGAGGATAATATCCGGCCCCGCAAAAATTCTGGCCCCAATCGACCAATAAGCTTTTGGGTCAACGGGTGGTCACAATGGATCACTAATCGCTCGAGCCGCTCTTCTATCGCTCCATAATCAAATGATCCGTATGGGGCGACTTGAGCGCTCGCCCCGTCCTCCATCCGCCAGTCGCCAATCACCACTTCATCGGAAACCAAAAAATCCCCGGCTTTCAGCGACAACTCCAATGAGCCGGCCGTCCCCGCCCCCAGGATCAAATCCACCGGGCTCTCGACCAACAGCTTAGACAAACATAACGCCGAATTGAGCTTGCCGGGCCCGGTTTCCACCAGTTCATGGATAAAATTTTTCGGCTTTAAACCGGTCAGGCTCGCCTTAAGGCCCTTCATCTCGCCAGGCGTGGCGGTCAGAGTCAAAACTTTTGGCATACTTGGCGCCTCTTTAGTTATATCAATTTAATATATTGATTATTTTTAGATGACATTTAGCGAAGTTCCCCTCTTTACGTATTTTTATCTCTTCTTTCCAAAGAGCCGCCTGGGTCAAGTCCCATCCATTATTAGAGGCTCTTATAGCCCAGTCTGAGAAGCGAGCGCGGCCGATGAAACTAAACTAGAGCTAACCACCTTAGACTAAACTAGTTTAAGCCTAGTCCTCTTAGACTAAACTTGCTCTGACCTAAACGATAATCAACCAAAATTAGCTCTTCCCAGCCCAAGCTTAAATAGCCCAAAAAATATTTGTCGAAACGACCAGATCGTGATAAGGTGTTTTTAAAAATTACCCAGACTTTTTTTCGGGACTGGCCCGAGCGGGGTTTTCTGGCTTTGGTCGGAAATTAAACCTTTTTTTTCGCTCCAGGACAACAATTTTAGCATATAAATTAGGCCCAAGGCCAACGCGGGGGTTTTTTCCCAAAAACCTCAGGATTTCCCCGACGGGCCACCCACGAAGGAGACGAACGGACAATGACAGCGACAGTTATCAAAGGCCTCGAAGTAGCCAAACCCAAGCGCGTGGAACTGACCGAGCGGGTCAAAGCCCTGACCGCCAAGGGCGTTATCCCCAAATTGGCCGTGGTTTTGGCTGGCTCCAACGAGGCTTCCAAAGTTTACGCTCAATCCAAGCAGAAGGTGGCTGATCCCCTCGGCATCCAGTTTGAGCTTTTTATCAAGCCCGACGACGTGTCCACCCAGGAATTGACCGCGCTGATTGACCAACTTAACGCCGATCCTAAAGTCCACGGTATCCTGGTGGAATTGCCGCTACCGAAGACCGTCGACAAAGAAGTGGTCATGAACCGCTTGGATCCCAAAAAAGACATCGACGGCGTCCATCCCTTCAACCGGGGTTACCTGTTAGGTGGCCAAGAAGACCGGGCTATCGTGCCCGCGACCCCCAAATCCTGCCTTGAGCTGATTAAAAGCACCGGCGTCCCCATTGAGGGCGCCGCGGTGACCATCCTCGGCCGTGGCGACACGGTGGGCCGTCCGCTCAATAGCCTTTTGATCAACCGGGGAGCCACGGTCACGGTCTGTCACTCTAAGACCAAAAACATTGACGCCATCGTCAAAAGCTCCGACATCGTCGTGGCCGCCATTGGCAAAGCCAACTTTGTCAAAGCCGAGTGGCTAAACTCCAAGCAAGTGGTCATTGACGTAGGTATCAACGCCATCCCCGGCGGCATTACCGGTGACGTGGACACCAAGGCCGTGGACGTGGTCGCCTACATCACCCCAGTGCCCGGCGGCGTGGGGAGCCTAACCACCACTATTATAATGGATAACCTCCTCGACGCCATCAAACTGCAGGGTAAGTAATCCCTTAGCCAACTGACTTAAGGCGGCCCCTGGCCATTAAGGGCCGCCTTTTTCCATTGACCAGACAAAGGAGACAACCTTGTCCAGCAATCTGCCAGTCTATGACATGACCATTGGGGAATTTTTAAAAGTGGCCGGCTCCAACTCCCACGTGCCGGGCGGTGGGAATGTCTCCGCGGTGGTGGCCACTTTAGGAGCCTCCATGGGGGCGATGGTAGCTAGCCTCACCAAGGGCAAAAAAGGTTATGAGGATTTCCAGACCGAAAACGAGGCCATTTTAAAGGCTTTTTTAGATGGTATCGAAGAACTCAAAACCCAGACTCTTGGCGACATCCAGGCCTTTGACGAGTATATGGAGGTTTTTAAGCTCCCCAAGGACACTGAGGAACTTAAAGCCAAAAGGGCCCAAGCCATCCAAGAGGCTGGCAAAAAGGCCACTCTAGCCCCTTTAAACGTTTGCCGAACCTGTCTAAAGCTGCTCAAAGTCGCCGCCCAGTTGGCCCCTAAGGGCAACAAGGGAGCCATCAGCGACTGCGGGGTTTGCGCCATCGTTTTGGAGTCCGCCATCCGCGCGGCCATGTTGTCGGTGGACATTAATCTACCTAGCCTTAAGGACGAGCGGTTCGTGACCGAAGTCAAAAACGAGCGGGCCAGTTTGTTTGTCCAGGCCGAAGAACTGAGGATCGACATCCTCCACCACATGCGGGCTCGCTGGTAATCCCCCAAAATAATCCACCAAAACCCCCAGTTTGGCCTTGACAAGTGGGGGTTTTTCGGGTTATAAAGCTCTTTTATCCCGTCCACCTGACGCGGAACTGATTTTTTTTAACCATATGGAACCAGACCATGAAAAAAAATATCCATCCGGCCTATAAGATTATCACCGCCTCCTGCGCTTGTGGCCAGGAGTTTCAGACCGGATCGACCCTCGACAGTATCCGCGTGGAAATCTGCTCGGCTTGTCATCCTTTTTTCACCGGCAAACAAAAACTGGTCGACACGGCTGGCCGCGTGGAACGTTTCCAACGCAAATACGCCCAGGCCCCTCAACCCCGGGCCCGGAAACAGAAATAACCCCTAGCCCGGGGGTGGCGTTGGCCAGGCCCCGGGGCTTTTCGCCCTCGCCTTCGCCCCCTGGCCATTTAATTGAGTCCCTAGGATCATGCTTTATAATTCCAATGATTTGGCGGAATTGGAAAAAACCCGCCTATCCTTGGAGGCGAATCTTAACGATCCCGCCCTCTTCAAGGATCAAAAACTTCTCGCGACCACGGCCCGTCGTCACAGTGAGCTCAGTCGCCTGATCGGGGTTTGGCGTCAGTTACTAAAAACTGAGGAAGACATAGAGGGGGCCAGACTTCTCTTGGTCGATCCCAACCCAGAGATCCGCGACTTGGCGGAATTGGAATTGGCGGATTTAGAGGGGAAAAAACAGGAGTTAGAGGCGGAACTGAAGATCCTGCTCATACCGAAAGACCCTAATGACGATAAAAACACCATCGTCGAGATCCGGGCCGGGGCGGGCGGCGACGAAGCGTCCCTGTTCGCGGGGGATCTTTTTCGGATGTATCAAAGGTTCGCCGAAATCCGCGGCTGGAAAATTGAGCTCTTGTCCGACAGCCCCTCCATCGCGGGTGGCTTTAAAGAAATCATCTTTTTGGTTGAGGGCGATGGGGTGTATAGCCAATTAAAACTGGAAAGTGGCGTCCACCGCGTTCAGCGGGTTCCAGCCACCGAAACCCAGGGCCGCGTCCACACCTCGACCGTCACCGTGGCGGTTCTCCCCGAAGCCGAGGAAGTGGAAATTGATATTAGACCAGAAGAGGTTAAAGTCGATGTTTATCGTTCCTCTGGACCAGGCGGCCAGTCGGTGAACACCACGGATTCGGCCGTGAGAGTCACCCACCTCCCCACCGGTCTAGTGGTCACCTGCCAAGACGAAAAGTCTCAAATCAAAAACAAACACAAAGCCTTAACCGTCCTCCGAGCCCGCCTATTGGATCGCCAAATCGCCGAGAGAGATCAAAAAATTAGCTCCGAGCGTCGCGAACAGGTCGGTTCCGGCGACCGGAGCGAGCGCATCCGTACCTATAACTTTCCGCAAGGCCGTCTTACCGATCACCGAGTGGGCCTAACGTTGTATCGCCTGCCCGAAATCATCAATGGCGATCTGAGTGAGGTTATCTCGGCCGTGAGTTCTTATTTCCAGGCCAAACAACTGACCGGCCGCCATGACTGAGAACACCGCGCCGACGAAAACCTGGCTGGTGGGCGATCTGCTCCAGACCACGACCGTTTTTTTAGGACAAAAAGGCCTCGCCACCCCCCGACTGGAAGCGGAGCTGTTGCTAGCCGAGATTTTGGCTCTGACCCGGATGCAATTATACGTCCATTTTGACCGGGTTATGACTGAACAGGAGCTGGAGGCCTACCGTGGTTTGATCCGGCGCCGCATCAAGCGCGAGCCCTCGGCCTACATTTTAGGCCGCCGTGAATTTTACCTTTTAAATTTTAAAGTCACCCCCGACACCCTGATTCCGCGACCGGAGACAGAACTGTTGGTGGACGAAGCCATCGCCCTAGCCAAGCCTTTAACGGAGCCGCTAATCTGGGATCTGGGTTGTGGCTGTGGGGCCATCGCCTTAGCCTTAGCCAAAAATCTACCACAAAGCCGAGTCACGGCCACCGATCTCAGTCTACCCGCCCTCGAGGTGGCCAAAGGCAACGCCCTCGTTCTAGGGTTAAGCGACCAAGTGGAATTCTTGGCCGGCGATCTGACCCACCCGGTGGCTGGCCGTCAGTTTAATCTTATTTGCGCCAACCTCCCCTACGTCCCCCAAGCCGAAATCGAAACTCTGGATCCAGACGTTAGTCAATTTGAGCCGCGCCTGGCCCTGGACGGCGGCCCCGATGGCCTGGATCCCTTCCGCCGGCTCTTACCCGAGGTCAGCGTTCTCCTTAAACCGGGGGGCTATCTGCTACTGGAGATCCATCCCCCCACTCTCCCCGACCTGACCGCCTTGATCCAACAAGCCCAGCTGGCTGTCCAGAAGGTTTTAGTCGATTATGGTAAAAACAACCGGGTCGTGGTCGTCAAAGCCGATAACCGCCAAACAACTTAACGACTAGTCAAACTATTTTCGCGCCAAACTATTTTAGGTTGGTTTTAGGTTGGTCAGTAGAATATTATTAAATATTTTGACTCATTAACTCTGATTATTATTTATTTTATTAATTCCGCTGGAATCGCGGCTTTTCCAACTTACCGCCCGTCTACTACTATAATATTAGCTGACCTGTCGGCTATCCACTATCCACTATCCATTATCCATTATCTACGCGGAACCCCCGAAGAAACGAGCGCGGCTTGGCTCACCGCCCCGTGGTCAACGGCGCGGTTAACAAAAATATTACACAAATACCTAGATCTTAATTTTTATTGATAATTAGTCTCTATTTTATTTGTTTCTTTTTATTTATTCATGTCGTTCTTCCATTTTTGGCTTAAGTAGGCCGTAACTATATTGATGTTCAAGGCCAAAACCTTAAGAACGACTTTGGCCTTGACCGCCTTAAGGCCTCTGGCTCTTAGTTGTTGAATCCGCGACTTTCGCGTCAAAGCGCTATGGATGGTTTCCTCAACGCCGCTTCGCCACCGATACTTGTCTGGAAAACTCTCCGTCTTCTCTTCCGCCCTCCTTCTATCGGTTCTCAATTGACGATCCGTATGTCCACCGGAGCGTTTATTGATTCCAACCGCGTCGTCGGAAATATCTGAAAGGTCTAATTGACCTTCACAGTTTTGGGTGGCGAGTTGAGCGTCCTCTTCTGACCGCTCAGGCCCGACAAATTGTCCCGAAGGTTCTTTGGCCTCTGAAGCCGCGGGCTCAGCGGCGGATCCTACCGATTGGTTAGCGTATCTCTTGGCTTTTTCTTTAGCTCTAAATCCTGGGACTGGCGCGATTAATTCCATCCCTTTGGAGGCCGCGTATTGATAATTTTCCTCGCCTCCATAAGCGGAATCGGCCGTGATAGACTCGGGGGCCAGGGCAAGGGAAATAAGCTCATCAATAGCGGGAGCCAAGGCGTGGGCGTCACGCTCATGGGCTCGCTTTACCTTGACATGAGTCACTAAATTCAGACTCATGGTTTGGTCATTAGCCTCCTTAACCTGATGGTAAGTTTCCATGATTCGGATTTGGTAGCCGGATCCATCGTTACCCAAAAAATTCTCTTCTGAATCAGATAAATCAGCTGGATCAGAGGGATTCTGGAGAGAAGAACTTAAGATCATTTGGCGATCTAATTTTTGAAGAGTCTCATTAGAGCCGAGCTCATCAACCAGTATTAGCTGGAATTGTTCTTTCAAGACCATACCTAAAAGCCCAAAGCTGGGCATTTTGGAAACAATAGGATCCGCCTCGAACAACCGAAACAATGACCACATGTCCTGGCCAATGGAACGCCAGAGGCTATGACGGTTTTTAGGCCCGACCTTACCGAAACAACCGTAGCCTGGCCTGGTTTGGCCAAAATATTTTTCGGCCAAGGATGGATCAATCAAATCAAAAGAGCTCGGCTGGCTCTTCTTGAGGTTGATGAGAAAAATATCGATGGTTCTAGTGCAAAGGCTCAACTGTCCGTGGATCTTCAAATTTGATTCTAGGTGAAAGTTATCCAGCCTTTGCTGGGAAAGATCGACGGGAAAAATTTTGACCAGATGAGCGGTAACTGAGTTAAAAATGGACTCACTGAGGTCATTATTCATTAACTTATGCCGGAAATCGATATATGTACGAAGGGCGATCCGGACACGGGCGTCAGCGTTGTCACCAATATTAAGGGCGCGCTGGAACAAAACGTTAGACTCTAGAGAAGCCAGGATTTGGGAGTCGGTCATATCGAACAATTCTTGGAGAACGACCAAGCCTGTCATAACGCGGAGATCGTGGGTGGGGCGTCCATTATTGGAGCAATAAAGCTTAGACACCAATTCCATCGGAAGAGCTGGGAGGATGATGGTTCTAAACGTTTCGGGCCACGCTCTCTCCATATCCTCCTTAAGGTTGGGGTTATTACTACCTAAGCCGAAATAAAATTCAACCACAGGAGCGCTATTAGTAATATCAACAGGTTTACAGGTAATCATGGTCGCCTCGGCGGGTTAACTTTGTTATAGATTTATAAAGGTACTACACGCTTAGATATCTGTCAACAAAAAAAATGAGTTAATTGATCGGGGATCGAGAAGGATTTCCCCTCTTATCCTTCCGCTCTTATCCTTCCGAACTAGGCGAACGGTTCTCCCACTCGCGGCTCGCTAGTCATCGCGGCTTTCTCGGTATGAGCCCCCATCGATCCTTCTTGAAGGTCGGCCTTGGGCGTTATTGAGGTTCTCAATTCCGCGTCGCGAAAAATATTATAATAAAAATTTGTTGACCCTGGTTTTCCGCGCCGGGTCTTAATTTCCTAACCCTGGCCAGGAATAAGTTCCCAATTTTGGGACGTCACTGGCTTAGAGGCCAAAGAGGCCCGGTTTTTTTGAGCCATATTTTAATTTTAATATTTACGCTTATCTGGCTAATTTGTCTGGAGTATAATATTTTTAATACGATTTCAGATTAAGACGAGCCCGTCAGTTCAACAATAGACAATAAAGCGTTAGCCCAGGCTATCTCGGAAGTTCTTAATGAATTTTACGCTTCTTTAAAGAGTCCACCAACTAGTGTACTGGTGCTTAACTACGGTCACCTCTTACCCCCTCCCAAAAAAAATTTTAATAAGCTAAATTTAGCAAGTAACATAATTATATGCAATAAAATAATAAATGTATATAGTTAT
>JAISYP010000157.1 GCA_031269825.1 Deltaproteobacteria bacterium
CTACTCCTTTCACTCTAGGGACTTGTCAATGCCCAAAGGGGCATGACTCACCCACGTTCTTGCGCAGTTTGCGCAGTCGCCTCTAAATTAGAATTTTTGAATTTTAGACTTTTCGCGAGACTATCACAATTCGGAACCCGATCTGAACTCGATTCAGTTGGAGATCTGATGGCTTGGAAAAAAACCTAGATTAAGGAAAATCGTCAAGTAAAAAAGTATTAATTTCAATAACTTATAAATTAGGATTCTTGAATTATGAACTTTTCGCGAGACCATCAAATCTGATGGCTTCGCGAAAACCCTAGTGTAAGGAAAATCATCAAGAAAAGAGTATTAATTTCAATGATTTATAAATTAGGATTCTTGATTTTTGAACTTTTCGCGAGGCATCACATCTGATGGTTTGGCGAAAACCCTAGATTAAGGGCGATCGTCAAGTAAAAAAGTATTAATTTCAATAACTTATTTATTTGGATTCTTAAATTTTTGACTTTTCGCGAGACCATCACATCTAGCTTTTCCTCTAAAAACGATATTTTAAAGCATAATTATATATTATTAGATATAATTATCCAGTTTCACCACATTGATGGCTTCGAGAAAATCCTATATAAAATCCTAGATCAAGGGCAATTTTTAAGTGAAAAAGTATTAATTTCAATAACTTATAAATTAGGATTCTTGAATTTTGGACTTTTCGTGATACCATCAAATTATAATGATAATATATTCCTAGGCGCGAGTCAATTAAAAAATGAGATAATTGATATAATTATTTTTGATTTGCCCTCGAGACGACATTTATTCCGTCATGGGTCAGGGGGCAGGAAGGTTTCCACGCTGGAATCAAATCTGATGGCTTCGAGAAAACCACTGTTTAAAGAAATTAAGTAAAAAAAGAGTATTAATATCAAAGATTTTAAAAATTTATTTTTCTATTTTAAGCCTTTTGCAAGGTCATCAAATCTAACAACAGAGATTTGGGTGGCAAAAATATACTTTTATATTTAGAAATTTTTAGACTAAAAAACTTACCGTCCACTAACTCCACTGTAAAATAAAAATTCAGATAATAATAATATAGATTAAATAATTAATATATAAATAAATAAGCGTTAAATAAACTAAAACAATCAATTAATATAATTTATAATAATTTATTGCCTTGTTTAACCTTACTTATATTCAGATCAGCTCGTCCAACTTTTTGGTTTCCCAACTCGCCCCTTCCCCAGACTCACCACGAACGTCCAAATGATCTCGGAAAAAGGTTTGACAAAAAGATAAATTACCGTTAAAATTACCAATTTACTGGGGGTTAAGGTCAAGCCTTTTTTTCCAAGGTTAACCTTTTTTTTAACCCCAGAGCGACCAAAAAAGCCTTTCTTTAATTTGTTGGTTTTTCTCTTTTTTGAGCGTTAACCATTTAGAATCGCTTAGTCCTTTGATCAACTTTGATCAAACCGTCGCCCTCTCGGCCACGCTCTGATCTAATAAATAAATGGCCCTAGATTTTGGGTCACCCTTAATTCCCCCAGGCCCGCCTGGCCCACTTTAAGTGGTTGTTTTTTTAGGATTCATATGTCCCCCGCCTCCATCCTTCTCATGGCCGGACAAGCGGCCAGCGTGGCTGTCTCGGAAACTAACCTCAGTGGCTCTGGAGTCGAGTCGCAGATCGTCACCATGATTCTCAAAGCTGGCCCCATGGTCAAGTCGATCATGATCCTTTTGCTTTTGGCCTCGATCATCTCCTGGGCCATTACATTTGTGAAGCTGTTCCAGCTTTCCCGAGCCAGTCGACAGTCCGAACGTTTTTTGGACAATTTCTGGAAAAACCGATCCCTAGCCAACCTTTTTTCCGAGGCCTCAAATTATAACGCCTCCCCCATCGCCCATATATTTATGGTAGGCTATCAGGAGCTAGGCCGAGCGCATAAGGCGCGATTGGAAACGCGAGTGGCCATGGAAAACGTCCAAAGGGCCCTAAGGCGAACGGCCTCCTCGGAGAGCGTCCGGCTTTACGCCAACTTGCCCTTTTTGGCCAGCTGTGGGAACGCGACCCCTTTTATCGGTCTTTTCGGGACGGTTTGGGGTATTATGGGATCATTTCATGAGATTGGCCTTAAAGGCACGGCCAACCTAGCTAACGTGGCCCCCGGCATTTCCGAGGCCTTAGTGGCCACGGCCGCGGGGTTGGCCACGGCCATTCCAGCGGTCATCTTCTATAACTTTTTCAACAGCCGGATTCGGATCCAGGAGTCCGAGATGAGTAACTTCATGGCCGATTTTATCAACATCCTCGAACGCGATCTTTTACGCCGCGTTTCTGGGCAGGAGAGCTAAAATGGCCATGGGTTCCTTTGATCACCAAGATGGCCAGCGGCCTAGTTTGATGAGCGAAATTAACGTCACCCCCATGGTTGACGTGATGTTGGTTCTGTTGATCATTTTTATGGTGGCCGCCCCCATGATGACCCAGGGCTTGGAAGTGGATCTGCCCAAAGTCGACGCCAAGGCCATGCGCGTGGATCATAACCTAGTCGTTTTAACGGTTCTAGCCGATGGCCGGGTGCTCTTGGACGAGATTAGCTTAAATAACATCGAAAACTTAGACGCCCAGGTCAAAGAAGTGATGCGGGCCAAAAACACCGAAAGCCTTTTTTTGAAAGCCGACCAAGCCGTGCCTTATGGCCGGGTGGCGGCTATTATGGGAGCCCTCCGCGAAGCGGGGATCACTAACGTGGGGCTGGTCACCGACCCAGCCGACCGAAGCCAAAAATTTTGACGTCCCCCCAAACCGCGGCGCCTAACAGAATCAGGTTGTTAGCGACCTGAGCTATTGGGAGAGGCCATGGCCAGAGATCCATACTTTTATTCAAACAATACCCGAACGGACTATACCCGAACACAGTCGCCCTACCATTTTGGTTTAGTGTTGGCCCTCTCCCTGGGCCTCCATCTGCTCTTTTTAGGCGGGATGGTCGTGGTTCCGAACCTATTTGAGGGGCCCAAACCATTGCCTTTTGAGGCCATGACTGTCCAACTAGTGGGCAAATTGGAGGCCCCAGCCCCAGCCGCTCCCCCAGCCCCGGTGGAGTCGGGGCTAAAATCGCCAGACGTGGTGGAACTACCCTCGGGGGAACCCATATTGCCAGCCCCCACTCCCTTAGACCGGATGATCACCCCGCCCACCCCCAGTGAGGTCATCCCCATTGGCGAGCGGCCCCTGGATATTCCGCCCCCGACCATCAAACGTCAAGACCCGCCACCTAGGGTTAAGGCTCCGGAAAAAGTCCCAGAAAAAGTCCCGGAAAAAGCCCCGGAAAAAGCCCCGGCCAAGCCCCCAGAAAAGCCACCGGTAAAACCGGTGGAAGTTAAAAAACCGGTTCCAGCCACCCCCCCCAGGCCCACGACCGATAGCGCCGTGGACAATTTAATCCGCAAACGGGAGGCGGAGGCGGCGGACTTAACCATGGAGGCGCGCCTAGCCGATCTGGCCAAACAACGAGGCGCGGGCAACGGCTCCGCCAGCGAAAACAACTCCGGTAACACCGAAGGGGCTCGCATTGATCCCATTAAGACCCATTATTATAACCAGATCAAAGATATCGTCCGCTCCAACTGGGTGGCCCCGCTAAACGTGTTTGGGGCCAACGGCAACATTGGCAACATCTACGTGATCGTCATCCAACCCGATGGCCGAATCTCTGGCAAGAACCTCCGCCAGCCCAGCGGCAATCTAGAATTTGACCAATCAGTGGAGCAGGCCATTGTCCGCTCTAATTTTCCGCCTTTGCCCCCGGTTTTTGAAAATAGAGCCGACAACCCCGCCCTCCGGTTCGAGTTGTCGTACCTTAACCGCAATGGTTAATAACCATTTAAGGAGCCGCCATGTACCTCGGGGTTGACGTGGGTGGAACCCACACGGACGCGGTTTTGGTGTCCGAGGGCTTTAAAATCCTAACTTCGGCCAAAGCCGTGACTCAGCCCCAGGTTATCGACAGCCTCCACGCGGTTCTGACTCAGTTATTGGCGAATCGAAACCACCGCGACGTTAAACGCCTAACGGTCTCCACCACCCTGGGGCTAAACAGCGTCCTGACAGGCGCCGCCCCCCCGGTGGGGATCATGGTGACGGGCGGGCCAGGCTTGGAACTGGATCCAGCCGACTGGGGGCCATTGTTCCGAGCTCTCCCCGGTTCCCAAGATCACCGAGGCCAGGTTCTCGCCTCTTTGGATTACCCGGCCACCTTAGCCGTGGCCCAAGAATTGGCCCAAAAAGCTGAGACCTTGGTGGTGGGGGCCAAGTTTGGCCCCAAAAACCCCGTCCTTGAGCGAACCATGGCCCAAGCCGCCCTCGCCGCCACGACCTCGGTCATCGCCGCTTCCCGTTTGTTTGGCCGCCTCAATTTCGCTCGACGACTGGGGGGCGCGGTTTTAAACGCGGCGGTTCAAAAACTTTACGAGAACTTTTTAGCCGATCTCCAAAAGGCCCTCCTTGACCACCAACTCCATGGCGAAGTTTTTGTCCTTAAAGCCGACGGCGGGGTGATGAGCGTGGAGGAGGCCCGGGAAAAGCCCGTTTTAGCCTTGGCCGCTGGGCCAGCGGCCAGTTTATTGGGTCTGTGGGCCTTAGCCGAGACCACCACGGCCGATCCCGAACAAGACATCCTCATGATCGATATTGGCGGCACCAGCTCGGATCTAGCCATCTTAAGCCGGGGCAAACCTCTTCTGACGCCCGAGGGTTTGACTTTAGCCAATCGCCCAACCCTTGTCCGGGGGTTATTGACCCATTCCCTAGCTTTGGGGGGCGACACGGATCTGGCTTACGTGGATGGCCAAATCCTACCTTTAGCCCAAAGACGTGGCCCGGCTCTATCCTTAGATCCAGTTAACGCTCCCCAGCGCCTACCCACTTTAACCGACGCCCTCAATGTTTTGGGCTTATGCCAAGTCGGGGACGTGGCCATCTCCTATCAAGCTTTTGACAAAATGACGCCTGGCCAAGCCCAGAAAACGGCTCGATTAGCCGTGGACGCGGTATTAGATAAACTTAAGCGCGCTTTTGAGGAGTTTTTAACCACCGTCAATAGTCAACCGGTTTACACCATCAGCGAGTTTTTGGTGGACTGGCGACTCAATCCGACCCAGGCCGTGATCCTCGGAGGGCCAGCCGCGACTTTGGCCCAACCATTGTCCGAGACCTTACAAATACCCACCGTGGCCCCACCCGAGGCGGCCACGGCCAACGCCCTAGGCGCGGCTTTAGCCAAACCCACGACCGAAGCCGAGCTTTACGCCGACACGGCCACTGGCTCTTTAAGCGTCCCGACTTTAAACATCCAACGATCCATCAGTTCTCGCTACACTTTGGACGAGGCCAAGGCGGATCTTCTCGCGGCTTTAGGCGAAGAAGCACAGATAACTTTCGCGGAGATCTTTAACCAAGTTAGCGATTATGGCGATTCGGGCCGGGTGATGCGGGTTAGAGCCCAAACCGCCCCTGGCCTGATCAGTGGATAACCACAATTACGCGCCCAATCCGGAAACCGGATCCAAGTTCTCCCCACGGGGGCTCTGAGGGAGAGGAGCTAAATATAGATATATATAAATTACGCTAATAGCTTAACTTCTTAAACTATTTTCGGCTATAATTAATTGGTTAGATCGGTAGATAAGACGGAAGGTATGGCTACTGAATATGATTTAGCAGTATATTAAGCTTTAAAGGCAAGGTAAATTGTTTGGCTAAAACCCCAGTTTCTTGAAAGTTAGTTTAAAAATAGTAATAATATCAAAAAGTTAATAATTTTATTTTCCGTTTTTAAGCCTTCTTACCGCCCATCAAGATTAACGTGGATTAGTTCACATTGATAGTTGTAGCCTTAACGGGATAAAGACAGCCGCTCAAAAACAGGTTAGCCCTAGATCGGTCGACTAACGCGCCTTTTTGACCTTCAAGGTGACCGCCCACTTCGGCGTTCCACCAAATTATTGGTCAATTTATTGGTCAATTTATCTAGCCAATAATTTGTCAAATAATCGGTCAAATAATCCAAGCCCCGTTTTTTTAGTTTAAATTATAATATTAACTAAAACAGATTAATTTTTATATAATACTATATAATTATTATTAATAGTCCAAAATTCTCTAATTTTAACCTCTCATCGCGCTCCCCAAAAAATGTCAAAAAATATCTTGACTCTAATATTCCCCTATCGTAAGATAGACAGCGTAATATTTAACACCCAGTCTGACCAACCTCTGGCCGCGTTTGATTCTCGCTAGCCATATAGTGGCGCGCCTATCTGGAGCCACCAGATCTGGCCAATATCTTGACGAATAATCTTGACGAATAATCGGATCACTGGCCGACCGAGCGCGACCTCGACTCGCCGCGTTTAGATTTTCCAAGCTAATTTTGGCTGGTTTTTCCAGGCAAAGACCGTCTAATTTCGCGCCCTGGCTTATTTAGAAAAAATAAATTGAAGGGGTTTGACTTTTTTTTTGACCTTTTATTAAACCCAACTTTATTAAAAATACTATATATTTTTGTTACAGTACTATAATTTTACTAGAAACAAAAGTAAATGTTGATGAAAAAAATCGATGGCATTATCAATATTTTTTTTGATATGTCAAAAAATCTTGTTGACAAATCAGAATCAATGTCTTAACCTTGGATCAGTCAATCAGAATCAAATGGCTGGATCTGAATTCCTTTGTGGCCAAGCGAAGGGTTACTCCTAAATTTTACCTCTGGCTTTTTATGCTAAATTATATCAAATATCCACAAAATATAAAAACTTACTGATAAAAACAGGATATTATAACGAACTCTCTAAACATAAAGTCGCTTTCTTGGGGCGCGAACCGTCCTTTTACGCCTGGCCACGTGTGGTCAGGACACCCTTGGAACAGGTGAGATTATATGGCAAACTCAACCACTAAGTCGGGCGCCGTGATGGTCATTGGCGGCGGCATCGCTGGAATCCAGTCCGCCCTGGATCTAGCGGAAATGGGCTTTTACGTTTATATGGTCGAAAAAGGCCCGGCCATTGGCGGACGCATGGCCCAGCTGGACAAGACCTTCCCCACCAATGACTGCTCAATCTGCATGATCTCCCCTAAGTTGAACGACGTCGGCGGACACATCAATATTGAGATCCTGACCCTAACCGACGTTCTTTCGGTCAAAGGTAGCGAAGGCGACTTCTCGGTCAAGCTGCGCAAAAACCCTCGTTACATCGACATGAGCAAGTGTATCGCTTGTGGCGAGTGCGCCAACAAATGTCCCAAGAAGGTCAGCAACTATTTTAACGAAGGCGTGGACACCAGAAAAGCCGTTTACGTCGAGTACGCCCAGGCCGTGCCCCTAAAGTTCAGCATCAACGCCGAGGAGTGTATTTACCTCACCAAGGGCAAATGCGGCAACTGTAAGAAGGTCTGTCCGGCTGGGGCCGTCAACTACGAAGACAAAGCCCAGGAATTGACCTTAAAGGTCGGCTCAGTGGTGGTGGCCTCCGGTTTTGACGTTTTCGATCCCAGCGTGGCCGAGACCTATCGTTATAGCCAATGGCCCAACGTCATCACCTCCATGGAATACGAACGCATCCTCTCCGCCTCCGGCCCTTTCCAAGGACATCTCGTCCGCCCCAGCGACCACAAAGAACCCAAGAAAATAGCCTGGTTGCAGTGCGTGGGCTCCCGGGACATCAACCGTTGCGACAAACGGTATTGCTCGGCGGTCTGCTGCATGTACGCCATCAAGGAAGCGGTCATCTCCAAGGAACACGCCTCGGATCTGGACGCGGCCGTTTTCTACATGGACATTCGGACGTACGGCAAAGACTTTGAAAAGTACTATAACCGGGCCCAAAACGCTGGCGTGCGGTTTATCCGTTCCCGTATCCACACCTTGACCCCGGAGACGAACGGTAACGTCACTTTGGAGTTCATCGACGATCAAGGCGAGAAAAAGGCGGAGACTTTTGAGTTGGTGGTTCTGTCCGTGGGCCTAACCCCGCGAGTGAACCTACCCCAACTAGCCGCGAACCTGGACATTGACCTTAATGAGGACGGATTCGTCCAGACCCAGCCACTCACCCCCATCAACAGCACCCGCCCCGGCGTTTTCGCTTGCGGGGCCGTCAATGAGCCCAAAGACATCCCCACGACCGTGATGGAAGCTTCCGCGGCCGCCGAGGCCGCTGGCCGGGTCATCGCCGAGGCCAAAGGCACCATGACCAAGACGCGAACCTATCCCCCGGAACGAGACATCAAAAACGAAGTTCCCCGGATTGGCGTCTTCATCTGCCATTGCGGCATTAACATCGCCTCGGTCATCAACATCGAGGAAGTGGTGGAGTACTGTAAAGATCTACCCTTCGTGGAACTTTGCACAAATACGCTCTTCGCTTGCTCGGCCGATTCTTTGGGTAAAATCAAAGACGCCCTAGCCGAGCATAAACTTAACCGCTTGGTCGTGGCCTCCTGCACCCCCCGGACGCACGAGCCCATGTTCCGGGAAGCTTTAGCCCAAGCGGGCTTAAACAAATATCTGTTTGAGATGGCCAACATCCGCGATCAAGATTCCTGGGTGCACCAAAAAGAGCCGGTCAAAGCCACGCAAAAGGCCAAAGCCCTGATCCGCGGCGCCGTGGCCAAGGCGGCTTTACTGGAGCAGATGTACCAAACCAAGATGGGGTTGACCAAAGAAGCCCTGGTGGTGGGAGCTGGCGCGGCTGGCTTAAACTCGGCTCTTTCCATCGCCCAGCTGGGTTACCCGGTTCATCTGTTAGAGAAGACCGACACCCTAGGCGGCAATGGCCCCAAGATCTTCTCCCGGGAAAAAGACATCCGCGGCTATGTGGCTAAACTGATCAAAGACGTGGAAGCCCATCCGCTGATCAAGATCTATAAAAACACTGTCCCCAAAAGCTCCCACGGCTTTGTGGGCAATTTTGAGACCAAATGCCTAGGCCCCAAAGGCGAGTTCTCCATTAGCCACGGCGTCACGGTTCTTTGCGCGGGTGGTCACGCCCACCAACCGGCTAGTTACCTTTACGGGCAAAACCCCAAAGTCCTTCTTTCTTTAGACATGGACGAGCTTTTGGCCACCAACAGCGACGCCATCAAACAGCCTGGCCAGACTTTCGCCTTCATCCAGTGCGTTGAGTCGCGCGAGCCGGATCGGCCCTATTGCTCAAAAATCTGCTGCACCCACTCCATCGAGAGCGCTCTAACCATCTTAGATCGCAACCCCGAGGCCATTATCTACATCCTCTGCCGCGACGTGCGGACTTATGGGTTTAGAGAGAAACTCTACCAAGAAGCCCGTAGCCGAGGCGTCCGTTTCATCAAGTACTGCGTTGACTGCGGCAAACCCGAAGTGGTGGCTGGGGCCAATGGCAAGCTCAACATAACTATTAAGGATCACATCCTCAACCGGCCTGTCTTGATTGAGGCCGATTACGTGACCCTGGCCACCGGCATTGATCCCAACCCCATGCGGGAAGAGATTGTCGAGGTTTTTAAAGGCCAGTTGTCAGCCGAAGGGTTCCTGTTTGAAGCTCACATGAAGTTAAGGCCCGTGGATCTAGCCACCGACGGCCAGTACCTGGCCGGTTTGGCTCACTATCCCAAGCCTTTGGAAGAGACCATTGTCCAGGCCAAGGCTTCGGCGGCCCGCGTGGCGACCATCCTGTCCAAGGATCACATCATGGTCGGTGGGGTCATCGCCGTGGTCGATCCTGATAAGTGCGCGGTTTGCTGCACCTGCGTCCGGGCCTGCCCGGTTCAGGTGCCTAAGATCGTCCGCAATGATAAGGATCCCGCCTTGCGCGGTCACGCCTTTATGGAGCCGGCCATGTGCCATGGCTGCGGCGTGTGCGTGTCCGAGTGCCCCGGTAAAGCCATCAAGTTCCAATTCTTCACCGATGAGCAACTGTTGGCCAAGGTCGAGGCCATGGTTCAAGAAAAAAAGGCCAAGCCCGCCTGAAAAATGTCGCCACGGGGTGAGCTCCCTATGGGCGCTCGCCCGCGGCCTTCAATATAGAACCCAACAGCCCTTGAGGCTTAATAGCTTAAGGCGGCCTGGCCGCCTGGGGAGCCGGTATGAGTGAATTTGAGCCTAAAATAATAGCTTTCTGCTGCCAATACTGCGCGTATAACGCCGCCGACACGGCTGGTTCCATGCGCTTACAGTACACGCCTAACGTGGAAATTGTCCTAATACCCTGCTCCGGTCGGTTCGATGTCATTTTAGCCCTGAAAGCCTTTCAGAGCGGGGCGGATGGCGTTTACGTGGCCGGTTGTTTAGAAGGTGGCTGCCACTTCCTAGACGGCAACATTCGAGCCAAAAAGCGCGTGGTCTACCTCCAAAACGAGCTTAAGAAAATTGGCTTGGAACCGGAGCGTATAGCCATGGTCAATGTGTCGGCCTCCCAAGGCCCACAGTTCGCCGCCTATGTTGACGAGTTCGCCGGCGTAGTCAAGGGTTTGGGGCCCAGCCCTATCAAAAAACAACTGGCGGCCTAAGGGCGCTAGTCCCGGAGTGGAGAAGACTGATGATCATTTGCGAAAGAAAGCCGATTGATGAACTCAAAACCTTCATCGACGGTAAAAAGAAGGCGCTCTTGGTGGGATGCCGAGGATGCGTGACCGTATGCAACGCCGGCGGAACCAAGGAAGTGGAAATTTTGGCCGCTCTTTTAAGGCTTGACGCCCAGAAGGACGGAAAAGAGCTAACCATTGACGAGTTTACCCTGGAACGCCAGTGCGATCCCGAGTATGTCGATGAGCTCGCGGATCTAGTGGCCAAGGGGTACGACGCTATTTTATCGATGGCCTGCTCCGTTGGCCCACAATTCCTGTCCCGTCGGTACCCCAAGGAAAAAGTTTACCCGGCGCTAAACACCTGCTTTATCGGTGGGGCCCTGGCTCATGGCGTCTGGGCTGAGCATTGTCAAGCCTGTGGCAATTGTATTATCCACAATTTTGGGGGCATGTGCCCGGTCAGCCGCTGCTCCAAGAGCATCATGAACGGTCCTTGCGGTGGCTCTTCCAACGGAGTTTGCGAGATCTCCAAGGAAGTTGAGTGCGTCTGGCACCTCATCGCCACCAAGTACATGGATGAAGGCCGCCTGGCCGAGTTCGCCCCCATCCAACCCATCAAAGACTGGTCCAAGTCCCGTGATGGCGGGCCGAGAAAGATCGTCCGGGAGGAGCTAGTTAAATGACCCGCGAAATCAAAACCCAAAGCAACCTGGAAAGAGTCCTGGCTTCCGGCGCTTTCGCCGTGACTGGCGAGCTGGGCCCCCCCCGTAGCGCGGATGGGTCGGAAGTCGCGCACAAGGCCAAGCATCTCGTCGGTAACGTCGACTCGGTCAACATCACCGACAACCAGACCGCCGTGGTGCGTATGTCCTCAGTGGCGGCGGGGATTCTGGTTCAACGGGAAGGCCTGCAGTGTAACATGCAGATGGTTACCCGCGACCGCAACCGCATCGCCATCCAATCCGATATCATGGGCGCCTACGCCCTGGGTATCCACAACCTGCTGTGCCTGACCGGCGACCATCAAAAGTTTGGGGATCACCCCCAATCCAAGAACGTCTTTGATATGGACGCCATTGGCCTGATCCAGGCCGTTAAATCCATGCGAGACGATGGTCGGCTCCTCAGTGGCCAAGAGATTCCCCCCGAAGGGCGGCCGAAAATCTTCATCGGCTCGGCTTACAACCCCTTCGCTGATCCGGAAAAATACCGTGTCCACCGCACGGCCAAGAAAGTCGAGGCTGGGGTGGATTTCCTCCAAAGCCAGTGTATTTACGACATGCCCCGTTTCCGGGCCTTCATGAAAGAGGCCGTGGACATGGGCTTGACCGAAAAGGCCTACTTCATGGCCGGGGTTACCCCGTTCAAGAACTTGGGCATGGCCCGTTACATGCAGAAGAACGTGCCAGGCATCTTGGTGCCGGACGAGTTTGTTAGCCGGCTCAAAGGCGTGCCCAAGGAAAAGCAGGCCGAGGAAGGCATGAAGATCGCCGCCGAGCAGATCGAGGAATTTAAGACCATGCCAGGTTTAAAGGGCGTCCACCTGATGCTCATTGAATGGGAGCACATGGTTCCTGAATTTGTCAAGATGTGCAAACTTACGCCCAGGCCCTAACGGACGCTGGCGACAATCCCCTCCGGCTGGAGCCCTCTGGCCAGCCGGTTATTATAAAAGACCCCACGACGCGCGCTAGTGGGGTTTTTTATTCCCCGCGGCTCACCAAAAAAGCCACTATAACCCCATAACTACCTAGCCGTGCGCCTCCAAGCCTTTAAGCCTAATAATTTTCCAATTAATTTTATTATTTTTACACCTAAATTATATCACATAAATCATACTGTTTATATACTAACGTTATAAAAAGATTAATGATATTAAATATGGGTTACGGTTCGCGCCAATGTCCACGCGCTTAATCATTTTCTTCTTTTTCTGACCCCTTGGCTTTGGCTACTTCCGCCGGATCCAGACGAGTCTCCCGAATGGCTTGAAAACGTGGCCCAATAAAACGGCTTAAAAATTGGAAAGTCGGGGAGCGAGTCTTCAACTCGGTCTTAATGAACCTCAAACAACCTCGGCGCTCAGGATTGGTCGCCGCGGAAGATTTTACCGGTAACCCGATTGATCCAAGTCAATAAACGCGCGCCAAACACTAAGGGTTCCCGGAGGATGGGGAAGCGCCAGTATTTTGGATAAGTTAACCGCCTCGCCATTTCGGAAAACCGTCAAGTTGGAACCAGAAAAAACCGATTTTTCAGACGGTAATTATATGGGTGGCCCAGTTTTTTATTGATGATCTCGCGAAAAGTCCAAAATTACAGAAGCCTATTTTTTAACTCATTGAAATTAATACTTTTTTACTAGACCATTCCCCAATCTAGGGTTTTCGCGAAGCCATCTTTTATTGTTGAGATTTTAACCAGCTCCATAGCGGTGGCCCAGTTTTTTAAGACGGTAATTTTATGGGTGGCCCATTTTTTTATTGATGGTCTCGCGAAAAGTCCAAAATTCCAGAAGCCTATTTTATAACCTATTGAAATTAATACTTTTTTACTTGATGATTTCCTAATCTAGAGTTTTCTAGAAGCCATCTTTTATTGTTGAGAATTTTATTTTGCCCCCACAACGGTGGCCCAGTTTTTTAGACGATAATTTTATGGATGGCCCACTTTTTTATTTTTGAGATTTTAAAACTTACCCCATAGCGGTGGCCCAGTTTTTGAAAAAATCCATTGTCGGATAAAAGATTTTCCACAAGATAAGTATTTGATTTTAAGTCGCGGTAGGAAGCGCCCTTTCGGGCACCCCCCCGCACAGATCCCCGCGAGCGGAATTACCGCGCAGGGCTCCTCAATTGAATCAGACGTGTGTACCTTTGATTAGGATAGGGGCGCGCGGTGACCGGCGCCGGTAGCCATTGTTTAATTATTGGG
>JAISYP010000035.1 GCA_031269825.1 Deltaproteobacteria bacterium
AAGAAAGTGGGTCGGCCCAAGAAAAATACTGAAGAGGCCAGCCCAAAGAGGCCAAGAGGTCGGCCCAAGAAAATCCATGCTTGAAAATTTCTATAGTCCGGCAAATTGGGATACCTTTATAAGAATTGGCGCGGGATTTACGGATCATTATGTTTATAATTTAATTGGATGAATCGTTAACGGGAATTTCGCGTCAACTTGGCCATACTATGGCGAATACTCCTGGGCGAATACTCTTGACCGTTGAATTTTTCGCGGATGACCCATCATCTTCCAGCCACATTTTCTGGCCTTGACCACCGGGAATATTTCGTTTAACCTGAATAGGCTCTATGAGAGTTAACGCTTAACTCGGTTATTCATCGTAAGTATAGTTTTTCCCGTGACTTGGCAGTCAAAATCTATAACAATAGAGTAAAATATATATCTATTATTATAGTTTTATATCTTAATAACGAATAGTAGATTCTTTTATTAGCATGTATGAACTATTTAAAAATAAACACGTAAATATATTTTATTTATTAATTTTTTGTTATTGTATCTAATAAATTATCTTTATTATTGCTTTATATGATAATTTTATTTTTAAATTAATAATCGTGGGTTCTACCCGCGCTTTTTCGCTGACTTTACCTAAACTTAAATTACGCTCGTTCTTTTAAGGCGCTAAGTAAACTAAAGCGCCAAGATAGAAACCGTATTCATAAATTATCAAAAATTGGGCGTGGCTGTTCCCGGTGTTTAAGGGTGGTGGATAATTTAAAGCGCGGCTCACCCAGTCCAGTCCAGTCCAGTCCATTCCAGTCAATTCCGTCCTAGCTCAGTCAATTTCAGTCCAGTCCGTCTCAGTCCAGCGGGAGAGGTAGTCTTGTGAAGTGCGCCCTTATCCAGTTTAACCCTAAGGTCGGCGATCTGGCGGCCAATGGGGAAAAGATTTTATCTTTGGCCCTAAAAGCCAACGCCGCGGGAGCCCGGTTAGCCGTGACCTCGGAGTTAGCTCTGGTCGGCTACCCGCCTCGGGATTTACTTTTGTATCCTTCTTTTGTGGCGGCGGCTCGTTCTAAGGCGTTGGAGTTGGCTCAGAAGCTAAAAGATCTGGATTTGACCCTTATCCTGGGAACCGTGGGCGAGAACGGGACGGGGCGTGGTCGGACTTTGGCTAATTTAGCCATGGTTATAGAGGGTGGGGCCATTCGGGACGTCTACGCCAAACGGTTGCTCCCGACTTACGACGTGTTTGACGAGGCTAGGTATTTTGAGCCTGGTCGAGCGCCTTTAGTCATTGAGGTGGCTGGCCAAAAACTCGCCTTAACTATCTGCGAGGACATTTGGAACGACGAAGCTTTCTGGACGCGGCCACTATATTCTTTGGATCCCTTGGCTGACCACCCGCCGTTTGACCTATTGGTCAACCTTTCGGCTTCGCCTTTTTCGGTGGGCAAACAACAGTTAAGAGAGTCCATGTTAGCCGCTTTAACCATGAAAACTAAGGCTCAGGCCCTTTATGTCAACCAAGTGGGGGCTAATGATGAATTGATTTTTGATGGCCGGAGCGTTTGGGTGGATTCGGCGGGTCAAGTTCTGGCTCGGGCCAAAGCTTTTGAGGAAGATTTAGTGGTGTTGGATCTGGCTAAACCCAACTCGCCTCTTTTGGCGGATAACCTCGACGCCGAAGAGGAGACCTGGGGGGCTTTGTGTTTAGGGGTTAAGGATTATTGCGAGAAAAACGGCTTAAGAACAGTGGTCATTGGTCTTTCTGGGGGGATTGACTCGGCTTTAACCGCCGCCATCGCCGTGGGAGCCCTGGGAGCGGATAAAGTTCATGGGCTGATCATGCCCTCGCCTTATTCCAGCGACCACAGCGTTAAAGACGCGGAGGAGTTGGCTAAAAACCTCGGTCTGGCCCAGACGACCCATATCCCCATCCACCCCATCATGACTGGGTTTGACACGGCTTTAGCTCCTTTATTTAAAGATTTGGCCCCGGATCTGGCGGAGGAAAACATCCAAGCCCGGATCCGGGGGAGCTTATTGATGGCGGTTTCCAACAAATTTGGGCATTTGCTCCTAACCACGGGGAACAAGTCCGAGATCTCGGTCGGTTACTGCACCATTTATGGGGACATGTGTGGAGCCCTAGCTGTTATTGGCGACCTTTACAAAACCGAGGTCTTTCGGTTAGCTCAGTGGCTAAACCGAGAAAAGATCGTTATCCCAGAAAATACCCTGTTGAAACCACCTTCGGCGGAGTTAAGACCTGACCAGAAGGATCAAGACAGCCTGCCACCTTACGCCGAGCTGGATCGGATCCTCAAAAGCCTGCTAGAGGATAGGGCCAGTCCAGAGCGAACAGCCAAAACCGCGGATCCCCAGGTGGTTCGTCAGGTGGCTACCCTAGTTCGGCGGTCAGAATTTAAACGTCGCCAAGCCGCCCCAGTTCTAAAGATTACTGGCCAGGCCTTTGGGGTGGGCTGGCGGATGCCCATTACTTGTCGGTCGGTTTTTATGGTGGATTGAGCCAAAGGGGGGAAGGGGGATTTAGGCCAAGAGCCCCGTTGATCTCTAACGAGGTTTCGCGGAAACCACGGTCTTATCAAGGAGTTATTTTTGATGGTTTCGCGAAAAGTCCAAAATTCTAAAATCAAAATTTATAACTTATTGAAATTAGTACTCTTTTACTTGACTATTTTCCTTAAGCTAGGGTTTTCGCGAAGCCATCATTTTTAAAAACTTAGGGCTATGACCCTAAAGAGGAACGTAATTAAAGGTGAAAAATATATTTTTTTATATTATATATGTTTTAATATCTAATTTACGTGTTTATAGACCTTAAAATACTATAACGCGCTCGTAACCGTTCACGGTTTCCCCAAAAACCGTCCTAACCCAAATCCTCTCCTGAAGACCCAGAGCCTCCTTTTTTTTCGACTCTCTACACAGGGTCACTTAGGAGCCTTCCCACTATCCT
>JAISYP010000113.1 GCA_031269825.1 Deltaproteobacteria bacterium
TCTACTCGGCCGAACTTGGATGAAGACGGTAGAAGAAGTCAGAAGGCCCGAATGACATGGGAGAAATTCACCCCAATAAGTAAACAATGGCTACCGGCGCCGGTCACTGCGCGCCCCTGTCCAAATCAAAGGTATACACGTCCGATCCAATTGAGGAGCCCTGCGCGGTAGTCCCGCTCGCGGGGATCTGTGCGGGGGGGTGCCCGAAAGGGCACTTCCTACCGCGACTGAATTTGAACCTTTCGCGAGACCATCAGAATTGGCGCGGGAAATACGGGTTAAGGTTTTTTTGGCTCGCCCCAAATTTATCGGTCAGGGCTAGGAGTTTAGATTCGAGTTGAATTTGGGGGGCGGACGCTTCTTCAATTTTAAGGTCTTATTTTTTTTCATGAATAACTTTATTTAATCAATAAATATGTATAATAATATTATATTCAGCAATTTTATAATATTTTAGAAATAATATTTTCTTATTATATAAGAAAATTAAAATTATTAAAATGGTTATATAGGAAAAAGAAGCGCAAGCCGCGTTTTATACCATGTCAAGAGCCAGGCCGTCTAAAAAAGGGCGGGGTGAGTTTGCCTTATTAGGCGAATAAATATAAAATACTGGGCTAGGAGCGAAGCGGAAAAGCCCGCCAAATTGGCCCATTTTATGGGTTCCGAAGGGGTGTCGGCCAAATCGTGGGCGTTCTTTACCAATTATGAGGCCCGTCTTTGCTATGAAGCCAAAACGCCGACTGACGCAGGTTCTTCTTTTTCTCATGTCAGGGGTTTCCTTGGCCTCGGTGGTGTTGGTCGCTTTATTGTGGATCAACAATCAAAAATACCAAACTGACCGAGAAAGTCAACGGATTTCACGAGAATACTACGCCAATTGGGAAAAGACCATTAGCCTGGAGACCCAGTCTATCTTCGATCACATCGCTTCCCGAACCGCCGAAGGTCAGGTGGAGTTCTACGTGGGCGTTAAAAACCAGGCCATGGAAACCTGGAACGCCCTCACTCGCCAGGATCCCCAAAAGATCCAGTCTAACCAGGATTTATTGCTGTCGCTGATAGCTGAATTCAAGAATGACGATGGGCGACCGAAGTATTTTGTCTTAGATCGGGAAGGCCAGGTTTTGACCAAGTTGGGGCTGGATTTTTCCCCGGATCCCGAGGTTAAGGCGATTATAAATAGCGTCTGGGAACTGGGGGAGGGCTTTTACCGGTTTGATTTTACCCGATCCTGGCCTGACCAGGAAGAAAAGCCGGTGGCTTTCCTGAAGGTTTTTGAGCCATTTGGTTGGATAGTGGGGGCGGCTAGTCCTCTGGCCGAATTCCAGGCCGCCACGAAAAAAGAACTGTTGGAGTGGGCCACGAATATGCCCCGTTCCTGGGGTGGCGACTTTTTGATTCTGGATTATTCGGGTCAAGTTTTAGCTGCCACGAACACGGACTTGATTGACAAAAACCTTTTTGTGGAAGGCGATAGTCTGTTGACTAAGGCCGCCGCCAGGATCATCCGGGGGGCCAAAGTTCAACAGAGTTCTTTTTTGCGGTTCCCTTTAAAGGACGAGGACTCTGGCCAGGTTCGGGAGTCTTTGGGCTATTATCGAGCCATTGGGGCTTGGCGATGGGTGGCGCTCAATTATATTGATTCCGGCGATTTGGCGAGGGCTCTTTTGGAACAACAAAATGAGCTGAACCTGCGAGTCAAGCGCCAGATCTTTAACGTGATCACCATTTCGGTTTTGATGTTGGTGGCGATCGCCATTTTGGGCCATTACATCTCTCGGAAAGCCTCGCGGATTTTTGAGGCTTTTTACCAGTTCTTCGAGAACGCGGCTTCCTCTTCCATTGAGATGGAGCCCGAAAGACAACCCTTTGAGGAGTTCGCCCTCCTGGCCCATTCCGTTAACCGCATGATCCAACAAAGGCGCGTGGCCAGTGAGCTTTTGGCCACCAGCGAAGCGAAGTATCGATCGGTTTTTGAGTTGTCCCCGCTTTTGATCTCCATCACGGACGAAGATAGTCGGATTGTCGAGGCCAACGCGGAGTTCGCTAATTTCATTGGTCGGGATTTGGCCGCGGTTTTGGGGCAAGATCTGTGGATTTATTTTCCCGTGGATCCCAATCTGCGGAAAAAACTGAAATTATCGGCCATGGCCGGGCAATTGGTGCAGAACCAAGAGATTGAGGTGCCTAACCGCTATGGGGATCCGGTCACCTTACTTTTCGCTTGTAAAGGGCTAACCATTGGGGGAGCGGACTATTTTTTATCGGTTTGCGTGGATATTACGGCCCTTAAGGCGTCCGAGAACGAAAGGCTGAAGCTGCAGGACAAACTGTCTCGCTCCCAAAAAATGGAGTCCATGGGGTTGATGGCCGCGCAAGTGGCCCATGAGCTCAACAACATTCTTTCGGGGATGATCGGTTACCCAGAGCTTTTGTTAAGAGACCCTAACCTCACCGAGAGCCAGAGAGAGGCTCTACAGGAAACCAAGGAGTCGGGCGAGCGGGCGGCGGCGGTGGTCAGCGACCTTTTGACTTTATCCAAAGGGTTGGCCAGCGTCCGGGTCACCGTGGATTTTAATGACCTAGTGACCGAGGTTTTGAGTGATCCAGAGTTAAGCGACCAATTGACGAGTCAAAAAAAGCCCGTTGTTTTGGAGCGCCGGCTGGCTAGCGAAGAGATCGAGGTGTTGGGGTCGGCCTCCCACTTAAAGAAAGTGCTTCACAACATCGTCGAAAACGCCATTGAGGCGGCTGGCGCCGAGAAAAATGAGAAAACGGGCTTGGTCACGGTCACCACGGGGCAAGCCTATGTCAAAGAGCCTTGGGCGGGGATGGATAATTTTAAGCCTGGCCAATTCGCCTTGATCGCCATTAAAGATAATGGCCCTGGGGTATCGCCGGAGCGAGCGATGAGGATTTTTGAGCCTTTCCACTCGCGTAAACCTAACGCGGGTCTAGGACTCGCGGTCGTGGCCTTGATTGTCAAGGAACACGACGGGGCGGTGGAGCTGAAGACCACCGACGAGGGAGCGGAGTTTCGGGTGTGGTTACCTTTGGCCACGGAGAAAAAGCGCCCAGTCCCTAAACCTTTGGAAGAGTATCGTGGCCAGGGCCAGAAGGTCTTGGTGGTCGATGACGTGGACATCCAAAGAAAATTGGCCCAGAGGATGCTCAATACTCTGGGTTACGTGACCCATTCGGTGCCTTCTGGCGAGGCGGCGGTGGAATATTTGCGAACCAATGAGGCCGATTTGGTGGTTTTAGACATGATCATGCCCCCAGGTTGGAATGGTCGACAGACCTATGAAGCCATCTTGGCCATTCGGCCAGGGCAGAAGGCTATCATCGCTAGTGGCATGGCTGAGGGAGAGGAAGTAAAAAAGGCCCAAGCCTTGGGCGCCCGGCATTTTCTCGCTAAGCCTTACACGCTTGAGGACATCGCCGGCGCGGTTCATTCGGCCATTTCTGGCCAATTACCTTAAGGTTTTTTATGTCGAGAATATTTTTTTGGGGACAATTTTTGGAAAAGATGAGCCTGGAGAACATGGCCAAAAACCATGTTGACCGACTCAATGAAGTTGGCCGGATGGTCTCCAACTTCAACAGCGTTTTTGACTTGGCCCGGTTGATGGAGAAGATCTTAACCTCGGCGAGGACTTTGACCAAGTGCGAGGCCGGAACCATCTATCTCTTGCGCGGTGGTAAATTGGTCTTCGCCCAGAGTCAGAACGACTACCTTGACCGGATTGTCGATGACCCCACGGGGTTGCCGTTCTTTAACCGAAACATGGAAGTGAGTCGGTCGACCCTGTCCGGTTACGTGGCCCTGGAACGCAAGCCACTGACCATCAACGACACCTCCAGTATTCATCCCGGCGCCCCTTATCAGCATTTCACTGGGTTTGACAATGAGTCCTCCTATGTCTGTCAGGCGATCATGACTTTACCGTTGGCTACCGACGATAACGAGCCACTAGGGGTCTTACAGCTGATTAACCCTCTGGGCGAGGATGGGCTTTTGACTTGTTTTTCCGAGGATGACGAGCGGATATTGAGTTTTTATTGTGGGTTCGCGGCTCAGGCGATGGAAAAATCCATGACCATGAACTCGGCGATCTCCCACAACGTGGAAATCATCTCCTCTCAAGATCCTTTGGAGACGCGGGCCCACGCTACCCGCGTGGCCACCTTGGCCACGGCCATTTATCGCCATTGGTCATCCAAACGGGGCGTGAATGAGGATAAGCGGCTCCGCGTCTTAAACCTTCTGCCTTTCGCGGCCATGTTACATGACGTGGGTAAGATCTACGTCCCCAAAAGCGTCTTGACTAAACCTGGTCGGTTGGATCAACGGGAGCGAGCCATCATGGAAGGCCATGTCTTGGCTGGGGCGCGTATGTATGTCGATTCTTTCACGCCCTTAGACGAGATTACCCGGGAAGTCATCCTCGACCACCATGAGCGTTGGGATGGCCAAGGTTATCCTGGTTGGGTCGACGTGGCTACTGGCGCGCCTTTGCCGGAGAAGAGTGGGCCGGATGGGCGGATAATGGGCAAAAAGGGGGAAGAGATCTCCCTGTATGGCCGGATTGTGGCGGTGGCGGACGTTTATGACGCTTTAAGCAATCGTCGGGCCTATAAAGAGGCGTTTGACCAGACGCTGGCCATCCAGATCATGGAGCAGGAAAGCGGTCGCCATTTTGATCCCGAGGTGGTGGAGTCTTTTCTGGCCGTGAAATCGATTCTTAACCGCATAAAGAACTTATACCCCGACCCTCCCTATGAGCCGCCGAAACCCGTGTTTGAGTCGGGCCAGGCCGATTGAGTCCAGCGTTAACTCATCGCGTTAATTTTTGGTCGCGGCGGGTTGGCGCGGCGATTTAACTAAGGGCCTGTCCGCTTAAATTAGATAGCTGGGCGAAAAGCCTAGTTTAAGGGCCATTGTCAAGTAAAAGAGTATTAATTTAAATATCTTATCCATTAAGATTCTTGAATTTTAGACTTTTCGCCAGACTATCAAATTAGATTTTGTGGTGATTATTAGGATCGAAACCAGCCCAGAGATTTCCGGCCAAGAGCCCAATCAGCCCAGATTCCCAGTCCAGTTCTCAAACTCACCCTGGTCATAATTAAGCGGAACAAATAAGTCAATAGGTCTTAAGCGAGAAAGCGCACGGCGATTTTTCGCCCTTGACCGTGGCATGACCATATGGGGAGAAATAATAGAGGCGTCAGCGACAATAACCCAAGACGAGTAATAATTTTAGCGGATCTTTAACAAAGATTAAAAAAAGCGTATTATCAACTGGTTACCTTGTATCGGGTACTACATATTTCGCTAACTTTATGAGTTAATAATAGATAATATTGGTTATATTATGACTAAAGAATATAGCCTAACACCCAACCACATGAATAGTCACTCCCTCAATCTCAATAGTTTCCCAGTATAATTTATCCTCCCAATTTTTGTTGGGGGTTGGCTCGAAGATAAGCGACCAACCTTCCTTAGCCCCACATTGAGCTATGTAAGAGCGCAATCGCTCCAGACTTTCATCCCTCTTTTTCGCGTTAAAATATTGGTTTTTTATCTTAAACTCCAATGGGTAAGGAATCTGGTTATATTTGACGAGAATATCTACTCGCCGAAAACCAAGGCTGTACTCGCGGCTAATAAACCGCGCTTGTCCATTAAGAACTCTTTGTAAAAAGGCGAAACCTACTAGGTACGGAGAGGCTTGGGTATATTTATAGGGAGTAACGAGCGATTCAGCGTTTTCACGCCAAAACTGTTGAAATTCTAAAAGTAAACCGGTCATGTCTAGTTTCGAGCCATCCATCCAGCGATTGACTAGTTCGATAGGTATCCGCCTTTCTAAGCGCTGGGTCAATGTTCGGATAATAACTTCCGAGTAAATGGGATTGGTTGGTCGGTAAGTGTCCCCATCCTGTTTGATTAGCTCTAAATCTTGAGCGTACCTGATGTCGTCATCGGTCGTTTCCTCATCCCAATCTTCGTCGCCTAAGATGACCGGTTCGATAACCCGCTTGACCATAGATTCCTTCAGGCGCTCCAACAGGTAATCAATATTGATGTCCCGGCGTAGGATCAAATTCTCGGCCGCTTGATTAATAATATCGCTAGTTATTGGCTGAGAGTAGTTTTTCCCTAAAATATTGACCACCGACTCATAGGCCAAGGCGTTGACTAACCTTGGTTGTCCCTCCGTCCAATACCAAGCCCTCTCCACGGCGTTGGCCTCAAACGCCTGTCCAGAGACCTCGGTATGCTGATGATAGAGATGGGCGATTTCTTCCTGAGTAAAATTGGGGAGGGTCAAGGCTTCTTTTATGATACCTATGTGAAAACCATTCCTGCCCCCTGACCCATGACGGAACAACTGTCGTTTCGGGGTCAAATCAAAAATAATTATATCAATTATCTCATTTTTCTATTGACTCGCGCCTAG
>JAISYP010000095.1 GCA_031269825.1 Deltaproteobacteria bacterium
TGACCCCAGTCAGGCAAAAATATGAGCCTGTTGGGGCATATGAACTAATTGGCTACCCCATAAAAAAAAGTCCAGCCAATAGATGATTCAAAAAAGGGAAAATTTTTAGTTACACCCGGAACATCCGTCCAACGAACGCGAAACTTTTGACTGGCTTAAGTCAACAAGTTCATTAGGAGATTTGTTGGGAATAAATTTTAATCTTAGATCTATAATGTCTTTATATAGTATTTCTGACAAAATAAGTAAAAATAAAAGCATTATTGAAAATGATCTGATTAATCAAAATAGAGATCTTTTCAGTTCTCAAACTAATATATTATTAAACGATTTAACTAATAAATATTTCAAGGATTCTCCCCAAACTCAAAAAACTAAACCTGGTAATTCTGAGGAAAATAGCTCGGATTGTAACCTAGAATCTATGGCCGCGTTTATTGACGCCAACGGATATTTGAGAAAACGCGAATTTTTCTCCAGTAACCTGTCTGAGGATTCGACTTTTAAAAGTCTGATCACTCAAATTAATAAAGATAAGTCCTCAATACTAATAATGGGGCGCGGTATCGCTACAGATGATAACATATTATGGACGCATATGAATGGTTATAAATATATAGTCATTAGCCGCGAACAGTTAAGGTGGTTTAATCCAACTGGCGCTGTTAAGCGTATAACTCAGCCGGGAAACAAAGCTTATTTTTACTATGATAACATAATTTCTTTTTATAAAGAAAAGATTAATACTCTCATAAACAATACATCAATCAAAGAAATTCGGTTAAATTGCTATTCTCTTTTTCGTCAGGCTAAAGAAGTAAAAATTTACGCCAAACGTATAAAAAAATATAAATATTATCTTAACAAGCTGGTGAATAAGATCATAAATTCTCGTAAACCGGTATATGAAGAAGATGTTATAAAAGAAATCGCCCGGCTTGACACTTGTCACCAGGTCAGTGAACATTTCAAAATTTCCATCGTTAAATCTGGCGGTCATAAAATTGGCACTGAAAGTCTAGTTACTAATCTTATCTACGAATTTAATCCTGTTCCTAATAGCGTAATAACTCATCCGGGAGTTTTTAGTATAAGAACGAATATTTTAAATTTATCGGGACAAAAAATCTGGGAAACATATATGAAATGGACAAAAGTCAAACGTTTATTTCGTCCTCTCAAATCTGGCCTTGGCTTAAGACCGATTGATCATTTAAAAGATGATCAGATTGATGGTCATTTATTAATTTCAATTCTGGCCTATCAATGTATCAATTGGATACGTAACTGTCTTAGTCTTTATAATATTAACAATAATTGGGAATCAATAGTAGATGAAATGTCTTCTCATCACCTGTTAAGAGTTTGTCACACAACATCTAAAGGAACATCTAAAGGCTATACGGAAAGGTATTTAGCGGTCGACCTCAAGCCCAAGCGCAAACAAATTTTTGACGCTATTGGGTTCGACTACTCTAAGGAATGGAGCTTGAATTCAGCGCGACTAAAAGATTGGTAAGCGATATATTATTTTGAGTCATTAAAAAAATATTTTGGTTTAACGCGCTATATTTAGTTTATCGCTTATGACCATATTGAACCCTTTAAAGATGGGCTAGTGTCTCTTTTGTGACTCTTTCCGGATGGAAAATAAAATTAGAGGCGACATTATGTTTGAGGGATGATCTTATTTCTTTCGCCAATTCTAGCCGCGTCTGACCTAAAAATTAACAGCTAAAAATTAACCCGCTAAAAAATAACCTGAAAAAATAACCTGATTGTTTTAGTTTATGAGCGTTCAAGCTAAATTAATCCACTCCATATCAGCGACACAAAAAAGCTGTCGCCATACCTAGAAACAACGCCTTTGAGCGACGCCTAGGAACAATGTGGAAGTATTTATTAAGCTACTTTCCATTGACTATCGCTAAACAGATTTAAACAGATCATGGCCAACTAACGTTAAAACCAACAATTATAAGCTAACAAAATTAGCCCTTAAACTTTAAGAAAATCATCCCATTTAGCCTAGTTCGCGGCCTCCAACGCGGCTGATCAAACCATAAAGCGAGCCAGCTAGTTCGAGCGAGGCGAAACTATGGCCGTCAAAATCTTTGGGCTCTTCTATTTAGCTGGCCTCTATAATAATGTTTGGGCCGCCTAAACCTTGGCTCATCCAAGGTTTAGGGTTAAGTTCGGGCGGGACTTTTGAATATCGCGCGGAACGTAACCGCGGGAGGGTAATGTCTAATGAACCTGGGACGCGGCGGTGGCCTGAGCCACCTGAGGAATCGCCAAAGGCGTATAGCCCAAATCGCTTTTGACGCTCTCGGCTAAATCGCGCATTTTCTCGCACAGCTCAGCCTCTTCTTTTTTCATCAAATAACGCTCGTAAAAAATGGATCCAAACATGGCGGCTAAGCAAACGCCGGAGTAAATATATGGCATGGGGCACCTCTATGGGGATAACGCGTAAGTGGCGCGTTCGGGTCGTAGTCGTTTAGGCGATAGTCGCTCAAGTGGTCGTCGCTCAGTGGTCGTTGGGGCCTCGCTGGACGGCCGCCTATTGATGAAAACCTTTTATAGCAATTACCAGGCCAAATTTAACGGAGGCCTTTTCAGCGCCCAACCGGTCAATAATTCCTACTTATGGCCTTAAATTACCTGGTTGACCCTATATATGGCGCGGTCTAAGTCTATCGACCCAACCAAAATTGTTCCCAGGAACCGGTCGGATGATAATTTTTCCCACCCATAACTACTTGATTTTAATAATTATTTATTTAGCCTTTTTTGAGCGCGCTAGAATAACTATAAAATTCGATAAATTACCTTTAAAACCTAATCAACGCCTAGGCCTTGAAAATCGTCGGCTAAAGTTATAACCTTAACGGTGACCTCGCGCTAAGACATTATTGTCAGCTCAAAATTTCCCTTCGCCCAGCGGAGAAAGGGTATCGCCAGGCCTTATGCCAGTCTTAAGCCAACGAGCTAACGCCATTCAACCATCGCCGACCCTCGCCCTGGACTCCGAAGCTAAGGCCATGAAGGCCCAGGGCCTGGACGTGGTCAACCTCAGCATCGGCGAACCCGATTTTCTGACCCCGGCCCACATTGGCGAGGCCGCCCGGAAAGCCATAGAGGAAGGTTTTACCCGTTACACGGCCACGGAAGGGATTTTGCCCCTAAGGGAGGCTATTAGCCAAAAGTTCCGACGAGACAATAACCTTAATTATCCCCCGGAAAATATTGTCGTCTCCACTGGTGGCAAGCACGCCCTCTACAACGCCTTCCAGTGCCTGTGCCAAGAAGGCGACGAGGTGATCATCCCCACGCCGTACTGGGTCACTTATCCCGCCCAGGCTATCCTAGCCGGCGCCCGTCCCGTTTCCGCCCCCATGGATCCCGAACGCTTGATTCTCACCCCGGAGTCTTTAAAAAAAGCCTTAAGTCCTCGCTCCAAGGTTTTGGTCATCAACTCCCCGTCCAACCCCACGGGCGGTCTGTACTCAGCCGAGGATCTGGAAAAACTGGCCCCAATCATTAAAAAAGCCGATCTGTGGGTCATTTCCGACGACATCTATGAATGTCTGGTCTATGAGGATCGTCCCTTCGTTAACCTGTCCATGGTGGCCCCAGAACTTAATGATCAAGTCGTCATCACCCATGGGGTCTCCAAGTCCTATTCCATGACCGGCTGGCGGATCGGTTACTTGGCTGGCCCCTCGCCCGTGGCCCAAGCGGCGGCCAAAATCCAAAGCCAGATGACCTCCAACGCCACTAGCGTGGCCCAGAAAGCCGCCCTGGCCGCTTTAACCGGCCCACAGGAGCGCGTGGCCGAGATGCGCGCCTCCTTCGCCCAACGCCGCCAACGGATCTTGGAATTGATGGCCCAAATCCCCGACTGGACTTATCCTAATCCCTTAGGGGCTTTTTACGTTTTCCCCAAAGTGTCCTCCGTCTTTGGGGAAAAAATAGGCGGGGAAGTTATTCGCCACGCCGACGACTTGGCCCGAGTTTTGCTACGAAACGCCTTGGTGGCCACGGCGCCGGGAACGGCCTTCGGCTCTCCAGAACATATTCGCTTAAGTTACGCGGCCTCGTTAGCGGATCTAGAAAAAGGCCTGGGCCGGATCCACGATTTTCTCGCTGGAAAACCCTTATCTTTCGGGGGTTGACCAGATTTTTCGCGGCTTTTGGCCAAAAATTCTGGCTTCTCAGCGTTTTTTTTCTAGTCACCCCCTTGTTTTTTGGCTAAAGAGTACTATTATATAGATGTCTTTAACTGGTTGGCCTTATCGGCTGGAGGACTATATAGATGTTTGTGCCCATTGTCGTTGAGCAGTCTAATCGAGGCGAGCGAGCCTATGATATCTACTCCCGCCTGCTACGGGATCGTATTATCCTTTTAGGCACCCAGGTTGATGACCAAGTGGCCAACCTTATCTGCGCCCAACTGATCTTCTTGGAAGCCGAAGAGCCTGATCGCGACATCCACCTCTATATTAACTCCCCCGGCGGGGTCGTCTCAGCGGGTCTGGCCATCTACGACACCATGCGCTTCATCCGGCCCGACGTTAACACGCTCTGTTTAGGCCAGGCCGCTAGTATGGGCGCCCTTCTTTTAGCCGCCGGGGCTAAAGGCAAACGCGCGGCTCTCCCCCATTCCCGGATCATGATCCACCAGCCTTCGGGCGGGTTCCATGGGCAGGCCTCGGACATCGAAATTCAATCCCGCGAGATGCGGCGGACGCGCGAGGCCTTAAACCGGATCCTGGCCGAACACACCGGCCAAAACATTGAGCGTGTGGGGCGGGACACCGAGCGCGACTATTTTATGGATCCAGTGGAGGCCATGGAATATGGCCTCATTGACCAAGTCATGGCCGAGCGGCCGCGCGCGCTGCCCAATGGCCAAGACAGCCCCGCCCAATAAAACCGCGCTCCAGACAGACCAATACCCTCGCCCGCTTGGTGGGCGGAAAGACGAACACAATGTCCCACAATGACGACAAAGACAAAAGCAAAACCGTCCCAGTCTGCGCCTTTTGCCGCCAACCCCAAAAAGAAGGGGTGCGGATGATCGCTGGGCCAGACCCGGAACGAATCCATATATGCGAATTTTGTCTGGAGCAATGTCGGGAAATCATCTCCAAGGATCACCATCACGATCCTCAGGCCCGGACTCAAACCATCCGGAAACCTCACGAAATCAAGGCAATCCTCGACGATTACGTCATTGGCCAGGATCACGCCAAAAAAATCCTTTCGGTAGCCGTTTACAACCACTACAAAAGGATTGAGTCCCCGCCAGATCCCGATGGGGTGGAATTGGCTAAATCCAATATCCTCCTTTTAGGGCCCTCTGGTTGTGGCAAAACGCTCTTGGCCCAGACCTTGGCGAAGATCTTAAACGTGCCCTTTTCCATCGCCGACGCCACCGCTTTGACCGAGGCTGGCTACGTGGGCGAAGACGTGGAAAATATCATCGTCAGCCTGCTTCAGGCGGCTGAGTATGACGTGGAAAAAGCCTCTAAAGGCATCGTCTATCTCGACGAGGTCGATAAAGTCGCTCGGAAAAGCGACAACGCCTCCATCACGCGCGACGTCTCCGGCGAGGGGGTGCAACAAGCCCTTCTAAAGATTATTGAGGGCACGATCGCCTCCGTGCCCCCCAAAGGCGGTCGCAAACATCCCCAACAGGAGATGACCAAAGTCGACACCACCAACATCCTCTTCATCTGCGGGGGGGCGTTCGTGGGCCTGGATAAACTGATTAAGGCTCGGACGGGCACGAAAACCATGGGGTTCTCGGCCCCCATCGCTGACCGCAAAAATGACCGAAGCGAAGGCGAGATTCTGGCCGATTGCCAGCCCGAGGATCTGATTAAGTTTGGGTTGATCCCCGAATTCGTCGGTCGTCTCCCGGTCTTGGCCACCTTGACCGAGTTAGACGAAAAAGCCATGATCCGCATCCTCAAAGAACCCAAAAACGCCCTGGTTCGCCAATACCAAAAGCTGTTTAAGTTTGAGGGCGTCAGTCTAAAGTTCACCGAGGAAGCTTTAGTGGCCATCGCCCAAGAAGCCTTAAAACGAAAAACCGGGGCCCGGGGACTGAGGGCCATCTTAGAGAGCGCCATGCTCAACATCATGTATGATCTGCCGACCACGGACAAAGTTAGGGAATGCTTAATTTCGGCCGAGGTCATCCTCAAGCGGGAAGAGCCCATCTTAATTTTTGATGGCGAAGTGGCCAAGACCGCTTAAGACCGCCCCCAACCGCCCGGTATCGTCAGGCGCGCCATAGGACGCTATAATGCTGTTTGGTTCCAACAAATATCGGCCCTCCACCTCAGGCGGAGTGACCAAACTCCACCTGCCCTTATTGCCTTTAAGGGACGTGGTGGTTTTTCCCCACATGGTCGTGCCCTTGTTCGTGGGTCGGGAAAAATCCATCAAAGCCCTTGAGCACGCCATGAGCTTGGACAAAACGGTCTTCCTTTGCACCCAAAAAGAGGCTCGCGTGGATGAGCCCCAAGAGGAAGATATCCACCCCATCGGCACCATTGGGGCTTTACTCCAGCTATTGCGCCTGCCCGACGGCACGGTGAAGGCTCTAGTGGAAGGTCGTGAGCGGGGCCAGGTCAATTCTTTCTTGCCCAGCCCAGACTTTTTCTACGTCGAGGTCGAGCCGCTCCCCGAACCGGTGGAGCCGCCCTTGGAAGTGGAGGCTCTCATCCGGAGCCTGAACTCGACCTTTGAGTCTTACGCCAAGATCAATAAAAAAATCTCCCCCGAGATTATCGCCACCATGGGTTCCATCAAAGATCCTTCCCAGATGTGCGACTCCATGGTCAACCATCTAGCCTTAAAACTAGAGGATAAACAGACTTTGTTAACCTTGGTCAGCCCCCTGGCCCGCATGGAAACTCTATATGAGCTCATGCGTGGGGAAATCGAGGTTCTCCAAATCGAGCAACGGATTAAGACTCGGGTCAAAAAACAGATGGAAAAGACCCAGAAGGAGTACTACCTTAACGAACAGATGCGGGCCATCCAAAAAGAGATGGGTGACTCCGATGATCTCAAAAACGAGATTAGCGAGCTGGAAGAAAAAGTTAAAAAGAAGCGCTTATCCAAAGAAGCGGGCCAGAAGGCCCGCCATGAAATCAAAAAGCTGAAGATGATGGCCCCCATGAGCGCCGAGGCCACGGTCGTGCGTAACTACATCGACTGGATCCTGGCTTTGCCCTGGTATGAGCGCAGCCGCGACAACTTGGAGATGGCCAAAGCCGAGAACATCATGGACGAGGATCACTATGGGTTGGAAAAACCCAAAGAGCGGATCCTGGAGTACTTGGCCGTCCAGTCTTTAGTCAAAAAACGCCATGGCCCGATCTTGTGCTTAGTCGGTCCCCCAGGCGTGGGCAAAACCTCCTTGGCCCGCTCGGTGGCCCGGGCTTTGGGGCGCAACTTCGTCCGTCTATCCCTAGGTGGGGTGCGCGACGAGGCCGAGATCCGGGGACACCGCCGCACTTATATCGGGGCCATGCCGGGTAAGATCATCCAAAGCCTTAGAAAGGCCAAAACCTCTAACCCGGTCTTTTGCCTAGACGAGGTTGACAAGATGTCCACGGACTTCCGAGGCGATCCCTCGGCGGCCTTGTTGGAAGTCTTGGATCCGGAGCAGAACTGCAAATTTGGGGATCACTACATGGATTTGGACTACGATCTTTCCGAAGTCATGTTTATCACCACGGCCAATAGTCTCCACTCCGTCCCCTCCCCGCTCCAGGATCGCATGGAGATCATCCGCATCCCCGGCTACACCGAGGACGAAAAGCTCAACATCGCCAAAAACTTCCTGATCAAAAAGCAGGTGCGGGCCAATGGGTTAGCCCCGGAACGGGTGGATATCTCCGATAACGCCATCCTCACGGCCATCCGGCGTTACACGCGGGAAGCGGGCGTGCGTGGGTTAGAGCGCGAGATCGCCACGGTCTGCCGCAAACTCGCCCGAGAAATGGTCAAATCCAATGACCATGGCGCCCAAAAACTGAAAGTGTCCGGCAAAAACATCACTAACTACTTGGGCGTGCCCAAATATCGTTACGGCATGGCCGAGGAGCAAGACGAGATTGGTTTAGTGACTGGTTTAGCCTGGACCGAGGTGGGGGGAGAAATCCTCACCACCGAGGTGTTGATCATGCCGGGCAAAGGCAACCTCACCTTAACCGGCAAACTGGGCGAAGTCATGCAGGAGTCGGCCCGGGCGGCTTTAAGTTACGTGCGATCGATTTCCCCGCGGTTAGGCCTGGATCCCAATTTTCATCGGAAAATCGACATCCATATCCATTTACCCGAAGGGGCCATCCCTAAAGATGGCCCCTCGGCTGGCATCACCCTGGTCACTGGCTTAGTGTCCGCCTTAACCCGTCGCCCGGCCCGTCGGGACGTGGCCATGACGGGCGAGGTGACCCTGCGGGGCCGGGTTCTGCCCATCGGCGGGCTCAAGGAAAAAGTGATGGCCGCCCACCGGGGCGAGCTAAAATCGCTCATCATTCCCCAGGAAAACGAAAAAGACTTAAAGGAAATCCCCGAAAGGATCCTCAAATCCTTCACCATCATCCCCGTGAAAATGGTCGAGGAAGTTTTGGCCGCGGCCCTGGTGCTGGATCCGAGTCGGCCATTGTTTCAAGAGCCCAAATTAGGCGAAGAGGCCCCCTCCCTAATGGTTAACGCTAACTCTGGCGTGAACTTAGAAGGCCCTAACCTCGACGCTAAACATTAATCGGCCTATAAAGCCCGAAAGCCGCTCCGGTTGGAGCGGCTTTTTTTTGGCCTTGAGGGAATGGGATAAGATTAAGGGGCGAAAGGCGGATGGCGGATGGGGGTCAACCGGTGGGTTTTTTAGGCCATTTGGGACTCTTTTTTAAAGCGGGCGTAATTTCGGTTCACCGCCTCAATATATTTTCGCGTCTCCCCAGGGAGGCGATCGGCGCCGTGTCGAGCAAGGTTGCCGGGGCCCCAGTTGTAAGCGGCCAGGGCTTGGTTTAAGTCACCGCCTTGGCGATCCAGCATTTTCTTTAAGTAGCGCGCCCCACCCCAGACATTGTCCAAGGGGTTAAAGGGATCCTCCACGCCCATCTCTTTGGCCGTGCCGGGCATCAACTGCATTAGCCCTTGGGCGCCCGCCCGGGAGACGGCCTTTTGATTAAAATTGGACTCGGTTTTCACCACCGCTTTGATGAGCGATGGATCTAGGCCTATGGCCTCGGCCACATTATTGATAATGGCGTCGATCTTTTCGTGGTTTTGGCCAGAATTAATCTCCGACTGGGTCGCCTCGGCTAGGCGGTCTTTCTCCGCGCCCCATTTTTTTGAGGCGCTGGGCGGCCGCCCGGAACTTAAGGGGGCTTTCTCAAGAGCGGCCACGGCCTCAACCAAGGAACTGGCTTGACCGGAACCCGTTTTAGCCGCCTGGTCAAGCCCCGCCTCGCTAGCCGGGGCTTGATAAAGAACCCGGGCCAATCCGTTTTTCTTCCGAAAAGAAGATAACTGGGCGGGCGAGAAAACTTTACCCGTGTCCAAACCGCGCCGAACTGTCCGACCGCCTTGTAAATTGCCCCATATCCGAGCCCCCGTCGATTGGGCCCCGATTTGAGGATCAATATTGGACTCAATATTGATTTCGACTTCGGCCAGACTCGCGCTATTATTAGCGGGTATTTTATTCAATTGAGCTAAATTAGCTAACTTGGGATCTCGCTCGCTCATGGCTTGTAATTGGGCCAAGCGCCTTTGGGTTCGCTGGCTAACCGGGCCCTCTAAAACCTGGCCAATGACCTGGTTCTGGGATTCGTTAACCGCCATCATGGCGTCAAAAACTTGGCCGCCCTTATTCTGGATCCCTACCCCTAACTGGGTATTGGCCAGCCGCCCCTGACGCAAGTTAGCCTTGGCCGCCTGGGGGTTACGGAGGTTGTTTCGGAGGTTACCGAAAGATGGTTGGTTAGGAGCCATACGAAGTCACCATGGGTTTTGGCCGCCAGGCGCTCAGACCTGGGAAAAATTTGATCCGCTGATAAATCTAAGCAAAAAAGGGGCCAAAAAAATGAGCCTCAGGCGATAATATCCTGGTTCTGGTTATTAATCCCATTTAAAGGTAAAATACCCCCATAATCGCCAGGGCCTAGGCCTCGCTGGCTACCTGGCCACCGCGCCAACCGCTGTCCCAAATCTTAAGCTTAGGCCGCCCCTTTCAGGAGCCGCAATGACTGCCCCCACTGACGTGGTCGAAATTTTCCGCCGTCGCACCAGATCGCCCTTAAGGCCCCGCTCCAGCGATCTGCTTCCGCTAATTTTTCCCACCTTCCGCCTGGTCATCCCTTCCAGCGACACCCTTATTTTGGGGGAAGCCGAGCAATGGGGCCGGAGCGTGTTTGTCATCGCCCAGCAAAAACCCAAACCGGAAAACCTGCGCACCAAAGAAGATCTGGCCAAACTTAACCACGGCATGCTCACGGCCGAGGATCACTCGCATATTGTCCGGTTCCTCAAACGCGCGGTCACCAAAAGTTACCATGGCCAGGCCGTCACCGTGGTGACCTTGATCGACACCTATGGGGCCGACATCTCCATGGATTCGGCCCGACGTTACCAGGCCTTCTTCATCGCCCACCTGATCCGGGATTTCTTGACCATACCGCTGCCGACCATCTCGGTCATTATTGGCGAAGGCGGTAGTGGCGGCGCCTTGGCCATCCAGATGACCGACCGCCGGGCTCAGTTCGATGACGCTCTGTACGCCACCGCCCCACCCGAGAGTCTGGCCGCCATCATTTTCCGGGATCCGACCAAAGTTCGCGAAGCCCTGATGATCTCCCGCCCCACGGCGGATGAGTTAAAACAACTCGGTATCATCGATCACGTCCTGCCCGCCCCGAAGCTGGTCACCGACGTCAATGGCTACGCCAAAGTTCTCGGGGCTTATCTGGAAAAAACGGTCAAAGATCTGGCCCGTCGCAAACTAGCCGCCCTCATTAGGTTAAGGCGCTCCAGAGCCAAAGGGTTTGGCGTTTACCAAGAGGAAGCCAAAAAACGGGGACTACTGTGGGGCTCATTTTTTCGGTTAACCCCTTTGCGCCGGAAATCCCCCCCGCTACCGGATTTAAAGACTTTTTCCCTGGCCAACCATGATCTGCAACCTGGGGTGGAATGGGGCGAGCGAAACGATCCAGCCCATAGTTCTGAGGAATACGTTAAATGCGGGGACATGAGCCTAAAAAACAGCGACCACGCCAAAGGTTGCGGGGCGGTCATCCCCCTGTCTCAGTTCATGGCCAACCATTATGTTTGCCCCACCTGCGGCTGTAGCCTCATCATGGGGGCCATGGGTTGGATCAACTGCTTAGCCGACCCGGATAGTTTCCATGAGATGAACCGCGAGCTGTCCGCCGGTCATTTGCTGCACCCCTCGCTCATGACCCCAGAGTATCAGGCCTTTTTGAATCGCCAGGATCAAAGGACAGCGTTCCACGAGGCCTTGGTCACCGGGGAAGCCACCATTTACGGTTACCCAGTGGCTTTAGCCATTTGCGAGTTTTATTTCGCCGGCGGCACCATGGGGGTAGTCTTTGGCGAAAAATTCTTCCGCTTGACCGAATACGCTTGTAGCAAGAACTTACCCTTAGTCACCCTTTGTTGCTCCGGCGGGGCTCGCCTTTTGGAAGGCGTGCCCGCCCTCACCCAAATGGTCAAAACCGTCAACTGCGTTACCCGCCTCAAACGCTATGGTCTCCCCTTCATCTCCATCCTGGGCGATCCCTCCACCGGCGGGGCCATCGCTAGTTACGCGGCCTTAGGGGACATCATCATCGCTGAGCCGAAAGCTTTGGTTATTTTCACCGGGCCCAGAGTTATGGAAGCCCGCGGTTTTTCCGTGCGCGAAGAGGACATCCGTGGGGAGGCCCTGTGTAAAAACTCGCGCCACGTTTACGAAAATCTGGACTTTTATAGCGATATCCGAGGCGTCCATGAGGTGGCCGAGCGCCGGGACATGAAACGAGCCATCTTCAAATATTTGGAGTTTCAACGTCTGTGCCAACCCGTCTCCAACCGTTACTGGAGCCCAGGCCGGAAAGTGGTTTAAATGGATCCAGACACGGATAAAGAGCGGGAGTGGGAAGTGGCTCCGGAGCGGGAAGGGCCTAACGCGCGCCCGGCTCAGACCAGCGCGGAACCTAAAACCGCCCAAGATCCCAAAACTCCCAAAGACCCAAAAGAGCCCCGGATTCAAGGCCCGCGAAGGGATCCCGGCGATCCCCAAGAGCCGAGTCTGGAAAAGACTCTGCGGCCCCAGAGATTTGAGCAATTCATGGGCCAAAAGGAACTCAAAGAAAAGCTGGCCATTTTCGTGACCGCGACCAAAAGCCGGGGCGAATGTCTCGATCACGTCCTCTTCCACGGCCCGCCTGGCTTAGGGAAAACCTCTCTGGCCTATATCTTAAGCCGCGAACTCGGCGTTGGTTTTAAAAGCACCTCTGGCCCGGCCTTGGAAAAACCGGGCTCCTTAGCCGCTCTGCTGACTAATCTTGAGCCCATGGATATCTTCTTTATTGATGAAATCCATCGTTTAAGTCACGCCGTGGAAGAGTACCTCTACCCAGCCATGGAGGACTACCGCATTGACCTAGTGGTGGGCGAAGGGGCTGGGGCGCGCTCGGTGCGCTTAGAGACGCCGCCCTTCACCCTCATTGGGGCCACCACCCGGGCGGGGTTATTGACGCCGCCTTTAAGGGATCGGTTTGGCATCCAACTTAGGCTAGATTTTTACCAAAACGCGGAGTTGGCCCAAATAGTGACCAGAGCCGCCCAGTTATTAAATCTAGACATCACCCCAGAAGGAGCCATGGAGATCGCCCGCCGGAGCCGAGGCACGCCCCGCGTGGCCGGACGACTTTTAAGGCGAGTGCGGGATTTCGCTGAGGTACGAGCCCAGGGTCATATTGACCAAAAAACCGCCGATTTGGCTCTAAAAATGATGGAAATCGACCATCGAGGCCTAGATCAACTAGATCGCCAGATCTTAAGAACTATTTGCCTAAGATTCGCGGGCGGCCCGGTGGGCTTAGAGACCCTGGCCTCCACGGTAGGCGAGGAGGCGGACACCATTATGGAAGTCTACGAGCCCTACCTGATCAAAGAAAACTTCATCTACCGAGCCCCCCGTGGTCGCAAGGCCACCACTTTGGCCTTCACCCACCTGGGCCTAACCCCACCCGAGCCCGAGCCCCTGGCCGACTAGCCTTGGTTGTCTTAAACCGAGTCTAACCAACTCTAGCCAAACGACACCAAGGTCTAGTAAGGCCTAGTAAGGCCCTAGTAATAACTAGTTCTGGGGCGCGCCGCCGGTGGCCATCGGCCACGCCACGGGTAGGCGCCATTTTTAGGCTTCCCGAATCTTTTTTTGGCTCTGGTAGACTCCGTTTAAGATCAGGTCGCGCGTTATATCCCGAGAAATTAGAAGTTAACGTGACAAGACTAGCCAAAATTCTTGGCTCACGCCACTAACTGGCCGCCTATCCTCCCCTAAGCTTGGTCGAACCCTGGTTAGGGCGGAGCGGGAGAAGTTAGGACTAATTAACGCGGTTGACAAGTCTTTATGGGCGCCCCTCAGGTGAGCTAGCTAGGCGGAGGAACTCACGCCCGCTAGCCAACCTGGCCCAATCCCAGATGGTTGAACAGCTGGGGATAGAGAATTAAACGGTCTCCCGAGGAAACTGACGCGCTATCGCTTAATATTTATATCAGTTTGATAGATTAGTCGCACGATTTGTTGCGCATGAATCATATAAATATTTTATATTGTATGACTTATGAGAAACTATAAATTTAAAACATGGTTGCTTATTAGATTTATCATCATATAATTCAATAACATTATAATTAATTTCATTATTTAATACAAGACCCGCTTTCGATTGTAGATCATTATAAGAATTAGTATACGTATTATTTTGGGCAAAATATGCTTCTAGAGATAAAGCGACACTATAATACGCTGATTTAACTTTTTCATCCGCTTTTTTAGCGGATTTATTATTATTTGATTTTCTTTGATTTGTCTCTTTAATATTTATAATGTTAACATTTTCAACAGAGATAAATTGAGCCCATGGTCTAGCGTAACTACTAAATGGAATACCTAATTTTTTGTCTTTTCCATAGCCAAATGAAATTAAGGCTTTCAGAGAATCCCAAAATAAACCTTCTAAAACTAAACAGTCAATTTCAACTTTTTCTCTGTTATCATAAATAAATGAAATCCTAACCATTTCAAAATAGTCATCAATATCACTAAAAGCAAAGGAAAGAATAGCTCTTTCAGCTATATTAGAGCTAGCGTATTTTGCTAATGACATTGAATCAATATCTAAATCTGAAATTTTATCATTATCTTTAAGTAAACTAATTATTTCATCATCATCTTCATCATAATTATCACCTATAAATTTAGTAAATTTAGATAAATTGCTAGAGATTCCAAAGGAGGATAAGCTTTCATTTGACATTGTTAATTCTTGAATAGCATCAGTAGGATCGTTAGATATAATATAAATAGGTAATAATAAAATAAAAATAATAGGTGATAGTAATAATCATAAAAAACTTAAACAACTTGCGCAACCATCACTAGCAAAAAATTTATGTTTTTTTATTAATTCTCGATTTTCATTGATTATTTTATTAACAATCATTATATGCGCCTTTTTTTATCTGATTTTAATAGAGGGTAGAGAAGAATTTCTCCTCCCCCACCCTACCGCTGACGACGAGAGTTCCATTTGGTAACGAAACTACTGACCACATCCCGAATGACCACATCCCGAAAAACCACGTCCCGAAGCGGACTCGCCCCGCTTTAATAAGACGCCCGCCTGGACGCGTTTAATATTTCCCATCCAAATTTTCGAGGGCGGTCATTCATACCTTTTCAGCTGACTTCCCACGCGATATATATTATAAAATATTATTTTATGATTATTAATTAAAATTAATATATATGTAATTATATTATTAATAAAATTCCAGGATTAAACTCTGTTCTTGCCTCAGTTCATAATCATTATAATTCACTAGATCAATTTTAATAAAATAATATTTAAGAAAAAAGTTTGATGGCTCCGCGAAAACCCTAGCTTAAGGAAAATAGTCAAGTAAAAGAATACTAATTTCAATAAGTTATAAATTTTGATTCTTGAATTTTGGACTTTTCGCGAAACCATCAAGTTTTATTTATTTTTCAATGTAAACCCAAAATCCTAAATCCGCTAACAAGGCTTAAAAATTATTAACCAATCCAGCTTAGCCAGTCGTTAGGTTGACTTAGCGATAGCCGACTACCTAAGACTAGCCTACTCACCACCTAACCATTTGGTTAAACTCCAAAGGTTAAACTCCAAGGATTAAACTCCGAATCTTTACTCCGTTCTTAGCGTCATAAACCACTAGACCAATTTTGTCAAGAGCCATTTGATTTTTTGGGTCATTATTTTTTCTGGCCAATCCATGACCATAAATCCCGGCCGTATCAGGCTGGGAGTTTAATATAAATCCGCGATCGCGGAGTAAGATGATTGGCCAAGGTATAGCCCGCCAACGCGGGCCAGCCAACTTTACCCAAAGCCAGGTGGTTGAAAGCTAGGAACAGAGAATGAAACTGTCTCTGGCCAGAAAACTGGAATCTGGCCACCTCGCCTAGCTCGCTTGGAGCGACTCAATCGCTGATTGGGCTAGCCAGTGATTAAGGTTTTTTCAGACTCAACTTTTTCAGACTCAACTTAGTGATGAATCGTTTGTCCTTCTTCAGACCCTGACGGATTCGCTCCAGACTCTAGAGTCCGACGAAAAGCTCTTTTAGTCAATTTTATTACTGATAGAACGAGAATGTTCAAAAACAAAAAAATTTAATCCGGAACATAAAAATAATTTTTCTTGGCCCAAAATCATTATTTAGAAAGTATCGCGAATCTAGTTTCTAGATTCCCGAATCTTCATTAAAAAATAATAAAAATATTTCCTCAGCCATTTTTCTAGACACTTAAAATATTATACGACTATTTATCAATAAGTTAAATTGAGATAATCATTATAAAATTTAACTTTAAATATATACAGTCTTAGAGCCTTACCTAATTTCTACCGAAGTTAAGTATAATTGAACTTTCGGAGCGAAGAATTTGGACGGCCAGAACTTTTTATTCTCGTCAGGCCATTTAGAGAGTATCGCGGATCTAATCCCCATTTTTCCGAAAGTTCTCCAAAAAAAATTTAATTCGGCGCCAGCCACTTGTTCTTCTTCCGCTGGTAGAGAAATCTGTGGAGTTTGGTTAAATATTTCCAAATGTAGTAGGAGCGTTAAGCCGATTTTGTCCGGTTATATCGCGCGGTATCTTTATTCAATCATTCAATAAATATTGTTATTTAACACTAATTAATAATTATTTAATTTAATAACATTTATTTTACCTTTAATTTAGCCTCAAAAAAATTCCAGTCTCGCCCCTTGAAAAAAATATATTCTAGATCTATAATCAAAGGATCGCCTTGATTCCCCGTCCTTTTGGCGGGCGTGGGGATCTGACCGGGGTTAAACCCTCGGATCTTGGCGATTAATCCGCGCGCCCGGTTCTTAAGGTGATTTTTCCAAAAGCCGGGCGGAGGCAATAACCTTAAGGAGTTTTCACTATGTCCTTGGTCAGCATGAAACAGCTCTTGGAGGCTGGCGTCCACTTCGGGCACCAGACCAGGCGTTGGAACCCCAAGATGAAACCATACATCTTCGGGGCCCGCAACAACATCTACATCATCGATCTCCAAAAGACGGTTCAGCTCTTTAAAACCGCCTACCAGTTTGTGGTGGACACGGTTTCCCAGGGCCGCAGCGTTCTTTTCGTGGGCACCAAGAAGCAGGCTTCCGACGCCATTCAGGAAGAGGCCAACCGGGCGGGCATGTTCTTCATCAACTCCCGTTGGCTGGGCGGCACCCTGACCAACTTCGTGACCATCAAAAAAAGCATCGAGCGGCTGAAGAAGCTTGAGCAGATGAAGGCCGACGGCACCATCAACCTGTACTACAAAAAAGAGATCATCCAGTTGGAAAACCAGATGGTCAAGTTGCGCAAGAACCTCGGTGGCATCAAAGAAATGGATCGCCTGCCGGGCGCCATTTTCGTCATCGACCCCCGGCGCGAGAATATCGCCACCGCGGAGGCCCGTCGCCTGGGCATTCCGGTGGTGGCCGTGGTGGACACCAACTGCGACCCCGACGAGGTGGACTACATAATTCCGGGCAATGACGACGCCATCCGAGCCATCAAGCTGATGGCCTCCAAGATGGCCGACGCTTGCCTGGAGGGCCGTCTCCGTTGGGAGGAACAAGCCCGGGGTGGAGTCGCCCCCTTGGACAAAGACGAGGTTAGCGTTCCCGATCCGCAACCCGTGGCCCCGGCTTTCACTGAGCGGGTTCCGACCGAACCCAGTCAGGCTTAGCCAGGCTCAAGCGGGCGACTATTTATGGGGCCGGGCTTATTTAGTTAGTCAGGCCCCCACGGCTTTCATTATTATTATTTATAAGGATCCACGAACCCTAAGCTCCATCATTGGGTCGGCTGGGCTACGCGCTAGCTTGTCCCAGCTAAAAGTTTGGGGACGCTGAATGGAGAGCGACAATGGCGGTTACTTCGCAAATGGTTAAAATCCTGCGTGACAAAACCAACGCCGGAATGATGGACTGTAAGAACGCCCTCAATGAGTGCGATGGGGACATTGAAAAATCCGTGGACTGGCTGCGCCAGAAAGGACTTTTGACGGCCCGCAAAAGGGCTGGTCGGGCCACCAAGGAAGGTTTGGTTCTGGCCGCCGAAAGCCCGAATGGCCAAAAAGGGGCTCTGGTGGAACTGAACACCGAGACCGATTTTGTCGCCAAAATGGACTCTTTCCGGGAGTTGACGCTCAACATCGCCAACTTCCTCGTCACCACCTCGGACGCCCCGAAGGACGTCGCGGATCTGCTGGCCCGTTTATGCCCCAAATGTGGCCAAACGATCGGCGAGCTGATCAGCGCGTCCGTGGGCTCGACCGGGGAAAACATGAAACTACGCCGTTTCGTCGTCTTCTCGGCCCCAGACGCCAAAGATGGCGCGAATGGTTTGGTTCATTCCTATATCCATATGAACGGGCGCCTCGGCGTTTTGGTTAACCTTAAGGTGGAAAAACCAGGGCCCACGGCCGTGGAACTGGCCCATAACCTGGCCATGCAGATCGCCGCCGCCAACCCCTTGTCCATTGACGCCAATAGCGTCCCCGCGGCCGTGTTGGACAGGGAAAAGGCCGTTTACCAAGCCAAAGCCGAAGAAGAGGCCGAAGCCAAGATCCAAAAAAACACGGGCAAACCTTTAAACAAAAGTTTTCTGGTCACCAAGATAGTCGAAGGCCAAGTGAAAAAGTTTTTCGCCGAGTCGGTTCTCCTGGAGCAAGCCTACGTCAAAGACCCGACGAAAACCGTGACCCAGCTCATCAAAGCCGCCGCCGCCGAATTGGGGGCGGTTGAGGTCACCCAGTTCGCTCGTTTCCAGCTCGGCGAGGAGCTAGAAGGGGAAAGCTCGGAAGAATAAGCGGCGACACCAAAACCAATGGGGGGTCTACCCCCCATTTTTTTGCCGGAACTTCGGGTGGCTATATGGAATATCGTTACAAAACCGCTCTTTTAAAAATCTCTGGCGAAGCCTTGCAAGGCCAACAGGGGTTTGGCCTGGATCCTGACGTTGTTGACAACATCGCCGCCCAGATCGCCGAAGTGGCTCGGGATGGCGTCCGGATTGGTCTAGTCATCGGCGGGGGCAACATCTTCCGAGGACAAGCCCTAGCTGAGCGCGGCCTCAACCGAGTCACCGGTGACCACATGGGCATGTTGGCCACGGTCATCAACGCCCTGGCCATGCAAGACTCCCTGGAACGACAAGGTTTGGAGACTAGGGTGCAAAGCGCCGTCACCATGGTGGAAGTCGCCGAGCCCTACATCCGACGCCGAGCTTTAAGGCATCTGGATAAAGGCCGGGTGGTCATCTTCGCGGCGGGCACGGGTAACCCCTATTTTACCACCGACACGACCGCGGTCTTAAGGGCCAAAGAGATCGGGGCGGACGTCATTTTAAAGGCCACGCGGGTCGATGGCGTCTATGACCGGGATCCAGAAAAAGATCCCAGCGCCCAACGCTTTCCCGAAATAACTTATCTAGAGGTCATTAACCGCCGTCTCAAGGTCATGGACACCACGGCCATGTCTTTGGCCATGGACAATGGCCTCATGACCATTATCTTTGACCTCAGAAAAAACGGCAACATCAAGAAAACCATCATGGGCGAGCCGGTGGGCACTTTGGTCAAAATCGGCGACTAAATGGGGAGGAACTCATGCTAGAGGACATCTACGCGGATAGCAAAGCGCGCATGGAAAAAACCCTAACCAGCCTAGCCAGGGACTACCAAAAAATCCGCACCGGCCGGGCCACGCCAACCTTGCTTGATGGCCTGGCGGCCAATTATTACGGGGCTCCCACCCCTTTAAGCCAAATGGCCTCCATCACCGCGCCCGAGGCGCGCTTATTGTTGATCCAACCCTGGGATCCAACCTCCATCGGGGAAATCGAAAAGGTTATCTTAAAGTCCGAGTTGGGTCTGACCCCCCAAAACGACGGCAAGGTTATCCGAGTCAACATCCCGCCTTTGACCAAGGAAAGACGCAAAGAACTGTCCAAGCTAGTGAAAAAGACCGCCGAGGAAGCCAAGGTGGCTTTAAGGGCCATCCGCCGGGAGGCCAATGAGTTAACCAAGGAGCTGAAAAAATCCAAGGACATCAGCGAGGACGAACAAGCCAAGGCCGAAACCCAAATCCAGAAGATCACTGACGACTACGTGGCCAAGACGGATCAAGCGGCCGCGGCCAAGGAGAAGGAAATCCTGGAGTTCTGACCGGCCCTTAAGGCTAGCGTCTTTTTTAAGGAGACACATGCGGTTTCGACGTAAAGGCCTGACCCCGCTCCAGGTCATCATGGCCTACGCCCTGGCCTTGGCCTTGGTTTTAGGCCATGAGGCCAACCGCCTGGCTGACTGGTTGGCTGACCTGGGCCGAGCCGACGCCGGGCCCGCCCAAACTTTGGCTTTAAACTTAGCCGCGGACTTGCGAGCCACGGCTCAAAATTGGGGCCTAGATCGGCTAGAAACCGTGGAAACCAGCTTTTTACGGGATCTAACCCCGGACAGGGAGGTGGGCGGTCAAAGAGCGCCATCCACCGAGCCCTATCCTTTAAGGCCAGAAACGGACACCACCTTAGGCTCGGCGGAGGATTCCCAGTCAGCCAAGACCGAACTCCCCCTAACGATTCCCCTAGCCATCCCCTTAACCATACCCCTAGTTCCCGACAAACCCACTTTCCAAAAAATCCTCCTCACCGGCGACTCCATGATGCTCGAAGGGTTAGGGCCGCCTTTACAAAAACTACTGGCTGGGATCGACGGGGTTGAGGTTAGCCGTGAGGGCAAATACGCCACCGGTTTGTGTCGACTGGACGTCTTTGACTGGTTAGCTTATTTTCAACAACTACTGACGACAAAAAAGCCGGATCTAGCCATCATTACCATCGGGGCCAACGACACGCAAGATATTGTGGATGGCCAAGGGCGTCGGTTCCTCGTGACCACGCCAGGTTGGCGCGAGCTTTATGGCCAAAGGGTGTCGGGACTGTTGACGATAGCCCAAGACAATAACGTCACGGTTTTCTGGATTGGTCTACCCATTATGGGCCGAGAACCTTACAACGCGCGGGTGGCGGTCATCAACGAGGTCGCTAAGTTAGCTTGTCAAGACAAGGCCAATTGTCGTTTTTTTGACACTTGGGAAATTTTAGCTGACAAAGGTCGTTATTCAACTTTTTTAAACTTAGAAAAGCATAATAAACGCGTTAGAGCTAAAGATCTTATCCACTTAACCGAAACAGGTGGTAAAATCATGGCCGAGGCTTTTTTGACCACCGCCCAAGACTGGGCCACCCTAGGCCCAGCTCCCCAACCAGCCGGGTTAGCGGTGGTCGCCCCAGAAGTTCGGCGGGTTGAGGCTCGGGAAGTTGAAACGCGAGAAAACGAAGTTCGGGAAATCCTAGACGATCTAACCCAAATCCCCACCCAACTAGCCCCAGCCGCCCAGGCTATTTTTCCGCCGCCAACCATGACGAGCGAGGCGCCGAGTCAAGTAGCCAGCCCCGCTAACCAACCCCCCCCGCCCCCAGCCCAGACTAAAACCAGTTCCTTCGCCGCTTTGGCCGTTATTTCCTTAAAATCCAAACTCTTAGGCCGGACAACGAGCTACCAGGTTTACGCCCCTAAAGCTTCCGGCCCTTTTCCGGCGGTTTTCTTATTGTCCGGGGCCGGGGAAGACTACCAAGTCTTTGGCCAACGTTTGGGCCCTCAATTATGGGCCTTAGCCGAACAGCGCGGTCTAGCCCTGATCGCGCTTGACTCCGGCGACTATGGCTGGTACCTGGATAGTCCCATCAATCCGCGCTCCCAGTATAAGTCTTATTTTTTCCAAGAACTTATGCCAGACGTTCTGGCCAGATTCCCCCTCCAAGGGGATCGTTTAGCCCTTTTGGGCGTCTCCATGGGTGGCCACGGGGCTCTCGCCTTCGCCCTAGCCCAGCCTGGACGTTTCCGGGCGGTCGGGGCGATGTCCGCGGTGACCGATCTATCCGTTCATTCTGACGCCACGCGTTCCTACGCCACCCATTCCGACGTACGCCCCAGCGACCTCTTTTCGCGCCTAGACAGCGTTTTGGGCTCTTATGACCAAAAGGCCCAACAATGGCGCTCGGCCTCGGCTTACTGGCAAACCCGCCAGAATCCAGAAGCTTTAGCGGGGGTGGATATCTTCCTCACCGTGGGCCGCTCCGACCCCCTGGTCTTGGCGGAAAATCGCCAATACCACCGGCTACTCACGGACGGAGCTCTCCCCCATGAATATCGAGAAGACTCCGGCGGCCACGACTGGGAACTTTGGACGCGCCAATGGCCCGATCACCTAGCTTTTTTGGCTCGGAGCCTAGGCGAATGAGTTCCTTAAAACGCTTGTCCATCGTGGGCGTGAATTTTCGGGAAAAACTTCAACCCCTCATCTGGGGATTTCTCGCCCTGGCCGCTTGCGATCTGCTCCAGATGATCATTCCCCGGATCACTGGGCGAGCCATAGATATCTTGGCCGAGCCGAAAGCGCGCCTAATCGATCTCCTCCCCAGTCTTGGCCTAATAATGGGGTTAGCTTTAACCGTGGCCTTTTTAAGAATAACTTGGCGACATCTTATTTATGGGTTCGCCCGTTATTTGGAAAAAGACTTACGGCGCCGACTGCACGCCAAATTCTTATCCTTGTCTTTATCTTGGCGCCAGGATAACTCCAGTGGCGATCTTATGGCTCTGGCCACCAATGACATTGAGTCGGTGCGCATGGCCGTGGGTTTTGGGCTCGTCAGTTTCATGGACGCCGTGGTCATGGGGCTCTCGGCCATCGTCTTCATGTTGGCCATTAATCCCGCCCTCTGCTTTTACGCCTTTTTGCCCATGCCATTGATCACCATTTTGACTAAATATTTTGGCCAGGCCATCTATTTAAAGGTTTTGGAGATCCACGATATTTTTGGCCAATTGACCGAGACTGTCCGCGAGCGGCTCAATGGGATTAAAGTCATCCGAGCCCTTGGTTTGGAAACCTTAAGTCAAACCGAGGTGGCCAAAATCAGTTTGATCCACGTGGCGAAAAATACGCGTCTGGCCTTAACCATGGGGCTTTTTTTCCCGCTCATGACCCTTTTAACCAACCTCGCCTTGGCCTTAACCTTAAGTCTGGGCGGGAAAGCGGCCATGGCCTGGGAAATTACCCCTGGCGATTTTGTGGCCTTTATCACTTATCTAGCGCTATTATCCTGGCCTATGATGGCCTTAGGGTTTACCTTGGGACTTATGCAACAAGGTTTAGCCGCCTTGGATCGTCTGGGCCGGGTTTTATGGATCGCCGAGCCCTCGCCCCGGCCCATCGGGCGCTCGATTAAGCCCCCCGCCAGCTTAGAAATCGTTTTTGACCAGGTTAATTTCGCTTACCGTGGCCGGTCTAACCCGGTTTTATCCGAACTGTCGCTAACCTGCCCGGCCGGGCTCATCTGCGCCTTAACCGGCCCCACCGGCTCTGGCAAAAGCTCCCTGGCCGCCCTGTTACCGGCTCTATATGAGCCCACCGGCGGCCAGATCTTATTAAACGGCTTACCCACAACCCAATGGAGCCTGGCCAGCCAAAGAGCCCTGTTTGGTTACGCCCCCCAAGACGGCCACATCTTCACCGGCTCCCTAGGTCAGAACTTAGCCGTGGGGCGACCTGAAGCCACGGAGCGACAATTAATCCAAGCCGCGGAAATGGCTAATCTTCCCATCGATCTGAGCGTGTTTCCGGAAGGGTTAGAGACTATTATTGGCGAAAAAGGCTTAAGTCTATCGGGTGGCCAACGGCAACGCCTGGCCTTAGCCCGGGCCTGGCTCCGGGATCCGTTATTTATGATCTTAGACGATACCCTCTCGGCCGTGGACGCGGCCGTGGAGGAAACGATCTTGGCCAATCTCATCCCGACCCTCAAAAGCCGAAACCGGGGAGCCTTGATCATCAGCCATCGACTCACCACTTTAAAAACCGCCGATCGCGTCTTTGTCCTGGAAAACGGACGTCTGTCCGACTGGGGGACGGCCCAGGAACTGGCCGACCGGCCAGGCTACTTCCAGCGGATCAGCCAATTGGCCAACCGCTGGCCGGAGCGGCGCCTTGGCTGAGTCGGGCCAAAAAATTCGGCTAGCCCGCCATCTGTGGCCCGCCACCAAACCCTTTCGGGGTCTTCTTTACGGGGCCGTGGCCATGATCATGGCCGCGGCGGTGATTAGCCTAGCTCTCCCTTATTTAACCAAAGTGGCCATTGACCAGTACATATTGCCTTTGGGGCGGCTAGTCATCCTCAATGAAAAAAGCCCGCCAGAACTAAAAGACCTTTTGGCCCATGGCGATCTGACCCGCTCCGCGGATCCCCAGGCTTATTTTCTCTCCGCGGAAAAAGCCACCTTACTGGACAAACGCCAGGAAAAAAACCTGGCCCTAGCCGGGTTCTTGGATCAAGAACGCTATTATTATCGGCCATTTGACCAGGACTTTAATATGGAGCGGGCTATAGAAATGGCCGCCCAATCAACTCTGATCAAACTCTGGCCTGATGGCGTGGCCATCAAAGAGCGCGATCTGCCGCTACTCCCGGGCGGCCTTAATTTGGTTTTGCGATCCGCGGATCTAGAGGGCTTAAGCCGGTTGGCTTGGGGGTTTGGCCTTGTCATGCTCTTAAGTTATTTCTTTGATCTTGGGCAAAGGTATTGTTTGGAGTCTGGCGCCCAAAAAATGAGTCACCATTTAAGAGCCACCCTCCTCGCCCACGTGTTGCGCCTAAACCAAAGCTTTTTTGACCATGAGCAATCCGGCCGACTCACCTCGCGTCTGACCTCGGATATCAATAACATCAACGCCCTCGTCAAATCCACGGCCGCCTCTTTTTTTAGCGACCTACTAAGCCTAGTGGGCGTGATGGCTATTATGTTTTACCTTAACCCCCAGCTAGCTCTCATCGCCCTTCTCATGACCCCGTTAGCTGGTTTTTTAAGCTATCGTTATGGACGCGAGGCTCGGGAAATCCACCGTGAGCTAAGAGCGAAAGTGGCGGCCATTAACCAGTCATTTAACGAATCTTTAAATGGTCTAGCCATCATCCAATCTTTTGGCCGGGAAAAAGAGACCGAGGCGACGTTTGAGCTCTTAAACGAGGAAAATTTCCAAGCCGGGTTTCGGCAAGTGAAATCCGTGGCCATCTTTTTGCCACTGGTGGATTTGTGCGCGACGTTGGTGTTGTCCTTAGTTCTCTGGTTTGGGGGGCTCTTTGTTTTGGAAAGCTCCTTGACCTTAGGGGCTCTAGCCGCCTTTGTCGGTTACGCCAACCGCTTTTTCATTCCCATTAAGGATCTGGCCGAAAAACTTAACACCTTCCAATCGGCTTTCGCTTCCATTGAGCGTCTAGAGGAATTGCTAAACAACCAAGATATCCTCGTCCCAGATGAGCCGGTCTTGACGCCCACGGAAACCGGTGGTAGGGTGGAATTAAAAAATGTCTCTTTTAGCTATGGCCCCCAACGTCCTTTAGTGCTAAAAAATATCAACCTCGTCATCCAGCCGGGGGAGTCGGTGGCTTTAGTGGGGGCGACCGGTAGTGGCAAAAGCAGCTTGATTAGTTTACTCTTAAGGTTCTACGATCCCACCGAGGGGACGATTCTTTTTGATGGCCTGCCTTTGCGGAACCTCGACATCAAGGCTCACCGACGCCGAGTGGCTTTGGTCTCCCAGGACGTCCACCTATCCTCGGCCTCGGCGCTGGAGAACCTTCGCCTCGGCCGCGATCTTTCCAAGGCGAGCGTTATCGCCGCGGCCGAAGCCGTGGGGGCCGATGTCTTTATCAACCAACTACCCAACGGTTATGACGAAACCCTCGGCCCAGACGGCCAGAGTCTATCGGCGGGCCAACGTCAACTGCTAGCCTGCGCGCGGGCTTTGATTGAGGCCCCCCAAATTATTATCCTAGATGAGGCCACCGCGTTTGTGGACACGGTCTCGGAACTGGCCATTGAAAAGGCCCTCGCCACGCTGTTAACCGGTCGGACTTCCATTATCATCGCCCATCGCCTCTCCACCATCCGCCGCGTCAACCGGATCGTGGTTCTGGATCGAGGTCGCCTAGTCGAGGAGGGTAGCCATGAGGAACTTATCGCCATCAACGGCCTTTATCGCCACCTGGCCATCCTCCAGGGGTTGGTTAAACCATGAGCGGGAATAAACGCTTCAACGATGACCCCGTCAGCTTAGAGGAACTGATCCGCAAAAGTCTCAACAGCGGGTCATTGTATCTACTATTCCAAAATAACCGGATTTTTGGGCTCTGGCCAAGAGTGACTGGGGAAGCGGCCAAAAACTCTGAACCCTACTTGTTTCAAGAGGGGATCCTCTACGCCTGGGTCACCGCCTCAGTCTACCTAGATAAATACCGCTACCAACTCAAGGAATGGGTGGAACGCTACCGCCTAGAGCTGGGGGCTCCAGTGGTCGAGGAAATACGTCTACGTTTGGGAAAAATTAGGAATAAAGAAAATGGAAATAAACCCAAAATAGAACCTTTGACGCCCAAAGATTGGGAGTAATACCAAACTAAGTCAACTTCAGATTCGCGCTTTTAGCCCAATCTAGGAATGAGAGTCTTTCATAATTTAATTTAGAGTATTAACTATATTATTAAATCATAGTATATAAATACAGTATGTTTTTTATTAATCATAGATTTTCCTGGCCAAAATATGTGACCATCGTTAGTTTAAAAGTAGAAATAATTTTTCTAATCCGACAATAGATGTTCCTTTTTCGAAAAATTAAATTTTATGATATTTTTATATGTTATAATATTTTTTTAATAATATTTTAAATAAAATTTGATAATTAATTATAAAAAATATTTCAAGATTTTCCCGTTCTAGCCTACTTGTCTCGATACCCATACAATTATCGCTAAAATTACTTGTTTTATTTAATTGGATTTTATCAAAAAAACTGGGCCATAATGGCTCACTTTTTCAGGAAAAATGGGCCACCGCTTTGAGGCGCGTTTCTAATTCTCAAAAATAAAAAAGTGGGCCACTCATAAACTTACCGCAAAAGGCCTTAAATGAAGCCCTCTCCAGAATCTTAGCCCGAGAAAACCCTTTAACCGCGCGGGATTGAAGTGGCCCATTTTTTGTGAGAATTTTTTAGAAAAACATTCTCACAACGGCCCAGATATTTTTGAGAAAAACCAATATAATTAAATTGTCTATTAATCAATAAAAATATACCTTTATATAAAGTAATTTAATCCAAGAAATCTTTTCCATCGGGACGAAGGAGGCGCTAAAAAATTTAGTATCCGGATTTTTCGCCAGCGTAGTTAAAAATAATTTGTCAAAAAATGAGCGCTTTTTTGGTCTCAAAATAAAAATCAAATAATTTCAGGCTGTTAAACAAAAATATTTTTTTTGACACTTGTTTTAAGATTTTGTAATATTGGGGGAATAAAAAAACGCGCGGACACAATTCGGTGATAGTTTAACCAGAAGTTACATAAAACAACCTTTATGGTTTTTGTCAGGAGCTTGTATGAAATCTAACAATGATAAGGCTAATTGCATTAACTATTTTACTAATAGTGACAATATTATTACCCAACAGCATTATCGTTTATGCCGTGATTATTTTATTAACAAACTTTCTGTGCCACAACTTACTAATAAATATGGATACGCTAGTACATCAATATATGATATAATTAAAAGTTTTAGCGATAAATTGGATAATAACCAGGAACCCTTTTTTTTGGACATCAAGGCTGGTAGAAAAAGGACAGCGTCCTTTAACGATGTCATAATTATGGTAGTGAAGCTGCGGAACCAAAATCTTAGCGTTCCTGAAATTAAAGGCCAGCTTGACGCTTCAGGCTTTAACATTAGTGAGAGAACAGTCTACGCCATTTTGGATGAGGCTAACTTTCCACGGTTAAATAAACGTGATGAAAAGACACGTGGCGAGGCGCCCTCAAATTCCAAAATCTCAGAAATAATTTCGGCGCGGAAGTCTGAACAATTTATTTATGAGGATGATACTTTTCATTCTGAAAACGCTGGCATTTTAACATTTCTCCCTTTCATCAAACAATTCCATATTGATGAGGCGATCATCAATTCTAGTTATCCTGGAACCACTGAAATCTCAAAGATATCAAGTATTCTAAGTTTTCTAGCTTTAAAATTATCTGATATCGCCAGATACAATAGTGATGATTTATGGCGTATGGATAAAGGGATAGGAATTTTCGCGGGTTTAACTGTCTTACCTAATGCGACGTGGTTTAATACATATTCAAGCGGAATTACCCGTGAGGATAATGTTAAATTTTTAACTTCTCTAAGCGAAATCTGGAGTGAGGCCGGTCTGTTATCTAGCGCCGCGAACCTTGATTTTACGACGATACCATATTGGGGGAACGCTGAAACTTTTGAAAGCGATAGGTCTGGGAAACGAGGCCAAGCCTTGGCTTCAATGTTAGCGGTTCTGGCGCGTGACCCGGAGACTGGCTTAATTTGTTATGGGGATACCCCAGTTAAACATACTAATTCTGATCAAGTTATTCTTGATTTTTTAGACTTTTATCAGTCTAATTGTAATAATAATATTAAATATTTGACTTTTGAATGTAAATTCACTACATATTCTCAATTAGGAGTTTTAGATTCAAAAGGAATTAAATTTATTACTATTCAACGTAGAGGTAAAAATATTATTCAAGAGATTAGAAATATACCTGAGTCAGAATGGCAAGATATCATTGTGACAAAAGGCCATAACCAGAGGCGCGAAGTTAAGGCTTGCCAGAGGCGAACAAAATTGTACGCCTATGGTGACCGTAATCATAGTCACGAGATCCGTCAAATTTTTATTCACAACGGCCAGGGCAACAAGCCCGCGATTATTATCACTAATGATTTTGATCTTTCTATCGAGTCAGTTGTTCGGAAGTACGCTTTACGGTGGTTAGTTGAAGAAGAAATATCTGAACAATTTGAATTTTTTCATTTGAACAGACTTTCATCAAGTATTGTTGTTAACGTTGATTTTGATTTAACAATGAGCATTCTTGCCTATAATTTATATATGTTAATTGCTAATCATCTTCCTAGTTTTAAGCAGGCTACTATTAATACAATTAATACCAGATTTATCAAGAATTCGGCGAATATTACTATTAAAGATAAAAATATTATTGTTAAATTAAATAAAAATAAAATGTTACCCGATATTTTATCTATATATAAGCGGCTATATCAGGGTTCTTATACCTGGATTGATAATTGTTCCTTGGTTCTATCTACATCTAATTGAAGGTAGCTTCGAAGGCGTGGTCAACCTCTTGACCCAATATTTTGAGGGAATGGACGCGGCGGGGGCGAAGCTTACTCCCCCATGAGACCGTTTGGCTGAAGGTCAGAAGGCTATCTCGGTAGCGCTCATGGGCGCCGGTTAGCCTCAGAACCTAATAGATGGAGGAGGCCCTGAACGGATACGATAAAAACAGCGCTCATTAAGCCATCAGCGAAAGACCGGCCAAAAAAAACGATATCCGCCCGCCGCCTATTATGGCTAACTAACGGATATCGTTAATCAAGGTAGATCCCATTGTCCGCTTAGTTACAAACCTGGCAATTATTATCCTCGCAGGTCAACATGTCGGAGTCCTGAACTGGGCCATCGTCCTTCCAGAAAGGCGACAATTCCCGCAGTTTACTGACCACTTCCGGGAAAATCCTTAAAGCCTCGTCCACTTCGTCGTCGGTGTTGGTAGTTCCCAAAGACAATCGAATGGAACCGTGGGCGGCGGTGAAAGGCACGCCCATGGCGCGGAGGACATGGGAGGGCTCAAGAGATCCAGAAGTGCAGGCCGAACCAGAGGAAGCGCAGATTCCGGCGTGGGACAGATGGAACAGAATAGACTCGCCCTCAATGTACTCAAAACTGATGTTGGTGGTGTTGGGTAGACGATATTCCCGATGGCCGTTGACTCTGGTGAAGGGAATCTTCAATAAACCGGCCTCTAGGCGATCCCGCATCGCTTTAACCCGGGTGTTTTCCTCGGGCAAACGCTCAACCGCCAATTTAGCGGCCACCCCAAGGCCGATGATGTAGGGCACGTTTTCCGTGCCGCCCCGTCGACCGCCTTCCTGATGGCCGCCAATCATAAAAGGCGAAAACTTCAGGCCTTTCCTGATGTATAAGGCCCCAATGCCCTTGGGGGCGCGCAGTTTATGGCCCGCCAAAGAGAGCAAATCAATTTTGGCGTTCTTCAGATTAATGGGGATTTTGCCGACCGCTTGAACGGCGTCGGTGTGAAAAACCACGCCTTTTTCGGAACACAGTTGGGCGACTTCTTCCACCGGGAAAAGCACCCCGGTCTCATTGTTGGCCCACAATAAACTCACCAGAGCCGTGTCCGGGGACAAAGCCTGACGCAACTGATCCAGATCCAACAGACCTTCCCGATCCACGCCCACCTCGGTGACCCGGTAACCCAGACGCTTTAAGAAAGCCGCGTTGTTGATGATGGCCGAATGCTCCACCCGACTGGTGATCAGGTGGCGTTTGTCCGGCTGGGTGCGCAAGGCTGACCACATGGCCGTGTTGTCGCTTTCCGTGCCACAAGAAGTGTAGATGATCTCGGCTGGAACGCAACCCAAAAGATCGGCCAGCTGTTGGCGAGCCAGTCTTAAAGCCGCTCCCACTTCCCCACCCTTGTGGTGAATACTGGATGGATTGCCATACAGCCCTTGAAAAAAAGGCAGCATGGCCTCCAAAACCTGGGGATCCACCGCGGTGGTGGCGTTATTGTCAAAGTAGATTGTCCTCATATGATTTTCCTTAAAAGCGCCGGCTACCCCGGCCTTCACCCAAAACCAGGACCAATAAAATCAAACTCGACTAAAAAACCCGGACGCGCCCGGACTTTTCAGAATCAGTCCTCACTCTGGCCGGTATTCCTTAACCACGATTTCTGGATCCACCAAAGTCCGTAAACGCTCGGTCACAAAATCAGCCAAGGTGCGTTTGGAGGATGGGCAACTAGCGCACGTCCCTTTCAAGGTCACATAGACCTCTTGGCCATTCACGTCCACCAACTCAATGTCCCCACCGTCCCGCATGAGGGCCGGGGCGATCTGAGTGGCGATGGAATCCTCAATCAGCTTAATGCGCTTTAAGGTCGTCATGCGACCAGCGGATTTCCCATTCCCGGGCGCGGGCTTGCCGGTTCCCTTCTTTAAGATCCGAGCCAAGATCTCCTCGAGCTTTTCCTGGCATTTACCACACCCACCGCCGGCTTTGGTAAATTGGGTCACTTCTTCCAAGGTGGTCAAGCGGTTGGTTCGCGCTACCCGCTCAATCTCCACGTCCGTCACCCCAAAGCACTCGCAAATCACCTGTCCCTCGGCCGCTTTCGGCTTAACGCCCCGATAATTGGCCACCGCCGCCTCCAAAGCTTCCTGGCCCAGAACCGAGCAGTGCATCTTTTCTCGCGGCAAACCACCCAAATAATCGGCGATATCCTGGTTGGTGAGGGTCAAAGCGTGATCCACGGTGCGGCCCTTAATCATCTCCGTTAAAGCCGAAGAAGAGGCGATAGCGCTCGCGCAGCCAAAGGTTTGGAACTTGGCGTCCTCAATTATGTCGTTATCCCGATCCACCTGGATGGTCAACCTTAAGGCGTCCCCGCAAGATAGGGAGCCCACTTGGCCTTCCCCATCGATCCGGGTTACCACGCCCACGTTCCGCGGGCGCTCAAAATGCTCCATCACTTGATTGGTGTATTCCCACATGATAGTCGCGCTCCCAGGCCCTTATTCCTGGCCGAAAAGGGCCCCTGCAAAAGATAAAGCCAAGTCGGGCCATCAATCTGATAAGGCTTAATATATTTAACCAAGTATTGGCTTTTATCAATAGTTATAAAAAATCAAACACCAATTGGACAATTTCCCCACTCTTTATAGGGTTCCTGGGCCCTGAAACCCAGGGCCTGGGACGAGCCTGGGTGGGCGGGGAAAAAAATAAAAACCACTCTGGGAGTTTTTTGAGTTTTCCCAAAGTCTATAGCCTATAGTAAGTTTAAGGTCAAAAATAATCAAGGCCTAGCGGCCATTTTTTTGACTAAAAGCCAAAATAATTTTCCCCGCCCAGCTCTCAAGGAGTATTATCAAGAAATTATTTTTAATATTTAAACAAAAGGAAGAAGAAGGAGGCCGCCCCAAGGCGAGCCTTGGGGCGGCAAAGAGCGGTTATTATTTCCGAATGGCCCGTAACCCATTGGCCACCACGACCATACAGACCCCTATATCGGCGATGACGGCCATCCACATGCTGGTAAATCCGACCATAGTTAAGAGCAAAAAGGCGCTTTTGACCACAAAAACCACCACAAAATTCTGGATAATCAAAGTCCAAACACTCCGGGCTAGGCGGACAAAAGCCGGAATCTTACTCAATTTATCGTCCATGATCGCCACCGAGGCCGTCTCAATGGCCACATCCGTGCCCATCATCGCCATGGCGAAGCCGATGTCCGCCGAGACCAAAGCCGGGGCGTCGTTAATGCCGTCGCCAGCCATACCGACTTTGCCCTCTTTCTTCAGCTGGCTAATCACCCCCGCCTTATCCTCGGGCAATAATTCGCCATAAAAACGATCCACGCCGGAAGTCTTGGCCACGGATCGGGCCACGGACTCATTGTCGCCGGTGAGCATGACGATTTTTAAGCCCAATTTTCTGAGCTCCTCAATCGCGCCAAGACTTTCTTCTTTCAGGGCGTCGGCCACGGCGAAGATAGCCAAAGGAGCCTCATTCTCAATCAACGTCACCACGGTTTGACCGTTTTCCGTCATCTCGCGCCAGATCGCCTCGGCCGCGGGCTCGGCCCACTTTTGTTGGGGGAGGAGCTTATGATTACCCAAAAGATAGTTTTTATCGCCTATTTGGGCGCCAATACCTTTGCCTGGATAAGCCATCAGATTTTGAGCTTCCAACAGACGGTTCTTGTCTGGATAACTTTCATAGATGGCCCGCGACACCGGATGATCCGAACGGGCGGCCAAGGAAGCGGCCAATAGCGTGGCCTGGGCTTCATCCACCCCAGCTAAAATCTTCATCGACGTTTGCCTGGGTCGGCCGATGGTGATGGTGCCGGTTTTATCCAAGGCGATGATGACCAATTTCCGGCCTTCCTCCAAAACCGCCCCCCCTTTGATGATCAAGCCCTTTCTAGCGGCCGCGGCCAAACCACTTAAGATGGTCACGGGCACGGAAATAACCAAGGAGCACGGGCAAGAGATCACCAAAAGCACCAGGGCCTTTTTCAGCCAGTCGCCCCACCCCCCACCATAATAAAGGGGCGGGATTAAGGCCACCAAAAAGGCCAACGCGAAGACGGCCGGCGTGTAATAGGCCGCGAAACGATCCACCAACCTTTGAACTGGGGCTTTCTGGGCTTCGGTTGATTCCACGAAAGCGGCCACCTTAGCCAACGTTGAATCCTTAAACTCGGCCGTGGTAACGTACTCAATGGAGCCAGCGCCATTAATTGTGCCCGCGAAAACCGGATCCCCAGGGTTTTTGTCCACTGGCACGCTTTCCCCAGTCACCGGGGCTTGGTCAATGGTTGTGTAACCCGAGACGACTTGCCCATCCAAGGGTAATTTTTCGCCCGGACGGATCTGGATCAGGGTTCCCACCGCCACCTCTTCGGCCTTAATTTCCCGCCATTGGCCATCGTCCGAGCGGGCCGTGGCCTTATCGGGAGCCAGGGCGAACAGACTAGCGATGGCCGCCCGGGCTTTACTTAAACTGCGGGCCTCCAAAGCCTCGGCCAAGGAAAAAAGGGCCAAAACCATGGCCCCCTCGGGGACTTCCCCGATCAGTACCGCCCCAGTCACGGCTAAACTCATCAGGGCGTTCATGTCCAGTCGGAGCCTTTTAAAGGATAACAGCCCCTCTTTGTAGACCTCAAAACCGGACAAGATAAATGAGGCCAGGCAAATGGCCAAGACGACGTAAAAGGAAGTCTCGCGCCAATGGAGACCTTCCGCCAAAAAAGCTAAGATAGTGGCGAGGATGTACCTTTTCCAAGGCGTGGGTTTGGCCACCGGCTTGGCGTCGCCGGCCAGTAAAGCCGCCTCAAAACCCTCTCGCTGGAACGTCGCCGCGATGGCTTTTAAATGATCGCGTCCGTTTTCAATGGCCACGACGCGATCATTAAGGTTAAAGCTCAACGCCCCCAAGCCCGCGATGGCGGTCAGTTTGGAGCGCAAAAGGTTGACTTCCATGTTACAGCACATACCTGGGACATGGTAACAAGCCAAAGAACCGTTATCGCTGGGAGCGTCAGACGGCTGGAGCGGGGATTCCTCGTCTAGCGCGGTTTTTGGTTCTAGCGCGAGCTTGTTGGCGTCCGCCCGCTCCAACTTAGGCGCGTCTAACGAGCTTCGAGAGCCTAACATCGGAATCAATATAGGTTTCGACATATTAGCGGCGCGACCAGGCTCAACTAGCGACCCGGGTAACCCTAAAGAAGCCATCAGGCTTTCCACCGGCTCAAGATTGAGCCCGGTATACTTGATGGTCATGGTTTTTTCGCTCAGATTAAAGTCCACCCCAAGAACCCCGGCCAAATTGGTCAAAGCGTTCCTTAACGTCTCGGCTTCTTGGGAACAACAAAGATTGTTGACCAAGAAACGGACGGTCTTGGCTTCGCCGCCAACTAGACCGGGGTTAATAGGCGCTGGCTCGCCGTCCTCTTCCCCCTCGGCCGCCGAAGCTTGACCTCCTTCCCCCCGCTCGCCACGCGCGAGGCCAACGCCTTGGGAACCTAAAGAATGGACGGAATGGTGATGGTCGGCGCGCTCGGCGTCGTGGACGACCCCGCAAACTGGACAATAGTGGCTCATGGAAACTCCTCGCCAAAAAAATTAGGATCTAGAGGTAAACCTCAATATTGACAATTATAATGTCTATAGTTACTATAGAGTCAAGAGGTTGGGCGATATTTTTTTGGGAGAGGCGCCGTGGCCAAGGAAAGAAAAGATCTTATAAAGATAGGCGAGCTAGCGAACATGGCCGGAATTCAGGTGGTGACCATCCGCTATTACGAAAAGGAGGGGCTCCTAGCTAAGCCCCAACGCTCGCCCAATGGGTACCGAACATACCGCCGCGCTGACGTGGAAAGGCTCCGGTTTGTGCGCCATTGCCGGGAACACGGCATGGCCATTGAGGACATCAAGACGCTCTTAAAACTGCGGGAAGCGCCGGATCGAGACTGTATGGAAGTCAACACCCTGGTCGACGATCACATCAAAAAACTTGAGGAACAGTTGGCCTCCCTCCAGGCTCTGAAAAGCCGTCTAGTGGAGTTGCGAGGAAAATGTCCCCACAGCGGGGCCATTAGTAACTGCGGCATCATCAGTGGCCTAGACGGCTACCACTGTCGAGCTTGGGAAGACAAAGAAGGCCAAAATCAAACGAACTGATGGCGGCGCGTCACTGTTCAGATAACATTTTGACGCGCCACCTTATAAGTAACGTCCATATCAGTCAGATTATAAGAAGGATTATAAGAAATAGTCGCGGTTTAGGAAAAGCCAAGCCAGACGCTGTTGTTATAAAAAAAGGGATCGGGCAGGATTTCTCTTCCCTCAGGATCGCGCTAGTGGAACCATTTGACTCAGACGTTTTAATTTTTTGATAATTATTGGAAATTTATGGTTATTTTTAAATGAACTCTCTTTTTTCAGCTTTCAATTCCTTAAGTCTCATCTTTTTCGCTATAACGCTAGATTGGCGGTTGATAGGTCTTAATAAAGACCAAGGGCCGGCGATTAAAACCACGCGTCTAATTCCAAATTAAACAAATTAAACACAATTTCAAGATCCGCGCCAAAAAATGTTCTGACGCGTCAATAACTAAACTTGAAATGTTTATACCAGACTTTTAAACAAAAAATCCACTGTTTTTTCCTTTCCGGCCAAAAAAATTTTCCACTTTTTTTGTTAGGTTAAATTTTGTTTTCTCCAGATACGTTCCGCTGGTCGCGCCAGCTCCTGATTGTTGCCTTTTAAGTCAAAATCTTTTTTTATTTATCAATAAATTAATATTAATACAAATAATTAATTTAATTATATCTTTAATAAGAATATTTTAACTTAAAAAATCATGATTTAAATATTAATATTAATATTAATAATAATTATTATTATTAAATAAAGTTAACTATTTTTATTATAAACTACATATATATATTAACTTTATCACACGCTACTTGCTAGTTATATAACCTCTTTAAAACTCAAAAAATAAGGTTCTGATTTTTCGATTCAGCTCTTGAAATCCTAATGACTGTTGTGCTAATTTCTGTATAATATAAAATCGTCTATTGATTTCATGTGGCTAGAAAATTAGTTTTGGCCCTTAATCACGTGAACGGGTTATTGGTTTTTTCAGATCTAATTCTGTAGTAGGATTAGATTCACGCCTCCCCAATACCCCCACCACCCTATTATTGGTTGTCAACGTTATCACCTGAAAATTTAAATATTTTTCCAAATTTGAAAGCCTGGTTCGCTTAGATTGATCCACCGCTAACATAACTCAGAGCCAATTATGATGGCCTCGCGAAAAGGCTTCAAATCGAAAAACAAATTTTTTAACTCTTTGATATTAGTACTCTTTTTTTACTTAATTTCTTTAAACAGGGGTTTTCGCGAAGCCATCAATTATACTTAGACTCGGTGAGATTTTTTGTGCCAATAAGACTAAATTCGTGGGAGACTTTATGAAAAAGAGTTTCTTCGCCTTGACCGCCTTAGCTCTCACGCTCGCCCTCATTAGTCTAGCCCACTCAAGCCAGGCTATATCCCAGCGCGACGGTCAACAATCAATAATCCTTGGCGTAGGCGGGGTAACTGGCGTTTATTACCAGGTGGGCGGGGAAATCTGTCGTCTGCTGGAGAAGGGACGTCGGGCCAAAGAACATAACATCAAATGTTCCATAGAATCCACCAGGGCCTCGGTTTTTAACGTGACCGCGGTGCGTTCTAGAAAAATGGACGTGGGGTTAGCTCAATCGGATATCCAATACTACGCCTATTACGGTAAGGAACGTTTCAAAAATGTCGGGCCCGACAATAATCTTCGCTCCCTATTTTCCCTCCAATCCGAGATTTTTACCCTAGTAGCCAGAGCTGACGCGCGGATCGAGACGTTTGACGATCTAGCTGGTAAAAGAATGAATCTAGGCAATCCCGGTTCCGGCAACCGCGCCACGTTGGAATTATTAATGAAGGAATATGGTTGGACTCCGCGCGTCTTTAAGTTCACCACGGAATTGTATTCAGCTCAGATGGCCGGGGCCTTGTGCGACAACAAGATTGACGCTTACGTTTACGTGGTTGGCCACCCCAATAGCGCCATTCAGGAAGCGGCCAACTCTTGCCCTTCCCACGTGGTTTCAGTGACTGGGGACACCGTTAAAGCTTTTATAGAAAAATATCCCTTTTATCCAGAAGCCGTTATTCCAGGTGGCCTATACAAGGGAACCCCCGAGCCAGTGATCTCATTTGGGCCACGGGCGACCTTAGTCACTAACGATATCCTCCCCGATGAGGTGGCCTATCATATAACCAAAGCCGTTTTTGGTAATTTTAAGGAATTCCAAGCCATCCACCCAGCTTTGAATTCCCTAACCCCAAAATCAACGCTTGAAGCCAACTCCGCGCCAATCCACCCAGGAGCGAAAAAATATTTCCAACAAGCCGGCTTAATGAAATGATTATCCGCCTCAAAACCATTAGGTTTTTTCGCGCGTTTAACTATTGATAGACTTTTTCCACCCTACCGACCGCGCCACCGACCCGATGATTCCGTCCCCTTTAAGCCTACTCGCGAAGCTGTAAGGAAGGGGAAGACAAAATCCAGTGGCTAAGCTTAACGCCAATTGGCTCATGACCAGACCACCACTTCAGACGGTAAAATAGAGTTTTAACGCGCGCGACTTATTAGCTAAACCTTAATCAAATTCTTCGCTAAAACCAAAAGAGGAAAAACTCCATCACCGCGTCGGGCTAACCCAACAATTAAACCCAGGCCGAGAACTGGAAAAAACAAAACAGACTCTATTCCCAGCGTTCAAAACTCTATGGCTTGGCTGGCCCCTTTGGCGAGGGCGTGTAATCGGTCGGGGTTGACGCCTTAACCCGATTGGCCGGAGTTTGAGCCTTAACTCGCGTGGCTGGGACAGGAGCCGCTTTATGGGCGACTGGACTAGCGGCCTTAACCCTTTTGGCCGGCGTTTCGGCTTTCACATGGGGCGCCGGAATTTCGGCTTGGGCTCTATTGGCCGGGACATCGGCTTTCTCATGGACGATAGGGTGGTCGGCCTGAACTCTTTTGGCCGGAACCGAAACTGGCTCATGAAACACCGGACTTTCGGCTTGGGCTCTATTGGCCGGGACATCGGCTTTCTCATGGACAACTGGATGGTCGGCCTGGGCTCTTTTGGCCGGAACCGAAGCTGGCTCATGAACCACTGGACTTCCGGCTTGGGCCCGTTTGGCCGGAACCGAAGCTTTCTCATGACGGGCTGGACTTTCGGCCTTCACCCTTTTGGCTGGAGTTATAGCCACCACTCTAATGGAAGGCGTCGGAGCGTTTTCCCGGACAGCCAGCTCGTTAGCCTCAGGGATGGGCTTTTCCGAGTCGACAGTCGTTTTCTTACCTTTTGGCATAACCTAAAACTCCTGACTCGTTTAAAATCACTAAAAAACTTTAGCAACCATAAAAAGAGCGTTTATTCGTCTAACCTTAACAAATATCAACTAACCATATTCTACCACTTGGTCAGGGATAGCGCGATGAATTTTTCCATCATAAAGCTTCCCATTCGACCAGATAGTTCCCCCCAGATCAAGCGAAAAATTCAACCACGTTTAAAAAGATAGATTAAAACTAAAAAAATCATTAATTATTTATAAAAAATTTTCCACCAAAAAAATTAAAGACTACTTTTACCCAATAAAATACTTTATATATCAAAAAAAATAGTTTATTTATTAAAAAAACAGTCTATTAATAATTTAGCGACCCCAAATTTTTGTTTATTTCCCATTTAGCCAAATTACCTGGGGGTCAATTTAATTAAACGCCAAATTTTAGCGTCAATAGACCAATTTTAGCCCGGCGTCCCAGGCGAAACCAGCGGCGCCTCAATCCACCGATTTTTCGATATATCCGCGCCCCCAAACGAGGTTTTAGACAATATCTAAGCCTTATCTAAGCCTTCTAAAACGTTAGCGATAAATTTAGACACCACGCGATTGTAAATTAGCGACCAAAAGAAGTTCCGCTCAGATAAAGCAACCATCTTTTTTTTGACTCATAAATATCGCTTTCTCTTGGCCATCATTATCGCCCCCAACACCTCACAAAAAACAAAAACATAAAATATAGACTGAAATATCTTAAATAACTATAACTAACTACATTTTAGGGTTACAATAAGTCAGGAATTCTTAGCCATATTTCCGGCTTTAAGAAAAAAATGTCTTTTCTATCATCCTAACTCCCATAAATTTCGTTTTCTTGGGAACCTATACGCTGACTTATTATTATCGCCAACCCCCGACCAAAAACAGGTTGCTAAAATCGAGGCGGTCTTTTATAGTTGAAATCTTAAAACCCAGGTGGCTGGCCTCGCCCCATGGAACCTCATGGAACATTAACCAGACTGGATCATTTAAACAAAAACCATCATTAAACTTATATTTAAAATAACCTACCAAATTCAGATTTAAAAGCCCTTTAGAACCCAAGCTCGTCTCCACGCGCGACTAGTTTTATTGGACAAAGACGTTTATTAAAAAACTAGAAAAGAGCCAAAACCAACTTTTTCTACAAGGTTGATTCCGCTGGCGCGAACAAGCCAGCGCCCGCGCTATTGGCTGGTTTTCTGGCCAAAGTTGAGGGAGCGGGGGAGCCATTTTTCTCCTCGCCAATGAATTGGGCCTTTAAAGCTTTAAGAATCTTATCCCTGGTGCCTGGCTGGTAATAGCCATTCAAAAGGATCACAAACGCTAATGGCTCATTGATCCGTTCTGGCCTAACCAGATAACCAGCCAAAGTTTGGATGTCGCTCATGGTGCCAGTTTTATAGATGACCGAGCCATCGTCACTAACGTTTAACAATCCCCGAGCCGGTTCCATGGTGCCCAAGATCCTCGCCATCTGCCTGGCGGTCAGCTCGTTCTGACGGCTTAAGCCACTACCCTCAATCATAGTAATGGTAGGCAGCTCATACTTAGCCAAAAAATCCAAGATCGCCTGGCGACCTTTTTCCGGGGTAGCGGGGGAGCCATATTTTTCCGCCCCTAAGGTCAAAAAAATCTGATTGGTCATGAAATTGTTGGAGTGTTTTAGCAACTCTTTAATCATCTCTTCCAAAGTTTTGCTAGACAGATGCGCGTAGATTAATTTCACCTTCTTTGGCAGAGTTCGCCCCAAAATTAATTGACCGGTCACCTGGATCTGAAATTTTTCCAATAGAGCTTTAATCATTTGACCAGAATTTTTTTCCGCGTCCTGGGGACTGGAGGCGATATTGACCCGAAACTCCTGGGAGACGTTCTTTTTCCGTCGTCTTTTCGGTCTGTTACGTTCGGCCACCGCCAAAGTGACCGGGGTCAGAGGGCTACAAGGATTACATTCAACTATTTTGCCCTTCTGGTCGATAAGGTAATTGACTGTATTAAAGTTAACCCCCAAAGCCAAATTATAGGCGTCGTAGGGGTTATTGGTAAAAGTGTTGCCATCCAAAATCAGACCTGGTTGAAAATATGAGGAATCCAAATAAATGTCTTTAACTTGGCGCAAACCCGTTTGTCGCAATTTTTCCATAATCAGGCATAACTCTTCGGCCACTAAATATGGATCGCCCTTACCCACGACCCAAAGGTTTTGGCTCTGGTCGAGGTAAAACTCGGTTTGAAATCTATAACCTAACCCCAAGGCGTCCAAAGCCGCCCCAGCGGTAACCACTTTCAGAATCGAGGCGGGCACGAAACGCTTATCGGGGTTTAAGGAAAACAGTTCCAGCGATTGATCGCGGCCCACGTGGTTGTCCGTAATTAAGACCGCGCCCGGCCCGGCCAAGGTCTTCACATTTTCCGGGAAAGGCAATTTTTCTGGATCCGGGCCAGCGGGTTTGGTTTTAGCCCTATTGGCGCGCTTATTTTTAGCCCTAATGGTGGAACTAGTTTTGGCCTTTTGGACAGGCTTGACCTTTGAATTCGCCTTAGGTTTAGGTTTAGGTTTTTGACCAGTGACTTGAGCGTTTTTATTGGCCCGCCCGCTTGTTTTTTTGGCCGACGCCTTTATTGGCTGACTGGCCACGACCAGATTTTTGTCCGCCGACCAGGCTAATTCTGGGCCCATGACCCAGAACAATGACCAGGCCAGGCCGACGACGACCAGGAGTTGTAAATGTCTCCAAACAATGGGTACGAATTTTTCCGCCATCAAACCTGCTCTCCTAGAATGGCCAAAAAATTGACCGTTCTTATCATAACCGCGCTAACGGCCGCGATCGCGCTAGCGTTATTGGTCTCCGCCTGTGGCCTGTTTTCCTATAGCGGCCACCAGCCCGCCAGATCGGGAAAATCTTATGTTATTAATGGCAAAAGATACTATATCCTGGCCTCCTCGGCTGGTTACAAGGAAAAAGGCCTAGCCTCCTGGTACGGGGATCCCTTCCATGGTCGGCGCACGGCCAGCGGCGAAATCTTTAACAAAAACGAGTTATCGGCCGCCCACAAGACCCTCCCGCTCAAAACGTGGGTGGAGGTGAAAAACCTTAAAAACAACAAAACCATGTACATCCGCGTTAATGACCGAGGCCCATTCATCGATGGCCGCGTCATTGATCTTAGCCAAGCGGCGGCCATTGAGCTGGGGGTTTACCGACCAGGCGTGGCCCCGGTGCTGGTGACGGCCGTGCCCGCGGCTAGAGCCAAGCGCTTGGCCCAACAACACGCCAAAAAATACGGCGCCAAAATTACCGTCTCCAAAGCTGGCTCATTAAAAAAATAACCATTTGGCGTGTTAAAATTTAATTTTTAGGACAATAAAAGAAGAGAAAATAACTATAAAAGATTAAATAACATAATAATTACTATAAAAAACGTGACAGTCGCGTCGTTAAAAATTGGTCAACGCCTGAAATAAACCTTGACATTAAAGAAACTAGTTACTATATTTAACTAAAATTCTTCAAGGTTTCAAGCGCCTAATGTTGCCTGTCAATCATATCTCTGGAGCCCAAGACGTTATCCTGCGGGAAGCTAGGAGTTTAGAAGCCCTGGCGGTTAGTCTAGATGATTCTTTTAACCGGGCCCTGGAATTGATTTTAGCCAGCCAAGGCCGAATCGCGGCGACGGGCATGGGCAAAAGCGGGCACATCGCCAAAAAAGTGGCCGCCACTCTGTCGTCCACGGGCAGCCCAGCTTTTTTCATCCATCCAGCCGAGGCCGGACATGGTGATTTGGGCATGTTAGAGCCCAAAAGGGACATCCTGTTAGCCTTTTCCAATTCCGGGGAGTCGGCGGAGTTAAACATTGTCTTAGATTTTTGCGCCCGCCTAAGTCTTCCGGTCATTGGAATAACCCAAAACCCCCAAAGCCTTTTAGGCCGCTATTCCGAAATTGTCTTAGCCCTCCCCAAAATAGCTGAGGCGGGCCCACTTCCCTTCGCCCCGACCACTTCCACCACTATGATGCTCGCTTTGGGCGACGCCTTGGCCATGGGTCTTTTGACCGCCCGTGGTTTTACGGCCGAGGATTTCCATAAATATCATCCCCATGGCCAGATTGGCGCGCGACTCCAATCCGTGGCTGACATCATGCACGTGGGCGAGGCTCTGCCTTTGGTCGCCCCAGAAGATCTCATGAGCCTGGCCTTAATGACCATGACTGGCAAGCGCCTGGGCTGCTTAGGCGTGGTGGAGGCGGGACGGTTGGTGGGCGTCATCACCGACGGCGACCTACGTCGACATATGGGGCCAAACCTATTGACCAGCCCGGCTAAATCCGTCATGACCGCTCACCCCATTACTTTTGAGCCCCAGACTATGGTCGCCAAAGCCTTGGCCGTCATGCGCGAAAAAGAAATAACCAACGCTTTTGTGACTTCTCCCACTGAAGAGCCAGTTGGGGTTATCCATATCCATGATTGTTTGTCCGCCGGAATAAACTGAGAGCCATTGGCTCTCAGTTGAGCCAAACTGAAAATTGGGAGGCCGACTTGAATCCAGCCGCGAGCGCCACGAACTCAAGCTTATTGATTACGCTAGCCCCATTGGTTTGGGGGTTGATCAATATTTATATATGGATCATCCTTATTAGGGTTCTGATTTCTTGGTTTAACCCCAACAATCACACCCCTTTCATGACATTTCTCCGACAATTGGTCGATCCGGTCTTAAAATACACCAGAAAAGCCTTTCCCCTCACCTTGGGCGGGATGGATTTTTCTCCGCTCATCCTGCTTTTAGGCTTAAACTTGCTGGCGAACTTTTTACAACAAGCCATGCTCCACCTGGGAAACGGCCTGGATCCGGTCAAGCTCATACCCATCTTTATCCTGTGTCTGTTGAACATGGTGGATTCACTTTCCTGGCTCATTTGCTTGATGATGGTCGCCCGAGTCATCATATCCTTGATCGATCCCTCGCCCTACAACCCCATTGTCATGCTGGTTTACGGCCTGACCGAGCCATTGTTGACCCCCTTAAGAAACACCTTTCCCCGAGGGCCAGGCGGTTTGGACATCAGCGCGGTCGTGGCCACGGTAATCATCTTTATTTTCAACCATTTTATTCTCCTCCAATTAAAAATGATAACCACGACCTGGTACTATGGGAACTCCATAATACGGACGCCACCGCTGACCTAAGTGGCGAGACCTGGCCAACAATGAGTTCCACTCGGCTAAAAATCTTGGTTACCCCCCGTTCCTCGCGGGAAAAACTTTTAGGCCGCCAAGGCGATGAGCTGAAAATCAGCCTCACCGCCCCACCTGTGGAGGGAGCGGCTAACCTGGCCCTCGCCAAATTCCTGGCCCGGCGCCTCGGCGTGGCGGCCAGTCAGGTTAAGGTGGTCGGTGGTCAAGCCAGCCGCCATAAAACGGTCTTAATTGACGGGATGGAGCCAGAAGAAGTTGATAAACGGATCAAGGATAGTCTCGCCACACCCTCCAAAGAACCAAAATCCACTAGCTAACCGGCTATAGGCCCAAAAGACTTGGCTATGGTCAAAGATTGGGTTAGCCAAAGACAGATAAAGAATAGTTCGCCATTTTTTGACGCGAATCCCTTTCCAACTGATTTTAAACGTAACTTATTGATTTTTATAATTATTTTAGCCTAGCTCAAAAATAAGCCTAAAAAATTTATTAAAATCAAATAGTTATGGTCGTAAAAACCAATCATCCGACCGGCTCCTAAAGTTAACGTCTAAACGCGCGTTTAAAAGGATCATCAGGTTAGCTAGATCCAGATTATTCAATAGCAAAGCTAATCAGTCGCGGTAGGAAGTGCCCTTTCGGACACCCCCCCGCACAGATCCCTGCGAGCGGAATTACCGCACAGGGCTCCTCAATTGAATCGGACGTGTATACCTTTGATTTGGACAGGGGCGC
>JAISYP010000012.1 GCA_031269825.1 Deltaproteobacteria bacterium
ATAAGGCGAAATTTGATTATTTTTTTTAATCATCCGTATATAGTGGCGTAGAATCTAGGCTACCCCACAATTTTTATTCAATTTAGCCAGAAAAAAATTGAGAAATACGGATAGTTAAATTCAAAATAAGTATATATATTAGATATTTATATAGAAATAGCATTTATATGGGTTGAACAAGAGCGTTTACAACGTGTTGACAAAATATCAAAGATGGTCTACTATTTTAAAAAGGTTGTTACTGATTTGTCCCGATATTTTTGGAAAATGAGCGATAACGGCTTTGTGTCTTGTCTTTGTATAATTTCGTAAAATAGGCTAGAAAGAGGAGTTCCGCGCCAACCGTTAGCGACGGCTAGAAGAAGTGGTGGAGTATAGGGGAAAGCTTTCGGGAGGGTGGCTACGCGCGACAAACCATAAGTTATTTTTTTGTATTTACATTTAAAATATTAATTGAGTTAGTATTGGGAAGTATGAAAACTATTAATACACATATAAGGCAATGCTTGAGTTTAGGCCAAATTAAGTTGGCACGATTCTTGCTCTCTCTCTCTCTCTCTCTCTCTCTCTCTCTCTCTCTCTCTTCGACAAAATTATTTAAATAACTATCTTTTTTATAATAATTATGATCTTTATGTAAATCTAGGCCAGAGGTTCCGGTTTAGCGTAGTCTCGCGTCAAGTACATTATTTTGTTTTTCCTCGATTCGCTTTAAACATCCCTCAATATATACAATCAATTAAATATTTTTTTATAAAATCATATTTATTCTCAAAAAATTTATTGAAAATAACCAATTTTCTGACAATTATTGAGAGCAGTAAGGCCACCTTGGATGGGTGGTCAAAATGAGGAAAAAACTGATAGAGGTCGCCTTACCACTTGAGGCCATCAATAAAGCTTCATCTCGGGAAAAATCCATACGCTATGGCCATCCATCAACTTTACATCTTTGGTGGGCCAGGCGTCCTTTAGCGGCGGCTCGGGCGGTAATTTTCGCTTCCTTGGTGGACGATCCTTCATCCAATCCAGACTTATTTCCCACCGAAATAGATCAAATCCGTGAAAGACAACGATTGTTTGATATAATAGAGAAATTAGTTCTCTGGGAAAATTTAAATGATATTGATTTATTGTCTGAGACTCAAGCCGAGATAAAGAAATCTTGTGGAGATAGAATTCCAGAATTTCTGGATCCTTTCGCTGGCGGAGGATCTATCCCCTTAGAGGCGCAGAGGCTTGGGCTAAAGGTTCACGCCAGCGATCTCAATCCGGTAGCCGTCCTGATCAATAAGGCCATGTTGGAGATTCCACCCAAATTCGCGGGTCAGCCGCCAATCAACCCTGAAAGCGTGATGGCCAACTTAAAAGACGTGGAGTGGAACAGAGCCTCTGGACTAGCTGAGGATGTCGCTTATTACGCCAATTTATTGAAAAATGAGGCCTTTTCCCAGATAGGTCATCTTTATCCAACCATCACGCAACCTGAGCAAAAAGGAAGTTCTCTGGATTCTACCGTTGTCGCCTGGATTTGGGCCAGAACAGTCAAATGCCCTAATCCTGCGTGTGGGTGCCAAATGCCATTAATTAGGTCATTTACACTAGCAAAAAATAATAATGAAGATATTTATATAGAACCATCATTAATTAATGGAGAGATATTATATAAAATTAAAAAAGGTAAATCTAAAAATAATGGATCTGTGAACCGTCAAGGCGCTAGATGTGTGATCTGCCAAAGTCCAGTTAGTTTTCCTTATATTAGGGAAGAAGGAAAAAATAAAAGAATGGGGAAATCATTAATGGCTATTGTCGCCAAGAGCGTTAATGGGAAGGTATATTTACCTCCCTTTTACAGTCATAGTAAAACCGCTGATCTAGATAGGATAAGACTTGAATTTGATCAAAATGTTCCGACTAGTGCCAAAGTTTTTAGAACACTAGCATACGGTTTAACAAAATATTTTGACCTTTTTACTTCAAGACAATTAATTTTATTATCAACATTAATTGATTTGGTTCCTAAAATTCAATCTATTATTAAAACAGACGCTATCAAAGCTGGATTGGCTAATGATGGCATGGATCTGGAAAACGGTGGAATAGGAGCCAAAGCCTATGGTCAAGCTGTTACTGTGTATTTAGGAATTTTAATAGATAAAATAGCGGATTATCATTCTAGTTTAAGTACTTGGCATATAACAAGAGAAACAATAACTCATACGTTCAGTAGGCAAACCTTGCCCATGGTTTGGGACTTCGCCGAAGGCAATCCTTTTTCCGATACTACTGGTAGTTTGAAGAATATGACGGAATGGATCGTCAAGGCCATAACAACTTTACCCGCCAATAACCTGGCTAGCGTTAAATTGGGGGAAGCGCAGGTTGATAATTTGTCTAGAAATATATTAATTTCAACTGATCCTCCTTATTACGATAATATTATTTACTCTGATTTATCAGATTATTTTTATATATGGCTTAAACAATCTCTTAAAGGGGTTTATAAATCATTATTTAAGACAATTTTAGTTCCTAAAATTGATGAACTTGTGGCTACTCCTTATCGTTTTGATGGAGACAAAGACAAGGCTAAAGTTTTTTTTGAATCAGGTCTTAAAAAAGTTTTTTCAAATTTTTATCTCTATAGTTCTGAAGAATTTCCCACAACCATTTATTACGCGTTCAAGCAAAGTGACACAAATAATGATAATGAAGATAAAAAAATAGCTTCAAGTGGGTGGGAAACTATGCTTTCCGCCTTAATTGAGTCAGGATTTTCCATAACGGGAACATGGCCTATTAAAACTGAAATGAGTAATCGTCCTGTTGGGCTTAGAACAAACGCTTTAGCTTCTTCTATCGTATTAGTTTGTAGACAAAGGTCAAAAGATTCCACGCTATGCTCTAGGCGGGATTTCCTCAACGCGCTAAAATCAGAGTTAAAAACGGCTCTTCAGGAATTACAAAGAGCCAACATCGCTCCAGTTGACCTGGCCCAGGCGGCTATTGGCCCAGGAATGGCTGTCTATTCTCGATATTCCAGTGTTCTAGAACCTGACGGATCCGCCATGTCGGTCAGAGAGGCTTTGGGTCTCATAAATGAGGAACTAGACAAATTTTTGACTGAGCGGGAAGGGGAATTAGATGGGGACAGCCGCTTGTGCGTCGCCCTGTTCTCACAATTTGGTTTTGAGGCCATAGGTTATGGTGAGGCCGATGTTTTGGCCAGAGCCAAAAACACTTCCATAGACCGATTGGTGACCAAGAGAGTCGTTTACGCCCAGAAAGGAAAGGTTCGGCTTTTGGGATTGGACGAAATTCCCACAGAAATAATACTCCATGAGGACAATATCTGGTTGTTGGCTCACCAATTAACCCAAGCCCTTAAGAAAAAAGGGATGGAGGCTTGCGCTAAAATAGTGATCGTTGTTGACGACAATAGTAACGCCGAATTAGCTCGGTCTTTGGCCTACCGCCTGTACAGCGTGTGCGATCGTAATAATTGGGCCAAGGAAGCTTTTGACTATAATTCCTTGGTTCAGGCTTGGCCAGAGATCCAAGCCAAGACGCTAGAATTAAAACAAAATAAATTGAAACAAAAAGAAGGTAGACTGTTTTAATAGAAATGTGTGTTATAAATTAATTTAATCATAATTTAATGGTCTCAACAGTAACGTTTGAAAAATATCTGGGCGGTCTTAAGACAGTCTGGAGTTAGTTTTTAGAAGTTTTAGCGAGAAGATCTTTTTTTATAGAATAAATTTATATAATTTCAATGCTTTCAGATATTTTATATCGTAATAAGACGTATTTAAAGCCAACCCTAATTTATCGCTCACCGTCTCAAGCCTCAAACCTCAACCCAGCTCGTTCAAGATAAAACCCCAGGCTTTGTTTGGGGGTTGGTCAATACAGGACGTTAAAACAATAATTATCGCGCTAGAAATTATTAGGCCTCGCCCAGGTGATCTTCCTTTTCTAAGTCAATTTGTTCCTTCTTCACCGGTTCTGGGCTGGGGTCATCTTCCGGTGGGTAGAAGGCTAACCGATAAAAGCCCGCCATCGCGGTTATGGGCCACAACAGCAATAAATCCAAAATTATCTGAAACGCGCCGCTTAAAACTAGGTTAAAAATCCCCTGGGGATTGATGACCAGTAAGGTATAACCCAGGATCATGGCCGGAACCATGACGAACAAGAGCGTTAAACCCGTGGCTTGGTTTAAGTGCGAAGGGAAACTGTCCAGTCGGTGGTAGATCTTAGTGATGGGGCGCTCTCGGCTTTTGCCATCAATGAAGGCGAAAAAAGGCAAGAATTGTAGACAAACTATCCGGCGGCACAAAGGCCAAAAAAACGTGTAAAAGATGTAGCCGCTAATGACTAGCCCCACCAAGCCCAGCATCGTGGACATTATGGGGTCTTTGGATAGACCCACTAGTAAGCCTATAGGAAAGAGCGTGGCCATGGTGGCGAAAGCGAGGAGGATTAGGTATAGGGAGACGTAAAAACAAATACGAAGAGCCGGCCATATTTTTCGGAAAGCGTAACCAAGGTCACGCGGGCTGGGTTCGTAACCATCCCATAAGCCTAAGGCGACCCGAGCGAAAGATAATATGATGATCGGCGCCAAAAGTACCGTGATGGCCAGGCCCAATAAATATAACCCGATAATCTGGGAGCCCTCTGGGGCGGAGAAGGCGGCGGCGACAAAGTTTAGGGCGTCTTCCTGGTCAGACTGGGCCATGACCGAGAACGTGGCCATGATTGGAGCCATGGGGGACATTAGTTTAGCCGCCCCGAGGTTGACTAGGAGCCGGATAAACTCCAAAACCAACAGGAACGCCATGAGCCCTTTGGGTTTTTCCATGATGATGGAGCGGGCGTTAACAAAGATCTCCCAAAACGAGGGCGCGTCTAAATTGGGGTTGGGCGGTAAGGTGGGCACGTGGCTATTCCCCGGAGCTGTCTGGCCCTGGCGCCTTGGCCAGGGCTAAGTAGTCATCTAGCTCCACTAGAATTTGGCGGTAGCCGTTGTATAGATCGATGAGCTTATCGTTGGTTAAATGCTCGGGGATGGTCAAAAGAAGAACCGGCAAACGGGCCATAAGGTGATAAAGACCCCGAATGGCGATAAGGGCCGCCAATTCTTCCGCGGTCAGGGACTTAGGCGCGGTTTTCTTGATTATGGCCCTTAAATCTGGGGCGTAACCGGTTAGAGCCTTGGCGTCCCGAAAAGCTAAGTCATGGATGGCGGCGGGGTTAGCTACCGACGCGGGGGGGTTGACTTGTTGGAGGATCGACGTCCAGAGATCCCCATCCAAATCAGCGATGAGGCCTTTCAAACGGCGCGCGAGATCAGGCAAGGTCAGCATAAGGAACCCATGAAAAGATAGGGATAAAAAGCCTAAAGGCCCATAAACAAGAAATTGGCCAGCTTAATAGGTCAACTTAATAGGTCAAGATGTTGGGGTGGGCCTGGTTGTCGCGACCCGCCCGGACGGTTAACTCGGCGAGGCGGCCGAGGATCTGGTCATCCGGTATTTTTAACGCTCGCCAGCCCCAGTTGCCCGTGGCTGTCCCGGGGGTGTTAAAGCGACTATTCTCATCCAGGTTCAACAGATCGGCTAAGGTCGTCAGAGCCACCGCCGCTGGGGAAAACCAAGCTAGGCGGATGAGAGCCCAGGCGGCGTTAGCCTCATTGACCGGATAACCGGCTAAATAGGCTAGCCGGGCTCGGTCACTGGCCGAGCTTTCTTGGCGAAACCAGCCTCGGGAGGTGTTGTTGTCATGGGAACCGGGATAGACAAAGTTGTCTGGCTCAATCCGGAAGGGGGCGTGGAGGGATAAAGGTTGATCCGGGCCCAAGCCAAACTGGAGGATCCGCATGCCAGGCAGTTGAAAGGTTTGTCGAAGATTAGTGACATCCGGGGTGATGACGCCCAGATCCTCGGCGATAATGTTTAAAGGGCCTTGAGAAGTTAGTTCCCGGAAAAGCTCGTGACCAGGCGCCGGTTCCCAGCGCCCGGTGGCGGCCGTGGGGGAACCGGCCGGCGCCGCCCAGTAAGCGGCCATGGCTCGGAAGTGATCTAATCTTGACCAATCAAAATACCGTAAACAGTGATTTAGGCGGAATTTCCACCAACTAAAACCCGTGGCTTGGTGTCGTGGCCAGTCATAGACGGGGTTGCCCCACAGCTGGCCATCTTGGGAGTAATAATCTGGCGGCACCCCAGCCATAACCTTGGGGTGTCCGCGCTCATCCAGGGCGAAGAGGTCTTGATTGGCCCAAACATCGCTGGAGTCGTGGTTAACGTAAAAGGCCGTGTCCCCAATGAGGGCTAAACCTTCGGCGTTAAATAAGCGTTTAAGTTCCCAAAGTTGTTGGTAAAACAAAAATTGGCCAAATTTTTGGCGCAGGATGGGGGTTCTTAGTCTTTCCCCATGCTGGGCCAGGGCCCAATTTTCTCGTCTTTTGAGTTCTTCCGGCCACTGGATCCACGGTTGATCCCCAAAATCCTTTTTCGCCGCCATAAAAAAGGCGTAATCATTGAGCCAAATCGCGTGATCGTGGCAAAAATCGTTGAAGTTTTCCTGATTGAGGAGATTTTTTTCCTCTCTTTGGAAAATTAAATCAATTAGAGCTGTTTTTTTGCTCAGGACTAAGGGAAAATCGACCGAAGAAGTTAAAGGTAGTTGAAAGGCCACGGCTTCGGCTGGGTCGAGGAGCTGATCTCGAACTAATAGCTCTGGCGAGATCATCAGCTCATGACCGGCGAAGGCCGAGTAAGCCGAATAGGGGGAATCGCCTAACCCTGGGCCAGTGGGGACAACCGGGAGAACCTGCCAGAAAGTCAACCCGGCTTTTTTAAGGACAGCGATCAGCCGATGGGCTGAGGGGCCCAGATCGCCCACGCCATAATTATTAGGTAGAGTGGTCACGTGCGTCATGAGCCCGGCCGCGCGCCAACCCTCGGAAAAGCGGGCCATTAAGTTTCCTTTTTGGGATCGACCGGGAGGGGGGCGATCTTTTGGGGGTCAATTTTTTTGGGTTCGAGCTGACTCGACTCAGTTTTTGGGGACTCAGGCTCTGGTGGGCTAACTAGTCGCAGAGTGGGGCGTTCGGGGGCGCTCTCTTCCAAAGGCGCCGAAATTATTTTCCCGGCCCGGCTCGATTCGGTCAGTTCAGTCAGCACTCGCCGGATGTTGGGCCGGATCTTGGCGGACCAGTCATTGTCCAGGCGTTTGCGGTTCATATAATTCTTTAATTCCTCGGAGAATTGAGCGGATTTGACCCGGTAGCCATTAATAATGAAATAGATGATGACCGATTCCTCCCACTCTTGGGTGGGGGTGAAGTTGTCCATGAGTTTGCGGTATTTGGGTATCAGACGCACCAGTTCGTCCTCGTCCAAGGACAAGATCCGACGGGCCAATAATTTGAGGATGTCGTCCAAGTTAGCCATGAAAACCCGCTTTATGACGGTCAACTTGACCAAAAAAAGGATGAGGGCGATTTTCGAGCCAATAAATCGGGAGCCGAATAAGCCAAGGTCTTTAAGGGATCTAAAGGCGCCATTTTCACTATACTGACCAGCTATAACGATTTACTATAACAATTAGTTATAATAGTAGTTATAATAGTTATAACAAGCGGTTATAACGAGCCGCTAGATGGAGGGAAACTTGACCTTGGGCATCGCCGATTGATTTCCCTAGTCAAGGGCGAAGAAAGACCCGGCTATGAGATCAATGACGATAAAAAGACTATTTTTTTAATCAATTAAATATGATTGATTAGTAAAATATAACGTTTTTTGTCAAAATAACTAACGATTGCTCCAAAAAACCTAAACAAAAAAGACTTTAGTTATGGCCATTGGAAAGGAAGAGTTTTTATGGTCTTAAAGCCAGCCAGACTAGGATTCAAGCCAGCGATTTCTTGATCCAAGGCCTTTTTATAAGTATACTGGCCAAGAGGCCAGATTACAAGCGCGAGCGTGGGGCGCGGGTTTAACTCGTGTTTTAGTATTATAGCTTATAGCTTAGGTATGGCCTTAAGTTTTAGTATAGCGTTAAGTTTTGGGTATGGCCTTAAGAATGGCGTGAAGTTTTGACGACGCTCCGGTGAGTCTGTTGGGCGCTGTTATCTGGAAAGTCCCTCAAAAGCCAGACTAGTTGTTAGTTTAACTATGGCCTAGATTTAGCCTAGCTCGCGACTAATAATAGATTAATTTCAAACAAACTATTGGTTAATTAGAGATAAACTTTGTAAGGAAAACTGTTTTTAATTTTACTAGGTTTGTTTGGGTTAGTTTAAACTTTTTTGATTAATAATTATATGTTAACAAAATAATTATTTGATATAAGGGGTGATGTCAGCGTTAATATTGTATTTAACAAAATATTTAGTCTTGATAAAAAATATTTAAGGTTTTATGTTGGATGTTTTAACTTTGACCGTCTAGTTTTAGACGTTCTAGCTCATTTTTGATTATAGTCAGGCGTTCTATTTGGTTATGAGGCGGCTAGTGGGAGGCCAAAAGTTCCTCTTTCTGGGGAACGCGGGATAATTCCAGCGATGTTTTAAAGCGAGGTTTTAAAATGGCGGGCGAAAACAAGGACGCTAGTCTCTTAAGGATCGATTATAACAACTTGACCAGCGAGGCCGTGGGGGCGGCGGGGTTGGCGCCTGAGACGTTGGCGAGTCTAAAAGAACCGTTGACTGGGGCGTTAAAGAATATCCAGGCTCGCCATCAAAAGGGGGAATTGCCTTTTTTGGATTCGCCTTTGGATCAGGAGTTGGCTCAAAACTGTAAAAAGTTGGCCAACCAGGGACGCAAGATTTTTCAGGATGTCGTGGTTTTGGGCATTGGCGGGAGCGCTTTGGGAGCTTCGGCCATCTTTACGGCTTTAAGGCCTTTAAACCACAATCGCCTCTCTGACCGGAAAAGGGGTTGGCCTCGCCTTTGGGTGGCCGACAACATTGACCCCGAAGGCTTTACGGCTCTTTTGGCCACCTTGGATCCCGAGACCACTTTAGTTAACGTGATCTCCAAAAGCGGGGCCACGGCCGAGACCATGAGCCAGTTCCTGATCGCCCACGACTGGCTCAGAAAACGGTTGGGCGCGAAAGCCATCGCCGAGCGGTTGTTGGTGACCACGGATCCCGCCAACGGGGTTTTAAGAAAGATCGTTAATGATTTGAATTTAACCTCTTTACCCATTCCGCCTGGGGTGGGCGGCCGGTTTAGCGTTTTAACGGCCGTGGGACTGGCCCCTTTGGCTTTGGCTGGGGTGAATATTAAGGCCTTATTGGCTGGGGCGCGGCTGGCGGCGGCGGAGATCCAGCGTCCTTGGTCGGACAATAAAGCCGCTATCCTGGCCGGTCTTAACTGGCTTATGACCACCACTAAAGGGCGAGGCTCCTTGGTTTTGACGCCCTACGCCGACGCTCTGGCCCGGGTGGCGGACTGGTTTAACCAGTTGTGGAATGAGTCTTTGGGCAAAGGAACTAAACTGGATGGCTCCTCGACCATGGCTGGTCAGACGGCCATTAAAGCTTTAGGGGCCACCGATCAGCATAGCCAGCTCCAGATGTGGATGGAAGGCCCACAGGATAAGACCATTATGTTTTTAGGCGTGGAAAAATTAAGAGCCAACCTAAAAATACCGGCCATTTTTCAGGAACATGAGGCGTTGAGTTATTTAGGCGGCAAGACCTTAGCCGATCTATTGGATTGTGAGCTCAAAGGAACCGCTCGGGCCTTGGCCGAGAACGGGCGGCCTAATCTGACTTTAACCATCCCCACCATTTCGCCTCAGGCCATTGGTTATCTCATCCAAACGTTGGAAATGGCCACGGTCATCTCAGGGGTTCTTTACAACGTGGATCCCTTGGATCAGCCCGGGGTCGAGCTGGGTAAGAAGTTCACTTACGGGCTCATGGGACGGGCGGGGTTTGAGGATTTTCTGGATCGTTATAACCAGGGTTTAAGCTCTAACACCAAATTTATCCTGTCGTGACGGTCATTGACGAGCGAAAAGTTGACGAGCGAAAGCTAGACGAGCGGAAGTTGGACGAGCGGAAGCTAGACGAGCGGAAGGTTGACGACTTAACCCCTTCGCCCTCCTTAGAAAAACCTTTCCGTCTGGCCAAGTATTTTTCCACCGTGGCCATCGCCGTGATCTTCGCCACTTGCCTGATCCTCGCCGCCTTCATGAGTCGGCGGGCCGAGGAGATGATCCAGGAACGGGTGGTGGAAGACACGATCATGATCATGGATAACCTTAACTTCCAGCTCTACAACAATTTTCTTAGGCCCATCTACGAGACGGGGGCGGATGGCCGTTTAAGCCAACCAGAGGCCTATGAGTATTTAAATAGCGTCATCCAGAACACGATCCATGGTTTTGACATTAGTCGGGTGGCCATTTACGACGCGACTTATGGACTGATGATTTACTCCTCGGATTCGGCGGAACCGGTGATCGCCTTAAAACCGGTTTCGGATTCCGGCGGTAGAATCCCGGACGGCGAGTTCGCTAGTCCGCTATCGGCTTATCTGGAGGCGGTGAGTCGGTTTTTTTTGAAACCTATTGAGGAAATTCTGCGCCAAGGAACCGCGGGCCCTCGTTTCTGGCGGCCGCCGGGAGCTTCCGGCCGGGCCGCTTATTTAAATTATTTAAAAGAGCGGGCGGTTATTGTCCAAGAGGGCGGGGGGTACCTATTGGGCTCGTTTTTTCCCAGGGGACGTTTTTCCATGCGCTGCTTTAAGGCCATGGAGAATTACGTCTCCCCGGAGATTTCCGGGGTTTTGGAGATCACTCGGGACTTGACCCCGGAATACGAGCAGATCGCCTCCATGCAGTACACGGCTTTGGCCACGGCCGTCTGCACCTCTTTGGCCCTAACCATTATCCTGCGAATAGTGGTGGCGAGGGGCGAAGTCATCATTAACCAAAAAAACGCCGAAAAAGCCGCCTTGAGCGAGCGGTTGAACCAAGCCGAGCGACTAGTGAACCTGGGCCGGATGGTGGCGACGGTTTCCCATGAGATTAGAAATCCCTTAGGCGTCATTAACTCCAGCGCTGATTTTTTAGCCCAAGGACTGAAAGAATCCCCCAAGATGGCTCGATTGGCCGAGGCCATTGTCGACGAGTCGGAACGATTATCCTCGATAGTGACTGATTTTTTGGATTTCGCTCGACCCCAGGCTCCCGTTTTCGCGCCCATGATCTTAGAAGAGCTTTTGGAGGAGATCTTTGTTCTATTGGAAGTCCAGATGGGGCGAGCGGGGGTGGAACTGCGGGCGGAGTTAAGAGATAAACCTAGCCCCATCAACGCGGATCGGGCCTTGATGCACCAGGCCTTAGTCAATGTCCTCGTTAACGCCATCCAGGCCATGCCGGAAGGTGGGCTGATGACCGTTAAAACCTCTGTCGAGACTTCGGCGGACACTGGTTACCTGGCCTTAACCATCTCTGACACCGGCGAGGGCTTATCCCCAGAAGTGGCTCAGAACCTGTTTACCCCTTTCCACACCACTAAAGTCAAAGGCTCTGGCTTGGGGTTGGTGCTGGTGCGGAATATCGTGGAAAGCCATGGCGGCCGAATAGATTTAACCAACGCTCCCGGCGAGGGTGAGGAAGATCACGGCCTCATTGTCACCATTAAGTTGCCTCTACCTGGGTTTGAGCCCGGTCATCGGTAGGATCGAAGGGTGGTCTAAATAGACTGGCTAATTCGTCTGGATAATTTGAGGGGTGACCTTAATAATATAGATCCACAATGGTATAGCTCCAGACGGGGGGTTCGGGGTTAAGCGGCTAGGGTTAGGGTTTAAGGGGGATTAATAGACAGGGGCGACGGGCGTTTAGGTTTTTAAAGGAAGTTGTAGTTATTTAGGGCGTATTTTTTATAAATAATTTATTAATAACTGCCATTTGATCGCTTATTAATAGCTACTATTTAGACACTTATTAATAACAATCGTTTAATCGCTTATATTAAAATGGGCCTAGTTTTAAAAGGGCTAGTTTGGGCGGAAGATAATTTTTTTATCCTGTTAGAACCCATATTTAAGGAGACAACTCTTACCATAATGAGCCGCGTGGAGACCATCCTGATAGTCGATGATGAGCCTAATTACCGGCTGATCATGGGGGAATTGTTGGAAGCCGAGGGCTATGAGGTGATCTTAGCCGAGAGCGGGCGGTTGGCGTTGGGGATCTTGGAAGAACATGGTTGGGTGGATCTTATTTTAACGGATATGACCATGCCAGATGGGGGCGGGATTGAGTTGTTGGTGAAAGTCAAAGAGCGTAGCCCGGAAATTCCGGTCATCCTCTTGACCGCCCATGGAACGATTGAGCGGGCGGTGGAGGCGATGAAGGAGGGGGCTTTTGACTATTTAACTAAACCTTGTCGAAACGCGGAGATTTTACGCGCCGTGTCCAAGGCTTTGGAAGTTAGTCGTCTGGGGCGTCAGAATAAAGAGTTACGGGAAGCCTTGGCGGATCGGTTTAGTTTTGGGCGGTTGATCGGAAAATCCAAGCCCATGCAGGAACTTTATAAATACCTAGAAAAAGTCGCCCCCACCCGAGCCAATGTCCTCATCACCGGGGAAAGCGGCACTGGCAAGGAGTTGGTGGCCCAGGCCATTCATTATAATAGTCCGCGCTCCAAACGTTCCTTTGTGGCCGTCAATTGCTCGGCTCTTTCGGAAAATCTATTGGAGAGCGAGTTGTTTGGCCATGAGAAAGGCGCTTTTACCGGGGCCGTGGCCACTAAAGTGGGCCGTTTTGAGATGGCCCACGAGGGGACAATCTTTTTGGATGAGGTGGGGGAGATCGGCGCCTCGGCTCAGGTGAAACTTTTACGGGTTCTGCAGGAAAGAGCCATTGAGCGCGTGGGGGGTGGGGCTTCCATTAAAGTGGATGTCCGGGTGGTGGCCGCCACTAACCGCGATCTTAAGCGAGAAGTGGCCGCGGGTCGTTTTCGGGAGGATCTTTTTTATCGTTTGAACGTGGTTCATCTTCGTCTCCCCCCATTAAGGGATCGGCTGGATGATCTACCGTTATTGATGGAACATTTCCTGGAAAAGCATCGTCAAGGCCCGGAAAAAGCCATTATTCACCCAGAAACGCGGCGGTTACTGTTCGCCCATAGTTGGCCAGGCAACATCCGGGAACTGGAAAACGTCATTGAGAGGGGGTTGGTTCTGGCTCAAGGCCAGGAAATTAAACCCGAGGATCTGCCCGAGGAGTTAAGGCGCCCGCCAGACAGTGGCAAACCCACGCCCGAGCCCATTCCCCAATCGCAAGCCCAAGCTAGGTGGTACATGGACACGGTTAAAGGCGATGGTCAGGCGTCCTCGAGCGCGAATGGGGCGAAACCAACCATGGACACGGCTTGGACGGAGGTGGTGATCGGTCTTCTGCCGCCGGGAATATGGTTGACCGAGGCCTTGGATACTTTGGAAGAGGGCCTGATCCGGAAAGCCTTGGCCAAAGGCGATGGGGTGCAGAGCCGGGCCGCGGAGATTTTGGGGCTGAAGCGGAACGTTTTTAAGTATAAATGGGATAAATTTGTTTTGATGGAGCCCACGCCTTTGGCGGCGATTTTGGCCGAAGTGGTTCCCGAGGGGTTGGATTTAGTGACCGCTCTGGAGGATCTGGAAAAACAGCTGTTGATCAAAGCCCTCGCCCAAAGTCATGGGGCCATGGGCCGAGCGGCGGAACTTTTGGGGCTGAAGAAGAATATAATGGCTTATAAGTTAAAAAAATATCCTGATTTAGGTGATTGACTGTGTTTGGTTAAACGCGTCGTGAATTTAGGCTTAAATAGGTCTTGGTTAGATTAAGTTCCACTCGGTTAGCTGGTTGGTGGTTAGTCGGATGGAGAGTTACAGGTGGATGGTTTTGACCTTGACTTACCATCAAACCCAGGATAATAAATATATAATTAAAAAATGGAATAATAAAAAATGGAACTGGAATAGGCGCTCCACAACGATAATCAATCGTTAATCAAAAAAGAATCAAAAAATAATCAAAAAAGAGTCAAAAAATAGTCATAATTTTTTACTATAACTGATAAAATAACGATTAAGGCGTAATAATGCAATTATTTAAAGATATAGAAATGTCCGATTTTCGGCCAGCCGCCTTGACCAGCTCCATCCCGATAGAAGTCTGGCGTTGGGGCGCGGTCTTTTTATCTTTTCAAAAGGATCCCATAACGAATAGCCAGTTGTTATTGGCGGAGCGAGGGTTAAATGGAACGGAAAATGGTAAACAACCTTTTCTAGGGGTATCTAAATGCTTATATTCAATGCATTTATTTGATAAATTAGATACTCAAACAAATGAAATTATATATAAAAATCAATTTTATATTCTTGAAATAGCTAATTTAGAGTTGATAGGGCAGTTAACAGGCGTTAATTTAAATAAAGCACGTTTACAACGTAAGGAAAAACTGTGGCCAATGTTTTGTTATTACAATAATTGCAGTCGAACCAATTTAGAAGCTTATAAAGGGCCTATGGATAGTTCAACTGTTAGAGATAAATTATTTAAAATTATAGGGAAACATCTAAATTTTAAGAGCTCACCAGAATATGTTGAGACTTTGCCATTGACTTTGTCTGTCTCGTAAGTTAAAATAATATCTAATAATATTAAATCGCCTAATAATAATAGAGTAATTGTTGACTAAAGAGTTGATAGGTTGGTGAAAACCCTAGTTTAAGGGAAATCGTCAAGTAAAATAGTACTAATTTAAATAACTTATCAATTATAATTTTTGAATTTTGGACTTTTCGCGAGGGCGTCAAGAGTGGTTATTTTAGGCTTTTGGGAACTTAACTTCTAGATCCCGCCTGGAACTAATTTTTGGCCAATAAACCAGGCTATTGGTCTTGGCCGAAAAGTTTGTTGGTTCTAGTCAAACGGTTGAAAGTCAGGCTAGCTTGTCCGACCTAGGCCATTAAAACCGCCTAATTAGATATATCTAGGAAGTTGAGAAATTAACTCGTCAAATTTTATAGGTAGTGATTCTGAATCAAGAGTTATAAAATTCCCTTCTCTAGTAATTATAAGTCATGAGGTATAAAGTGATTATAAAACTGTTTATTGTTATTTTATTATGTTTAGTTATTTATTATCCTCGATTTTCTTTCGCTCAAAATGAATTATTTCTTTATAGCGATGATATTCCAACAGTTTGTAATTTTCCAGGCAAAGAGTTTGAGTATAAAATTTGTAGTGTCGCTAAATCAATGAACGCGCCAACTAAATTAGTTACGATGATATATTTATTGTTTAACGCGGAAGAAACGGCCACATTATGTTCATTTAAATTATCAAATAAATATAATGAAATGAAATCACTTTTATCTGAAGATCAAGATATAAAAATTTATTATGAAATTAAAAGAATATTTTCAAATAATATTACAAATTTACTAAATAAATTTACACAAGAAAGTTATTGTGAGTTTTCTTATAAAACGTTAGGATCAAGTAATTCTGATACAGCTCAATTTTTTGATTAGTTATATTATCTATAAATTCGCGTGGCGCGCGAGAAAAATATCTGACGTTTATCTTAGGAAAAACTTGATGGGCGCCGCGGTTGACCGGTCATTCGCTGGTGGGCGTCTAGATATTGACGGGGAGAGACCGGAACGTTTAGCGAACAACGCGGTTTTTTAGTTATGGCTGGTTTAACCCTGGCCCTTTGCGATGGATCATTTTTGGCCCAGATAGCCAAGTCGGAATTGGGCGCGTCTTTAAGAAACTTGGACGAAAACCCGGCTCATTTTTCGCGCCTAGGCGGGAGAGCCAGCCGTCTAACCGACTATCCGTTCTATTTAAGCCGAGCGCGTTTGTAAGAAGAGCTAGAGGGTCTGGAGTCTAGCGGCGGACGGAGCCTGGTGTCATAACTACTGGATTTTTATTGATTTATTTAGAGACTCTTAAAAAATAAGTATAAATTTCCAATAGTTAGTTTTAAAGCTAACCCGCTCTGAGGCCGACCTTTTTTATTGACGTTCCGCCCACCAACCCCCCAAAACGATCCCCAGGACGGTTTTTCCGAACCATCAGAAAAGCTACTATTTGACATAATTTTAGTAAATATTAACCTAGATTTCGTTGATAGTTTATTTTTTCGTCTTTACGATGGGCGTGAAAAGTGTGGCGAGTCCAAAGGCCATGAAGGCGGCCAGGAACCCAGCGAAAAGACCATTAAAAAAGATTAAAGATCTAATAGCGGATATATTTAAAGCTAAAAATAGTTATTAAAGCCTAATAGATATAATCACTAGCGTTTTATCTTAGTATATAATAAAATTATTTATTAGTTATTATTAGCGTGTTCTTTTAGTTGTCACAGTTAGAATTAATAATACCTCGGTTAGTCTAGATATTGTTTTAAGTTAGATTAAACGTTTTTAAGTTAGGAAAATTTAGGCCCCCTCCCAGACGGTCGCCAAACTCGGTGGCTAGCTTTGGCTAGGGGGGGAAAAATCGTGGCGAGCTTAAGGAAGGACGCCCAGATGGAGCCTCAGCAGGGTTAGCTATCGCCTGGTTTGGTTACCGAGGGCGCGACTTTGGGGGTTAAATAGTCCTCAAAGCCCGCTCATTGGCGACATTATTATGAGGGCCGTGGTCTTCGGGGAGAAGGGGGGCGAGCCTTAGGGGGCGCGGTTTAAAATCAGGTCGCGCGGGTTCGGGCGAGCCAGTTAATCCGGATCCGGTTGAGACGAGAACATGAAAAAAAGGAAAGAAAAAATCTGATGGCGACCGTGGACTGGCCAGAGCCAAAAAATCAGGTCTAATTTTTAGGCGCCAAAATCAGGGAAATTTTTATTTCCTTAAGGAGCGAAGGGGGCCAGTTTTTCCGAGGCCAAGTGGTTGGCCTCGGACGGGCGGGAGAACCCTTATTTTTTGTCCCATGGAGGGGCGTAAGCCCTTTAGCGGGGGCGGAAAACTAGGCCAAGAGTTTTTAATTAGCGTAACCGGAGGGCCGGGGATTTCTCCGGCCCTCGAGCGTCAATTAATGGACATATTTATGGATAATATTATTTAGTTTTAGATTATTAAATATTATTGTTTTAAATATTAGTGCGTAATTAGTTATTAAATTTAACTGGCTAAAGCCAAAACTAACTTACTCCCCTATCTTTGTCACAGATAAATCACCAACACCCGGATCAAAGGAATGGTTAAAAGCGACAGGATCGTGGACAGGGAAACCAGGACATTGGCGTAATTGGTGTCTGATTGGTAATACCCGGCCATAATGGAAGAGGCGGCGAGAACCGGGAGAGCCGATTGGGTGGTGAAAACTTGCGTCGTTAAGGTTTGGGTCTGGGCTAAAAGACAAAAAGTCACGGTTATGGCCGGGCAGATTAGGAACCGTCCGCCCAGAACGGCGATGACTTCTTTAATGGGTTTTAGACTAGATAGGGATAACCCGTAAAAACCTAGGCCAATGTACATGATGGCTAGGGGGGTGTTCATGGAGCCGAGGAGAGTGGCGGCGTCGAGAAAGAATTTGGGGGGCTGGAAACCAATCAGAACTAAAAATATCCCAATCGCGAAACCGATCATGGGGGGAGGCAGAAGTCTTTTGACGGTTTCTAGGCTAACAATGGGAACTTTGCCAAATTGGCCATCCAGACTCATGAGGTAGTTGCCAATGGTCCAAAAGAAAATCCCATTGGCCAAAAAATAAGCCATGGCTGGCCCCAACGCCTGATCCCCAAACAGGGCTAGATTGATGGGGATGCCGATGTACATGGTGTTGGAGAAAGAAAAAGCGGCGCAGAAGATCCCCCTTCTTCGGCCTTGGGGACGTATGATGAAATGGCTAATCAAAAAAGCCAGCCCATAAGTTAGCGTCACGGTCACTAGCCCCAAGCCAATCCAGTTGGCCAGTAAAGATAGATCCGCTCGGGCGTAGTTTTTGACCGTTGAGCTTAAAAGGAAGGACGGCAAGGTGACCCGAACCACCATTATGGGGAAGAAGCTCTTGATATTATTGGTGATTAGGCCAATTCTGGCTAAGCTATAACCGACTAACCCAATTAAAAAAAGGGTTAAGACACTGTTGATAGCTTGGTAAAGAACTTCGGACAAATTCTAAACCTCCTAAAAGATAGCTTAACATATGGGGCTTAATAAAAAAAATATCCCAAGCGCTATTAATTATTTTATTAAACTGGCCGATAAGAGAGAAGGAGAAGCGAAATAATAACGGCTTCGCCTAGCTCCAGGCCAACGCCTAAATTGTTATTAGCCGTTACCCGAAAAAAGCCTTAGGTCGCGGATCGGGACGCGAGAAAGGAGAGACATGGCTTGGTCGGAAACCACCGAAAAATTCCGATCATAATTTCGGAATCGGCAAGGATGTCGGTTTATAGCTCCCCCTTTAATAAGGGGACATGGTTTCACGGAGGAAAACATGGGCATTCATGAAGACTACGAGCTAGCGGCTAATTGCTTGGCCGGTAGCTTGGGTGGAGCCCGGGAGCGTCTTGGCCCAGCCATGGGACGTCTTCTTCGGGTTTGGCCGCCGGGGGCCTATGTCGAACCAGGCGGCAAGAGTCCGGACTGTCGAAGTCCGGCCCGAGCTGCGGCTATAACCCAAACTCTTAACGAGTATACAGACGTCTGGGAAGGGCTTTGGTCAAGAGCGACCAAGTTTCGATTAGCGGATGATCTGTTAACCTCTCTTAAGGGTAAGGTTTTGGCGGATTTGGTTCTAGAATCGGCCATTTGGTCGGATTATCCAAGCCTAGCCCAGAACCTGATTGGGTTAACAATGGAGAAAAGTCTGGAAAACCCGGCTGTATGTTTTTAGGCCGGTAATCCACGCTTAAGCCGCTAGTCATTAAGATATGTGATGGCTAGATGGCGTTGATAACAATTAACCGGCGGCGAGTCATTCGACTCGCCGCCGTCTTAATAGCAAGGATAAAGATCCCTGTCCATGAGAATTTCCCCCGCGTAGTCGATAAAGACATGACTCAAGGCCACGACCGCGAAACAGCGAGATTAAAAAAAGATCCATATAAAAAACATTAAGGTTACCTGAACGCGTCCGAGGATGGGCGGGGAAAATGGCTGAGGGCTGATGGCGGTGGGGATGTTGGGCGCCGGGGTGGTGGCGAGACGCGGATAGACGGCTAAGGAAGATGGGGGGATAATTGGTCGACGCTTGGACTGGTGGGGGCGAGGCGGACTAAATTAGCGCAATATTAATAGTTAGAAGAGACTAGGCGGTTAGGCGTATGGGGCGGCGATGAGGTTTTGGATTTTTGGGGATGATAAATGGCGTTTGGAATATTTGATGGCTTCGCGAAAACCCTAGTTTAAGAAAAATCGTCAATTAAAAGAGTATTAATTTCAGTAACTTATCAATTAGGATTCTTGAATTTTGGACTTTTCGCGAGACCATCTTGTTTGG
>JAISYP010000048.1 GCA_031269825.1 Deltaproteobacteria bacterium
CTCCACGCGGTTCTCCCGCCCGTGCCGCCCGCGCTGTCTCAGTCTCTTCCACCTCGCCCGCCAACCGAGTAATTTCTTTAAAAAAATCAAGAACTTGTTCCTAAAATCCAAAATTTCATGATCTGGAAACCTAATTTTATTACATTTTATTTCTTAAATTTTGGGCTGTCAAGTTTTTTTCTTACCATTCTTATGATGGCGCGGTTAATCGCCTCAAAACGAGGGCGATCCACCGATTCGCCCACTAAAAACTCCGCGCCCCCGGCGGTTTTCACCCGGAATTTCCAGAGCGTCCGACGGACAATGACCTCAAGGCGCTGGTCGTTGATCTTAGCTGACTGGCGTCTATAAACCCGCCGCGCCACGTCCACCAAGTATTTAGCCCGTTCCCTCACCCCCGGCTGGAGAGTAAGTCGCGCGGGTTAGCCGAGCGTCCAGCCAAGACTCCCCACCCCAGATAAAATCGCCCTAGTGAACGGTGACCTAAAAACAAGTCGAAAAACATCGCCCCTTTGGCCAACCACCACTCTCCACTCTCTACTTTCCACTCCTTACTCAAAAACCTCCGACATCTCCTCTAAATCTTTGTCCGCTTTAACAATCAAAAGCTCCAGGTAAATCGAGCCGCAAACCACGTTATAGACCACCCGGCTAATGGTTGAGAGCAAAAAAAGAGCCAAATAAAAAACCAGCGACGTCGCGTTAAAACCGTTTTCCATAGAAGCGCTGGCGAAATTCAACAGCTCCCGCAAAGAGGACAAGCCGTTAACCGCGAACATGGAGCCAACGACGAACACCCCACCCACCGCCAACCCGGCCATGAGGACGAAGGCCAATAAATAGACCAACATAATCTTTAGCCGGTTATCCTTGGTTAGTTCCCGGCTCCGACGCAAAGAGTCTAGACCGCCTAAATTTTCCACGACGCAAGCTGGCACGGCTAGACTAACGATCGTGACAACCCATAATAATAACGCCCCAAGGGCTAAACCGCCCAAGATAATGACCAGCGCGCTTTTGGTCATGGGAATAACCACGGCCAAAAAAATCCCCACGGGAATCAGCGCGCCCATCATGAGCAAAAAGCTTAATAAAATCGTCAGAATCACCGAGGGCAGGCGGCTTAAACCCTTGACCAGACTATCCTTAAACGTGACCTCCTCATTTTGATACTTTTTAACTATGGCCCAAGCCACCGCGCCTTGGGTGGCGAACCCGATGATCGCGGCCACAATAGCCATAAAAGAATTCCCCACCGGCCCAAGCGTGTCCCCGATAAACCCCAAGACCTCCGCCACCAGCGTCAGGCCCACCACGATCAGGAACAACTCGGAGAGCGTCTGGCCACAACGGGACAGGCACGCTCTTATTTCAAACTTTTCTGGCTCAACATCGCTATAATCGATATTTGACATAACCACCTAACCTATTCTAACTAAAAAAGTTGACCAAATTCGCCCTCTAGCCCCCAAACGCTCACGATTTCATCCCATGCAGAGTAATTAGCGGAGCCCGCGTTTTTAGGCCCACCCCCTGATATAAGGCCAACGCGGGTAGATTATAGGCCGCCGTCTCCACGGTTAGGCTAGTCGCCTTAAGACGCCCGAGCTCCCGGAGCGTCTCTAGTAACAGCGTCCGGCCCCAACCTTTCCCCCGCAGTTCCTCGGCCACAAAAAGGACGGACAAACTAGCTTCTTGACCCTGAACATTGGCCAGAGCCACGGCCACCGGCCTTTGGGCTAACTCTTCCCACAAAAACAGAGCTGGTTGGGCTTGGGCGAAGTGGCTCAGGCTCACCGCCCGCCACAGTTTTGTCGAAAAATCCCGGGGCAAGAAGGGCCCATGGAGATAATGGCCATCGTAAAAAAGATCCCCTAACCGCTCTAACCAAGCTGGCCCTTCCCCTCGCTCGGGGGTTCGCAAGGACAACCCCTCGCCCCGGGAAAAAGGAAACTCGGGCGGTAGTTGGGGGTTAATGGGGCCAGATAAACGGGAACTGATCTCGGCCACCTGGAAACCGGCCCGCAGAAACCCGCGGATGATGGCCGGATCGTGGATGGCTTTCACCGCCCAAAACCCTGGCCCCGGCTCTAGATCCTGGGCTTTTCGGGCTAAAGTGGCCGTTTTTTTCTGGCGTTCCCCTGGATCCGGTTCCATGAGCCAGGGCCCTAATAGACGAAAGGCCCGATACCCTAAAATCAGGGACTCTAAAGCTTGCTCTTGCCGGATCAATAGACCGCGAGCCGGATAACCGTCATCCACCCAGACCACGCGCGCTTGGCCAGAAGCCACCTTTAGAGCCGCTTCTTTGATGTCCTGGGCCGTTAAAGGGACGCGCCAGAGAGCGAAGGGGCTCGGCAGGCTATCTTCCTCTCTGGCCAAAAGGGTCAAAGTGGCGGCCAAAATCCGAGCCTGGGCGTTACGCTGGGCCTCGGTCACTGGGGCTCCTTAGGGGCTAAACTTTTAAAAAGCTCGTATTTAGTGGTGTTGTGATAGCAGTTTTGACAAACCGGGCTCTTGGCGTGTTCTAGCCTTCGCCCCACTGACTCGCGTTTGGCGGCCATGGCCGGGCTTAGCCACGCCTTTTCTAAGGTTAGATCACGGACGTTCCCAATGGTATGTTCCGGGCGGCCTTGGGCGTCTTGGCCACAAAACTGGATCGAGCCATCATACTTAATTTCTAAAGCCAAAAAGACTTCCACGCACAACCCCCGGGTCAGACCCGGCGATTGTCTAGCCAAATGGGGGATAACTTTCGGACTTTCCCGGACAAAATTAAGGTTAGTTAGATCCACGGCCACCTTATCGACCACGTTTAACCAGCGCTGGGTAAAGCGAACCGGATCGGCTTGGTTTAACTCATCCGCTAAAACCGAGGTTAATAAACTTAAAAAAGGCCGCTTTCTCGAACCACGTCGCTCTGAGGCCATAATAATTTTTTCTTCTAAAGCCTTATAACTCGCCCGCCGCCGGTTAAGCTCATACTGCTCTGGGGTTAAACCTTGGAGAGAAAACTGCAGATCCTCCACTTGCCAATCTATTAATAGATCCATTAACTCCGGGGTTAAAGCCAAACCATTGGTATAGATCTTTAGTTTTATACCCTGGGATTTAATCATCGCCACCAAACGGCCTATCTGGGGATGGAGCGAAGGTTCCCCCCAACCGGCCAAACGTAAGGCCGCGCCCGGCCATTGGGCCATTTGCTGAAAAATAGTCGCCGCCACGCTTAAATCTAGATAGCCCAAAGGTCGCTTAGATAGTTGACGGGAACAAAAAAGGCAGTCCAATTGACAGACATTGGTCGGTTCCAGATTAACCCACATGGGGTAACGGCCCGGGGGATCATAGGCTCTTAGCCACCTATCCGAGCTAAAGATATAGTGAAAGGGGTCGCTTAAGGGCCCATCGCGATAGGTTAGCACGCCTTGGCTCCCACGGCTTGATAAATAAAGTAGACGCCCATGACGATAAACGCCCCCCCGGCCAGTATTTTTAACACATAAGGCGAGATGAGTTGGCTAATGAAGTCACCGGCCAAAACCGCGATCAAAGTCGATAAAACCAAAGCCAAACTAGCGGCCAGAAAAATCTCCCACCGTCCCGCCGCCCCGCCGGCGGCGAAAGTTAGGGCGGCCACCTGAGTCTTGTCGCCTAACTCGGCCAGTAAAACGCTCAGAAAAATGGGCCACATGGCTTTCCATTCCATCTTGTCACCTTATTGTCGTTAGGTCGTCTAGACCAACCTAGACTAGCCTAGACCAGCCTAATTAAATTTATGATTGTAACACGTTAGGGGGACAGGGCGACTAATTTAAAATTGATCCAAATTTATCCAAATTTATAAATTTATCTATTCTACGTCTACGATCCACCCCCGCCCCAGACAATGGTTAGGCGAAAACCCTAGTTTAAGGGCCAGCGTCTAGTAATAGAGTATTAATTTCCATAACTTATCCATTAGGAGGCTGGAATTTTAGACTTCTCGCCAGACCATCGGCAAGCTCCCGTCAACGTTTATCAGGCTTAAGGGCCAATTATGGCTCCCTTAGCCAGCCAAGGGTTTTCGATTTGACCGGCCAAGGCCACTGTGGCAATATGATATAAATTAGACCAGCCGCGCCTGGAACTTTAGGCCTTTTTCTGGCCTAAACCTAAATTTTTCTTTATGGCGGCCCATCATGTTAAGGCGTCTTCCCGTCTACCTTCTTTTGGACTGCTCCGAATCCATGGCCGGCGACCCCCTTAACGCCGTGGAGGTCGGGGTTCACAAAATGCTGAGCGCCTTAAAGCGCAACCCCTACGCCTTGGAGACGGCGCACATAGCCATCATCGCCTTCGCCGCCAAGGCCAAAACCGTCTTGCCCCTGACCGAGCTTAACTCGGTCACGCCCCCGGTTTTATCGCTGCGGCCGGGCACTAGCTTGGGCGCGGCCCTGGATTTATTAAGGGAATCCATTAAAAAGGACGTGATTAAAACCACGAGCGAAGTTAAAGGCGACTATCGCCCCTTGGCCTTTATCTTAACCGATGGCCACCCCACCGATGACTGGGGCGGCGCGCTGGCCCGTCTAGTCTCCGTCAAACCCTCGCCGGCCCATATTTACGCCATTGGTTGCGGCCAAGAGGTGGATTTTGAGACCTTGGGCCAGATCGCTGACGTCTGTCTGCGGTTAGAGGCCCTAACCGGGGAGAGTTTAGCCAACCTTTTTGTTTGGCTGACCGCGAGCATCCAAACGGCGAGCGTGGCCCCGGACGCGCCCTTAAGCCTGGAAAAAAAAATTCCCCTGGGCGAGGGCATGTCGGTCATTGACAAAGAGCGGCCACCCCAATACCAGGAAAAGAACGCTTGTTTGTATTTTCATGTCACTTGTCGAAAAACGCGGCAACATTTTATGCTGCGCTATCGTTATTCCAAGGAACATCAAGTTTACCTGACCGAGGAAAGTTTTCCCTTGCCCGAGGATTTCTTTGGCGATGGCTCCATGAAAGCCCCGGCCATCGCCTCGGACTTATTGGCTGGTTATTCGGATTGCCCTTATTGCCGTAGCCAGGGGTGGGGCAAATGCGGTTTTTGTGGGCATCTGTTTTGCCTGGATCCCGAACATGTCGAGTCACGAATCACTTGCCCTTTCTGTCAAACCCAATTGACCATGTCCCAGGCGGAAGACGCTTTCTCGGTGGACGGCTCGGTGGGTTAATTGACCCGAAACTTTGGGCGCTAGCGCCTTTAATCTAACCTAAAGTCTTATGTTTTTTGCGCTTATCATCTTAAACGCTCTTTAACCACAATGATTAACAATAGAAAGTCCTTTATCATATAAAACGACCTATATTATAATTATTTTTGGAGTTGTCATCTCCAAAAGCCCAATTTTTTAACTACCGCGAGGAGGTCGGCTCGCGATTGGGCCAGGAGGTCGAAATGACGTTGTTCTCCCGGGTTGGCTGGATTTTGGTTTTCGCTGGTTTGGCCCTGGGGTCGCTAAACCCACTCGCTTTGGCCGCGCCCTTGGCCGAGACTGGAGCCCCGGCGGATCTAGCCATCTGGAAGGACTGGGTTCTATTTGACCGACAAGATGACCTTCTCTGCCAAAAACTAGACTCCAACGCTCGGCGCGGGCCAGCTTGCGTTTGGCCCAGCGCTCTGAGCCTCAATTTAACCGAGACCGGGGGAACATTTGAGGCCACTTGGACGATTTTCCGACCCAGCCCCGTTCCTTTGCCGGGCGGCGAGAGGTTTTGGCCAGAAAAGGTCACCGATAGCGTGGACGGTCGCGCCCCTGTCCCCTTGCCGGTGGTCTCCCCAAAGACTCCCCAGGTTTTTCTCGCCCCGGGTCGCCATGTGGTCAAAGGCCAGTGGTCTTGGTCGGAATTGCCTGACACCTTGATTATACCCCTGGGCCTCATCGTCACGGTCACGGTCAATGGCCAGGAAAAAATCTTTCCTTATCAAGAGCCCCATAACCAAAATTCCGTGGCCTACTGGCTTAAAGACGCCCAAAAACCGGGCGTTAATCAACCAAAATCCGCGTCCGAGGCCCAAACCGAGGCGGATCATCTTGATTACTCCATCGACCGCCTCATCATCGACGACCAGCCCATGAGCGTCGTCGCTCGGATTAGGCTCACCGTCTCTGGGCGCGACCGCGAAGAGATTATTGACCCCATCCTCCTCCCTGGCTCCCTACCTACTAAAATAGTTTCCCCCCTGCCCACCCGATTGGCCAATCGGGGCTTGCGAGTTCAGGTTCGACCTGGCGTCCACGATATCTTTTTATCGGCCCGTCTAACCGGCCAGGTGGAAAAACTAGGCCCCGTGAGAGGCCCCCATGGCGCGGAAAACTGGGCCGTCAAACTTAACCCCACTCTCAGGCAAGTCAACGTCAGTGGGGCCCCCCAGATCGACGCCTCTCAATTGAGCTTACCGTGGAAAGGCTTACCCATCTACGCCCTCCAGACGGACGAGAGTTTGACCTTGCGAACTTTACGCCGGGGGGATCCGGAGCCGGGCCCCAATCAGCTCTTTTTAAATCGGATCTGCTGGTTGGACTATGATGGCCAAGGGCTATCTTGCCGCGATCAATTAAATGGCCTCATGCGCCGCGACTGGCGCCTATCGGCCGATCCGCCCTTGGTTCTGGGGCAAGCTAACGTCAATGGCCAACCCCAAGTTCTGACCTGGCAGATCAACTCCCAAGGTCAAAAATGCCCCGGCTTCCAGACGCGTCAAGGCCGCGTCGCCGTCACCGCCGATTTACGCTTAGAAAACTTTGACGCGGCTCTCCCCGCCTCCGGCTGGGATCATCACCTCCAAAGCGCGGCCCAAACTTTACATCTACCGCCGGGTTATAAACTATTACATGTCCAAGGAGCCCGGGCCGCCAATGATCAAGGCCGCCCCATCAGTTGGCTAGATCGCTGGAACACCTTGGATCTGTTCATCGTCTTAGCCATTTTTTTAGCCGCCCTTAAATTAAAGGGCCAACTTTTCGCTCTATTGGCTTTAGTGACCATCGTTTTGTCTTACCACGAGTTCATGTCCCCCCGGCTCGTCATCCTCCATATCATGGGGGCGGTGGCTTTGTTAAAAGTTCTACCCCCCGGGGTGGCTCGTTCCTTAGTCAAAGTCTGGTATGGGTTAGCCGCCCTCTTCCTTCTTCTGACCACGATAGTTTTTCTGATCTTCCAACTGAGGATCGCCATTTATCCCCAATTGGAGGATACCAGGGCTTACCAGCCCGGTTCCTTTGGTTACCCCATGTCGGAGGCTCTGCGCCAAAAACCCTGGTCATCTAGCGGCCAAGAGCGAGCTATCCAAGACTTTTCCGCGCCCGACGGCCTGGGCGCCGGGGCGCGAGAGGCCTTCCAGCCCTTAGCCGAGACCGAGGCCGAACCGCCTTCCCAGGGCCGGCGGCGAAGTGGCGCCCAAGACAACGCGTCCAAATCATTTCGCGCGTCTCTGTCCAAAGAGCCCCTCGCCGCGCCTAGCCAACCCCCAGCGGCCAACGTCGCCAACCAATCGTCGCTAGCCCGCCCCAACCCTGAGGCCATTGTCCAAAACAGCCTCGCCCGCCCCAATTGGAGCTGGCAAGCGGTGTCGCTGGACTTTAATGCCCAAGTGGCCCGGGATCAAAAAGTCCAAATCTATCTCCTCCGACCGAAGACTCAGCTCACCCTGGGGCTAGCCAGAACCTTGTTGATGGCTCTGTTGGCGTTAAAACTATTGACTTTAAGCCGGGGGCTCCAGCCCCCTCGGAAGCCTAAGGCTAGCCAAAATTCCGCCTCTAGCGCTTCTGAGCCTAGCCCCATCGGGGCTAGCTCTAACGCCGCGCCGCTCGCCGGCCCGGCCGGGGCTTTAGGGATTATTTTGGCCCTGGCCCTAAGTCTAGCTTTAAGTCTTGGCCTCGCCACCGCGGCCCAGGCCCAGAGTTGGCCCTCGGAGAACCTTTTAAAACAATTCCAAGAGCGACTCCTGGCCCCCTCGCCCCAGGAGCTACCGCCCAGCTTTAGTCGATTAGCCATTGAGATCCAGGCCGAGACCCTAAAAATGACCGGCTTCGTTGAGGCCTTAACCCGTTCGGCCATCCAACTGCCCAATCTTGACGCCAATATTTTCCAACCTCTCAGCTTAGTCAACTCGGACGGCCAACAATTACCCACTTTTATGGAGGCGGCGGATCGAGCTTTCGCCTTGGTACCGGCCGGAATCAATACCTTTATTTACCAAGGCCGCTTAAAGAAAATCGATAGCTTTCAAATCCGCTTCCCCGAAGGCTTTAAACCCCATAAAATTCAGCTAATAGGCGATGATTGGGTCGTTAGCGGGCTAGATCGACAAGGATTTCCCGTTAGCCAGGCTTTGTTCTTAACCCGGAAAACCTCGCTGGGCGCTGAGCCTAGCGAGAAGGTTAAAGACGCTCCAGATAGCCAGCTGGCTGAGCCGGTGGATCTGGTCTTAGAGCCGTTCTTCCATGTCCAGCGGGTCATCTCTTTGGGGTTGGAGTGGAAAGTTATTAACACGATTGAGCTCTCCACGCCAGTCAAACGGCCAGTTTCCTTAAAACTACCCCTTTTGCCTGGCGAAAGTCCCTTGTCCACCCAGTACCAGGCCCAGAATGGCCTCGTGGTTTTAAACTTCTCCCCACGTGATCAGAAGATCACCTTTGAGTCGAATCTGAAACTCGACCTCCAAAAACCTCTGGTTTTAGAAGCCCAAACTGGGCCTTACGCCGAGACCTGGGTTCTTGATCCTTCCACCCTCTGGCGAGTGGAGCCAGAGGGTCTGCCCCCCGTGGTCAATGTCACCGCCCAGGGGTTCTGGAATCCCCAATGGCGACCTTGGCCAGGCGAGAAACTGACCATCAAAATCACCAAACCCGAGCCCGCGCCAGGGGCCTATTTAGTGGTCGACGAAGCCCAGGCCAGCGTCACGCTCGGCGAGCGTAACCGGAAAGTTGACCTATCGTTCCGCCTCCGTTCCTCCAAAGGCGGCCAACACAGTTTCCGCTTGCCCATCGGCTCGGAGATCCAGACGTTATCGGTCAATGGCCAGTCGCTCCCCATTAGCTCGGCTCAAGATGGCCAAGGCCCGTTGGTCAATTTTCCGATTAACCCGGGCGAGGGCCAAGTCCAAGTGTCCTGGTTATCCCCGGAGCCCATAACGACGGTGACCCACGCCCCTAAGGTGGATATTGGCCTACCCACCGCCAATATTGTTTTAAAAATCAGCGCGCCCCAGGATCGTTTTGTCCTCTTGGCCGGTGGCCCCACCCAGGGGCCAGCGGTTCTGTTTTGGTCATTGGCTGGGGCGTTGTTAATCCTATCGATCTTTTTAGGTCGCGCGAAATTAACCCCTTTGGGCCCCATCTCCTGGTTTTTATTATTTTTGGGCCTAACCCAGTTAAGTTTGACCGCCGGGGCGATAGTGGCCCTTTGGTTACTCCTTTTAGGCTTACGGGGGAGACGCGAGCCCATAAAATCGGCCGGCTTATTTAATTTAGCCCAGATTGGCCTAACCATCTGGACTATTATGGCTTTAAGCCTCATTTACCAAGGACTAAAGCGCGGGCTCTTGGAAGCCCCGTCCATGAGCGTCACCGGCAATGGCTCGGTGGACACGCTGCTCATCTGGTTCCAAGACCGATCCGAAGGGCTACTGCCGTCCGCCTGGTGCGTGACGATCTCCAACTCCATTTACCACTATATAATGCTGGCCTGGGCCTTGTGGTTGGCCATCTCCATTATCCGTTGGCTGGTCTGGGGCTGGAAATGTTTCTCCACCCAAACTTTATGGAAATCGTCGCCAAGTTCTCCACGCGAGCGGCCTCGCAAACTAAAACTTAAAACCTCCCCGGACAAAACCAACCAACCGGCCGCGACCAAAGGCCCCAACTCTCCCTCAGAGTTGGCTAACTCGGAGACGACTAGTCTCGACTCGGCCCACGCCGAGCCGAGCGACTCCGAACCGACTAACTCCGAGCCAAACAAAGAAGACGCGTCATGATCTTCCGCCAAACTTTATACCAGACCATTGACGAGCTTGAACTGATCTTGCCGCTTAAAACGGAAACCAAGCTCAACGATCTGATCATCTTTCTGGAGGAACGAAAAAAACACGTCATCGCTTCCTTCGCCCAGATCATCCGTCTGGCCCCCTTGACCGTGGCCAACCGATCGTTGTTCCAGGCCGTTTTTTGTTTTCTGAAAACGCCCCTGCGCTTACGGTCACTGGCTCTAAATTATGAGCAGCTTCACGGGCGGGCTCTTTTCACCATCAAAAACCGCCTGTTTTTCTTAAGAGCCATCGACATGGCCTTGGTGACCGACGAAGCCACCTCCGAGCTGTCTTCCTGGGTGATTGGCCACGCTATTGAGGAAACCGGGGAAGTCGCTCCCCCAGATCCCGACCCCGAGCTGGAGCCTGAGCCTCAGGGCCCCCGCCGTTCCCGCCCGCATCTGACGCTCGTTAAATAAACCAAAATAGCCGGGTAAAGGGCGGCGTTAAGCCGCCCCTCCACCCCACCAGGCCGCCCCCCTCAGCCGCCAGCGGCTCAACTACTCCATTTATCGTTAAAAATTGACCATTTCGCGCCTCTTGTATAACTCATCTTAGCCACGTGTTGAGCCGCTGATTGGCCAGGGTTAGGCTTAACCGAAGTTAGACGCCTAGATTTGGTAACTACTGGTTTTCATTAGATAAATTGGGTAGAAAAAAATTGTAGTGGAACAGGTTATGTCCCATTCAACAAAATGACGCTAATTACTTTGACTCTTGCTTGCTAAGTAATTAAAAATATAATAAAGATAACTCAGGTAAGATTTAGTTATTTTCAGACTTATTAGAGTTAGTATTATCTTTTTTACATGGTTAATTTTTTCAATAAGGTTAATATGTTCTGGCCTCCTCTCGCTAAGAGCTCTGAAAGCCCGAATCGCTCCTGGCTTAGCCTCTGAACGAAGTTCAAATCGTACTCCCTTAATCACAAATTCAGAATAGGTTAATAAATCTAAATCAGATATGAGATCTTTCCATTCAACAGATAACTCCGTCTCTTTTTTATCTTTGATGGCTTCGAGAAAACCCTCGTTTAAGGGGAATCGTCATATAAAAAAGTATTAATTTCAATAACTTATAACTTAGGATTCTTGAATTTTGGACTTTTCGCGAGACCATCATCTTTTGACAGATCGGTCATGAGATTTTTCTGTAAAAGAAGAGCTAAAAAACTACACCATAAGTGACCTCGTATACCTCATCCGTCTGGTGAAAAACTGGACGGGTATGAAGAATTGACTTGGTAGTCCGAAAAATTGATTCGACCATTAAAAGCCGCTTATATTTCAGCGCGATTTCTGACGGCTTTAAATTTAAATTTGTTTTGAGGACAAATTTACCATCATATTTTTCTTCCTCGACCGCTTTTTCATGATCAATTTAGAAAACATCCTGGCCAGATTTGAGATATCTCTTGTAACCCTCATCGCCAACCAGGTTATTTTCTCCTTTCTCCCTTTTTATCCTTTCTTTAAGGCCGCCGCTAACGATGTTAATATTTTATCACGATCGTAGCGATCTTTCCTCGCTTCCTCTTCATTTACGAATATGATATATCTACTTTCGTTTACAACAACCTCTTTGACTTTAAGAGGCGCGGGATCAATTGACTTTGATCTTTCTGGAACGCCTTCTTCATACTCGCCAGAGTCATCATCCATAACAGTTCTCAGTTCCTTATCCAGCCTCATTTTGAACCCTAAAATATAGAACCAACCTATTTTTAATAATTCACATATAGGATTCTTACTTATCATGCCACGATCGGCGACAATACAAACTTTGTCGATGTGAAAACGATTGTTAAGTTTTTCCGCGATAGGCGTCAATGTCGTCACGTCAGCGGTGTTTCCTGGCCACATCTGAGTACAAATAGGCCATCCAAAATTATCAATTACCATCCCGACAACGACCTGATTCAGATCTGGACGATGATCTTTACCGCGCCCACGCTTACCTAGCTCACCTCCAGCTCTCTCAAAATAAATACTAGTCTTGTCGAAAAAACTAAATCTAGCTGTGTAAACATATCCCGTCTTTTGGAAAAAATTTCGTCACCGTTCACGCGGTTCTAAAAACAGTTAAAAGTGGCTTGAGACCTGGACTTGACAAATCTGGCGCCTTGACCTGTTTTCTCGTTTGTCCAAAATCTTTTTTTTGGTTGTCGCCGGGTAGAGGTGGATCAGTTTTGGTGGGATTGACCAGGCGTCATTCTTGATTCTGGATGGTTAGAATTTTATTGGCGAGGCGGCGTTGAGGCGCCGCTCTGATGGCCGGATGATTGTCCTGATCAGACCTTCAGGCCGTTCCCTAGCTCCAAGTCCTGCGCTGGATTTTCTCAAAAACCACGCCATAATGGCCCACTTTTCTCAGGAAAAAATGGGCCACCGCGATTGGCTTCTCTCGATATTTGACCACCTACACGGCCGCTCGTCACGACGCGAAGCCCAATCCGGCTCCTCGCCTACGGATAGCTCTCTCGCCTCCGGTCGCGCTCTAGCCCACCCCTCGGTGACGAGGGTGACGAGGGTTACATTTGGTTACAAGACTAATTATCACATCCCGAAGCCGCTTAACCCGCTTTGATCAGACGCGCTCCTCTGGGCGCGCGCATATACTGGACGTATACACTGGACGCATACACTAGACGTATATATAGACGTATAGACTGAAATAGATCCAAAGAAATGAAAACTTTCCTGACCCCTTTTGAATTTCCAAAAGCTCCTTATGGAAACCAGTTCCAGTTCATTACCTCTCGCCATCCAACACAACTGAACCCTGCGTTTTTTTGGCTCTTCAATTTTAAAAATCAAATCCTAGGCCCAGGGCGGCTTTATGATTCACATAACCACTGGCCGCGTCTAACTCGTAATCAACGAAAACATCCCAGAAGTCGCTGATCTCGACTTTTAACCCAGCCCCAGCTTGGAAACTGCCACTAGCCGGTTTAATGCCCGTGACTGTCCATCGGTCTGGGCCACCGTGGACTCGCCCCACGGACAGATGGTGGTCAGGTTTACGAAGCCCCCATGTCCCGCCTATACGGATCTCTGGGGTAATCTTGGCCGATCCCGCCATAAAAGAGCCATTTAACCGCAACAGAAATGGAACCTCCACCAGATGGATGGATTTTTTGTCGAACACATTGACCAACGCAAAGGGAGTTCCATTACTCGACTCCGCCCAGGCGTCTTGGCGAGCGTTTATATACCGTAGACCCACGGTCGGGGTAAGTCTAACCGCCCCCAAATCAAAGATCTTACCTACCCTGGCCCCAATATGCCAAGTGTCCATACTAAAATCGCCCTCTTTCCAACCGCCGTTAATGTCGATGTTTTTGGCGTTGTTTTTCGTCCG
>JAISYP010000055.1 GCA_031269825.1 Deltaproteobacteria bacterium
CTCCACGCGGTTCTCCCGCCCGTGCCGCCCGCGCTGTCTCAGTCTCTTCCACCTCGCCCGCCAACCGAGTAATTTCTTTAAAAAAATCAAGAACTTGTTCCTAAAATCCAAAATTTCATAATATGGAAACCTAATTTTATTACATTTTATTTCTTAAATTTTGGGCTGTCAAGTTTTTTTCTCACCATTCTTATGATGGCGCGGTTAATCGCCTCAAAACGAGGGCGATCCACCGATTCGCCCACTAAAAACTCCGCGCCCCCGGCGGTTTTCACTCGGAATTTCCAGAGCGTCCGCCGGACAATGACCTCAAGGCGCTGGTCGTTGATCTTAGCTGACTGGCGTCTATAAACCCGCCGCGCCACGTCCACCAAGTATTTAGCCCGTTCCCTCACCCCCAGCTGGAGAGTAAGTCGCGCGGGTTAGCCGAGCGTCCAGCCAAGACTCCCCAGCCCAGATAAAATCGCCCTAGTGAACGGTGACTCCCCACCCGCCTTATCCGCGTCCCAATTATCCCCTAATGTTCCCACAAAATCCCCCTCCCCTTGTTAGTTGACGCCATATTTGGTATATATTCACAACTCAAGCTGGAGCCCCCTTGGTCAATTGGATCCAGACCTTACCCCCAGGCTCGCCCAGACACTAGGATCCTCGCCGCCGGAACATTTATATTATGTCCAGCCGCCCCTTAGCCGCGCTTGATTTAGGTTCCAACACCTTTCGGCTGGTCATAGCCCAAGCCGACGATTGTGGCCAAGGCCTAACTCAAAGACGCGTCTGGCAAGAAATTCCCCGGATCGCCGAGGGCCTAGCCCCAGGCGGTTTTTTTGTCCAAGAGCCTTTAGCTCGGGCTTGGGCGGCGGCCCGGTCTTTCCAGGCTATCGTGGCCGAGCGCCAACCCGCTCGGGTCTTGGCTGGGGCGACCATGGCATTTAGACTAGCCGCCGATGGGCCGGACTTTTTAAAAAAGATGGGCTCTGAGTTCGGCTGGGAAACCATATTATTATCCGGCCAACAGGAGGCTAGACTTTCCGCCTTAGGGGTCTTAAGCGGCTTAAACCCTCTTCCCCAGGAAGGGATCATCTTTGACATTGGCGGTCGATCCACTGAGTTTATCCAGATTAAGGGCCGAGATATCTTAGCCACCCAAAGTTTAGAACTCGGGGTGGTGAGCTTAACGGCCCAATTTATCCGCTCCGACCCACCCAAGCCCGAAGAGCTAAAGGCGATGTCTTTGGCCATCACCAAGAGCTTACAGACCTTGGCGCCCGAATTTAGTTCCACCTTAGACCCGGTCTTGGTGGGGACAGCCGGCACCGTGACCACCATCGCCGCCACGCTCATGAACATGGTCGACTACGATAGCGACTTAGTTAACAACCAGGTTTTTAGTCTTCTGGCCATTCAAGAGCTTTTTCGCCAACTCGGTCATCAAAACTTGTCGGCCCGCCAAGCCACCCCAGGCCTTCATCCCCGGCGGGCGGACGTTATTATGGCTGGATTAACCCTGACCCTAGCGGTAATGGATTTTTTCCATCGCCAACAACTCATGACGAGCGACAACAGTTTATTGGAAGGCCTCTGGCTATTAGCCAATGGCCAGATCCAGATTTAAATAGCCTATCAAGCCCAATTCCAGTTTCAGCCCCAGTCCCAAAAGGAGACATCCGCATGAGCGCGCCCACCATCATGGAAGGGTTGACTTTCGATGACCTTCTCATCGCCCCTGGCTACTCCCAGGTTCTGCCCCAAAGCGTGGATCTGAGCTCGCCTCTGACCAAGAACATCCTCCTGAGCATTCCCTTGGTCAGCGCGGCCATGGACACGGTCACCGAGTCGGCCACGGCCATCACCATGGCCCGGCACGGCGGATTGGGGATCATTCATAAGAACATGCGGATCAACGAGCAAGCTTTTGAGGTGCAAAAGGTCAAAAAAAGCGAGTCCGGCATGATTGTCGATCCAGTGACCGTGACCCCGGGGGCCAAAGTTTTTGAGGTCAAAAAACTGATGGAACAGTACCACATCTCTGGGGTGCCGGTGGTGGAGAAGGGCGAGTTGCGGGGTATTGTCACTAATCGGGATTTACGCTTTGAGACTGATTTCGAGCGCCCGGTGGACGAGGTAATGACTAAACAAAACCTGGTCACCGCCGAGGAAGGCATTACCCTCGCTGAGGCCAAGGCCAAACTACACCTAAACCGCATAGAAAAACTGCTCGTGATTAATGGCGAGGGCTTTCTGGTGGGCCTTATCACCATCAAAGACATTGAAAAAGTCCGGCAATTCCCTTTGGCCTGTAAAGACTCCCAAGGGCGTCTAAGAGTCGGGGCGGCCGTAGGCGTTAGCCCCGACGTCCTCGAACGCGTCGCCGCTTTAGTCAAAGCCAAAGTCGATCTGCTGGCCGTGGACTCCGCCCACGGCCATTCCCATAACGTTTTGGAACTAGTGCGGCGCATTAAAAAAGAACATCCGAACATTGACGTGATGGCCGGAAACGTGGCCACGGCCGAGGGAACTAGAGCCTTAATCCAGGCCGGGGCCGATTGCGTTAAAGTTGGGGTGGGGCCAGGCTCCATCTGCACCACGCGGATTGTGGCCGGCGTGGGCGTGCCTCAGATGACGGCCATTTTTGAGTGCGCTCAAGCGGCCGCCCAATTGGATCGCTCCATCGTGGCCGACGGCGGGATCAAGTTCTCTGGGGACGTGGTGAAAGCCATCGCCGGGGGAGCGGCGGTGGTCATGATGGGCTCTCTTTTCGCGGGCACCGAGGAAAGCCCTGGCGAAAAGTTCCTTTACCAAGGCCGCACCTATAAAACTTACCGAGGCATGGGCTCCATTGAGGCCATGCGCGAAGGCTCGGCCGACCGTTATGGCCAAAGGTTCATTGACGAAAACTCCAAACTCGTCCCGGAAGGCATTGTGGGCCGGGTGCCCTACCGAGGAGCTTTATCGGAGTCGATCTTCCAGTTAACCGGGGGCTTACGGGCCGGTTTAGGCTACGTGGGGGCCAAGAACTTAGACGAGCTGAAAACCAAAGCCCGCTTTATCCGCATCACCACGGCCGGGTTAAGGGAAAGTCACGTCCATGACGTGATCATCACGAAAGAAGCGCCCAACTACCGACTGGAGGGCAAATAAATAAATTAGCGCCTTAACAAATCCTAATTGTTGTAATAATGAGCTATTTGACAATTTTAACCAGTAAGTTCTGAGTTTAATAAACTAATAATTAATAACTATTTACTAACCCTACAATTATAAATACAACAATAGATTGATAAAATAGCCAACAAAATTAAAAGGTCTAATTATAAGACAACAAACAAAACCTAACACACCAAACTAACATAACTAAACTAAGCTCTTAAATATAGTTTAATAATCATATCCGGCTCAACGCCTTAACCGGCGCGCCTAGCCAAGATGGAGATTTTCATGTTTGTCCACCTCCATGTTCATTCCTGCTATAGCCTGCTCGACGGGGCCATCCGCGTGAAGGATCTGGTCAAAACGGCCGCCCAAATGGGCATGCCCGCCGTGGCTTTGACCGACCATGGCCAAATGATGGGCTTATGGGCCTTTTACCAAGCCGCGGTCAGTCAGGGCGTTAAACCCATTCTGGGCGTGGAGACTTACGTGGCCAACCATGGCCGTCATAAACGCGAACAAAACGAAAGTCGCCATCACCTCATCCTTTTGGCCCAGAATATGACCGGTTACCGGAACCTGTGTCGGCTAATCTCGCTAGCCAACCTAGAAGGTTTTTACAACAAACCTCGGGTGGACAAAGAACTGTTAGCCGAATACAGCGAGGGACTGATCGCTTTATCGGCCTGTCTGCAAGGGGAACTGCCCCAGGAGATTTTGCGTGGGGCCAGTCAAGATAGCCTTGTGGAGATCGCCCAATCGTTTGAGACCATCTTTCCGGGGCGTTTTTATTTAGAGATCCAAGAAAATGGCCTGCCTCAACAAACCCAGGTCAATGAGGCCTTAATCGATCTAGCCGAGCGGACGTCTTTACCTTTAGTGGCCACCAATGACTGCCACTACCTTTTGCGGGAACACCACAAAGCCCACGAAATCTTGTTGTGCGTTCAAACCCACAAAAAACTGACCGACGACAACCGTCTGCGCATGGAGAGCGAGGAGTTCTATTTTAAGCCCCCCCAAAAGATGATCGAGGATTTCGCCTATTGCCCCGAGGCCATCGCCAACACTTTAGCCATCGCCGAAGCTTGCCAAGTGGAGTTCCCGAAGAAAAAATACCACTACCCCACCGTTAAACTGGCGGAAGGCCAAACGGCCGATGAGCTGCTAGTTAAGCAAGCCCAGGAGGGGTTAGAGCGAAGGCTCGCCAAAATAGCCATAAAAGGCCAGATTTCCGCCGAGGAACGGGCTAAATACCAAGAGCGGCTAGACTACGAGCTAAACGTGATTAATGAGATGGGTTTTCCCGGCTATTTTCTCATCGTGGCCGAGTTTATCGGTTGGGCTCGGAATCATGGCGTGATGATTGGGCCAGGGCGAGGCTCGGCGGCGGGTAGTTTAGTGGCCTGGGCCTTAAACATCATTAACGTGGATCCCATTAAATACGATCTTTTGTTTGAGCGTTTTTTAAACCCAGAGCGCAAATCCATGCCCGATATTGACGTGGACTTCTGCGCCGAAGGTCGCCCGGAAGTTATCCGCCATGTCACCGAAACCTATGGCGGCGGCCAATGCGTGGCTCAGATCGTGGCCATTGGCCAGTTGAAAGCCAAAGCCGTCATCCGGGACGTGGGCCGGGTTTTAGGCATGGACTACCGGGAAACGGACGCCATCGCCAAACTGATCCCCAACCGTATAGGTATCACCATTAACGAGGCTCTGGCCGAAGAACCGAAGATGGAGAAACTGATTCAGACCGACCCTCGCTTCAGGTCGCTCCTGGATTACGCCCGTTTATTGGAAAATCTGCCCCGCCATTCCTCGGTTCACGCCTCGGGGGTGGTCATCGCCGACCAACCCTTATTGGAGTACTTGCCTTTAATGTGCGACACCAAGTCGCCTGAGGTCAACGGCCAAAAAACCCAAGCCATCACCCAGTATGAGTTAAACGGGGTGGAAGAAAATGGTTTGATTAAATTTGACTTTTTAGGCCTAAAAACCCTCACGCTCATCAAACATTGCCTGGCCCTATTGGCCAAAAAAGGGATCCAAATTGATCTAGATAGCCTGGAGTTTGACGATGAGCCCACCTTTGAGCTACTCCGCTCTGGCCAGGTCAATGGGATTTTCCAACTGGAAAGTTCGGGTATCCGCAAGGTTTTGGTCAAAATGAAACCCTTAAACCTAGAGGATATCTCCATCCTTTTGGCCCTTTATCGACCTGGCCCCATTGAGGGTGGCCACGTGGACGATTACATTGAAATCCGCCATGGCCGCAAAAAAATCCACTCCATCCTGCCCCAGATCGACGCCATCTTAAAGGACACCCACGGCGTGATCATCTATCAAGAGCAGGCCATGCGCCTGGCTCAAGTTCTGGCGGGCTTTTCCCTAGGCCAAGCCGACATCCTGCGTAAAGCTATGGGCAAAAAAGATGAGGGCAAGATGGCCGAGATGCGGGAATCTTTCTTGGCTGGGGCGGTGGGGCGAGGTTTTCCCCAAGAAAAAGCCGCCCTGGTCTATGAGGCCATTTCCAAGTTCGCCCTCTACGGTTTCAACAAATCCCATTCGCTGGCCTACGCGGTGGTGACCTACTGGACGGCCTGGCTAAAGTCCCATTACCCGGCCGAGTTCATGGCCGCCCTCTTGACTTCGGAAATGGATAAACTGGAAAAGCTGGGCCGCTTCATCGATGATTGCCGCCGCGATGGCTTAAATGTTCGCGCCCCCGACGTGAACGCCTCGGATTACCCGTTTTCGGTTTTAGATGGCGACATCATCTATGGGTTAGGGGCCATCAAAGGCGTGGGGCAAGGCGCGGTGGAGGCTTTAGTCAAAACCCGCGAGGATGGCCCATTTATTGATCTGTTTGATTTTTGCCAACGGATCGACTCCCGCAAAATTACTCGCCGGGTCATTGAGGCTTTAATCTTATCCGGCTCTTTTGACTCGACTGGAATCGCCCGGGAAGTGATGCTGGAGGCTCTCCCCGAAGCCATGAAAGGCGGTAAAACCAAAGGCAAAAAGAAGTTCGAGGGCGGGTTATTTGATCTGTTGCCCGTGGAAGATAAGCCGCTCCCCAACAAGTGGCCCACTGTCCCCCCCATGACCCAAAAAGAGCGCTTAGAGCATGAGCGCGCCTATCTAGGCGTCTTTCTAAGCGGCCATCCCTTGGCTCCCTACGCCGGGGCTTTCCAAGCCTTAAGCTCCATTTCCATCACTCAGGCCAAAAGCGCCTCTGAGGTCAAATCAGTCACCTTGGCTGGGCGTATAACCCGCGTTAGTTTCAAAAAGGACAAAAAAGACCGTACCTACGCCTTCGCCACTTTGGAGGATATGTATAGCTCCGTGGAACTGATGATTTGGAGCGCCCAGCTGGCCAAATGCCAACCGGCCCTGGTGGTGGATAACCTGGTTTATCTCCAAGGCAACTTAGAGCCCGGCGATGAGCGCTTTAGCTCCAAAGTGTTGGTTAGAGAGTTAACGCTTCTGGATAGCGCCCTAGCCAATCGCGTCAAATCCCTCTACCTCCGCGCCCCCATTGAGGAGTTACCTAAAGTGAGCCAATTTTTACAAACGCGCCTCGCCCCGAAAACCAGCTCCTCGCCGCAAGTCTGGCTAGGAATTATGGATGACTTTGGGGAAGCTTTTTACCAGCTAGAGCGAACCGTGGAAATTACCCCCGCCTTCCTCAGCGAAGCCCGTGAGGCTTTGGGCTATTTTGGGGAAGCCCGGTGTTTATCCGAGGCTCGTCCTTTTGCCAGTAACGCCAATTTCCGATGAAACCAGCTCGCCCACCCCACCGCCAGTCCGGCTGGGTTAACTTTTTGGTTAACCATCTGGTCGTTAACCGTATGGTCGTTTCCCCTAACCTAGTTGTCTTGAGCCTAAGGGTAGCCACTTGATGACCCGGGCTTTGGAACTACTGGCCCAATTACCCCAAGCCCAGGTTCTGTGCTTAGGCGATTTGATGCTGGATCGCTATATTTATGGCTCGGCCGACCGGCTCTCCCCCGAAGCCCCGGTGCCGGTCGTGCGGGTTCAATCCCGGAAGATCATGCCTGGCGGCCTGGGTAACGTGGCTAAAAACCTCGCCGCCCTAGGGGTTAAGGTCTTGTCGATCGGCCTCATTGGCGACGATCCCGCTGGGGTGGATCTGACGCGCTTAATGACGGAAGCCTTAAAACCCCAAATACCAGTGTTTTTAAAGGATCCCACTCGCCCCACCACGGTCAAGACGCGCCTAATCGCGGGCATTCAACAAGTGGTGCGTTATGACGAGGAAAGTGACGCGCCCATAACCGGCTCCCTAGCCGACCAATACCGCGCCGAAGTGGCCCGGTCGCTACCTCGGGTCGGGGCGGTGGCCCTGTCCGATTATGGCAAAGGGGTCTTAACGCCGTCGATGGTCGCTTGGATCTTAAGCGAGGCCCAAAAACAAAGCCGGCCCACGGTGGTGGATCCCAAAGGAGCCGACTATAGCCCTTACCGAGGGGCGACCGTGGTCACGCCCAACTGTCAAGAACTATCTTTGGCCGTGGGTAAACCAGTAAAAAAAACCGATCCCGAAGGCTTAGCCAAGGCGGGCCAGGAACTCATGGCCCGCCATGGCTTACAAAACCTCTTGATCACGCGTAGCGAGGCGGGCATGACCTTACTAACCGGCGGCGGGGCCTGCCATCACCTCCCCACCCAGGCCCAGGCGGTCTATGACGTTAGCGGAGCCGGGGACACGGTCATGGGCGTCTTGACGGCGGCCTTGGCCGCCGGGGCGGATCTGTTAGTGGGGGCGGAGCTGGCTTCCCGAGCGGCCGGCGTGGTGGTCGGTAAAGTGGGGACAGCCGTGGCCACCCCCGAGGAAATCCGAAACGCGCCGCGTTAGGCCAAGGGATTAGACGTTCGCGGACGGGGCTGGCTGGGGAGATGGCGAACCCGAGTTAGGCTCCAATACTTCCGTGGGCTGGCTATCCGGCGAACCCTCGACGGCTTTATCGGGATTGATCACGGGGATGGCTAGGGGGATGACTACTGGGTTGGCTAGGGGGCGACTTAAATCGCTAACTGGCGCCCTAGCTAAGGACTCGCTGGAATCCGCGGTTTCCGCCTTAGGCTCGATGGGGGTTTTAGGTTTTTTGGGTGGCCTGGGCTCACTCCGGTTAGCGAGCATCTGAGCCGAGGCCAGATTTTTCAGAAGCCAAATCTGGATAATATCCGCGGCCCAGAGCAAAGTCTTATCCAGGATTTCGGTTTCCAAAGAAGTGAACGGCGACAACACGTAATCCACATTAGTGGTCTCAAAACCAGTTTTCGGCGGTCGACCCACCCCAATCCTCAGCCGGTCAAAATTATTGGGGATATGTTCCAAGATCGACTCAATCCCCCGATGCCCAGCCGCCCCACCACCTTTGGTGGCCTTCAATCGCCCCAATGGCAGATCCATCTCGTCATGGAGCACCAAAAGGTTTTCTGGCTCCACCCGATAATAATCTAGGACTTTCCTAATCGCTTGGCCAGAATTATTCATAAAAGACTGGGGCCAAGCCAACAGGAACTTCTGTCCCTCGGCCTTCCCCCAGGTCAGTAAGCAGGCCCCCCCCGTTCGAGGGTTATCCAATTCCTTTTGTTGGGCGTACTGGGCCACGGCCATGAACCCAGCGTTATGCCGGGTATTTTGGTATTTAGCCCCAGGATTACCCAGGCCCACCACCATTTTTAATACTTTTTCCACCATGTCTCACCAGCTTATTAATATTTTTTTAGCCCTTTTAAAGGATCTTCGAATCGCCATTTTAAGCCCCGCTCATCGACCGGACAAAGTTCGGGAGCGACGGAACATTTTTCAGAACATAATACTTTTTGTTAAGAGGGTCAATTATTATCGCGCCTGGTTTCAACTGATCTAACGATCGATCTACCGAACTTGGGCCAAGCTCGTTTTTTTTGGTCTTCGGCGACGAAAATAGGTTTTTTCGCCAAATTTGGCTGAAAATTATCCGGCCAAGAGCGAAAAAACGCCCCCTAACGCTGGACATGGGAAGATTTTTTCCCGTCTTTAAAAAAATCTCTTTAACGCTCGCCCAGAGCTTCGCGTCTGGCCAAAGAGATTAACCTGGCCTAAACATTTAGCGCGTTACAATGAGCCAGGCGCTCAGACGGTCATATTTTGATCTCGCGTTATATTTTTTGACTTTTTTTTAATTTCCCCAAAATATCGCCATATTAAATTCGCGCGAGAAATGTTGGAACGCCTCTGGCGGGATTTATCTCAAAAGAAAAGATCTAGTTTAGGGCTTCAAGGTGGGCGCGCGATAATTAGATTTTCAACTTGGAATATTTTTCGCTTGGCTCCCGCCAATTTATTGCCGTCATTAGACTAATATAGTCTTCATAAACCTTTAGCCAAAAGTTAATTCTCGTCTAATGGGGAAGACCTAACGATTAAGTGTCCAATCGCCGACCTAGAGTTGGCGTGACGACAAAAGCCTGGCTCTAAACTCGTCGCCTATGGCCATCGGCTAGAGTCACTGGCCCGAACCATTTTTTAGGATCTGGCTTATCCATAATAGGCCTAACAATAATAAGCCTAACAAGGGAAAACGCCTTTTAAGCCCAGGCTTTGACCAAGCGCGGGCCAGAAAAGAGTAGCTACCCCATCGTCAACCATGCCCCAGAAGCGAGTCAATTTCAGCTAATTTAAAATCGTCTTTAATTTAACTTTATTACTACCTTATTTACCTTTAACCAAACAAAATATAATATTTTATCAATTTTCCCCCACTAAATGTTGTGGTCGAGCGAACTTCCTCGGTCAAAGTACCATGACTCGGGAACGAAGCCGGGTTAGCTTAATGGCGGTTTCTCCTTTTATTGGTGGCTCCCCCTTGTGTAAACCCTGTTGACGAATTATTTCTTGTTTTTTTTACAATTTTGACTTATAATATTGGGCTAGCAACTGGAAAAACCTTCGGTCGTCCCCCTGTTGTCCTGGAATCTTCGGTTCCAGCTTCCGTGGTTTTTTTGACGCTCAAGCTTGATTATACGGTTGGTTAAGCTAAGACCAGGGTCTGATGGCTTTGGATCTGGCTAACTTCTTGGTCAAACTCTAGTTCTTTTAGAGCTTGTTTGTCCATAATTTCACTCTAACGGAGTTAACAATGACCAAACACGTTTGTATTGTCTGCGGTTACGTATATGATCCAGCTCAAGGGGATCCCGACAACGGCGTCGCTCCAGGCACGCCTTTCGCCAAAGTTCCGGAAGATTGGCCTTGTCCAATTTGTGGGGCTGGTAAGGATCAATTCGAGGCCAAATAAATCCAGGCCCAATAAATATAGTCCGCGAAGAGCTTTGGCTTTTTTCGTGGATCACCAAAACGGCCAGAATTGACGCGTGGAGGTTTTCATGATCTATCCCTTTAACGCCGCTGAGGCCTTTAAAATGGCCATTTCCATTGAGGAAAATGGACTGGAGTTTTATCGCCAAGCCGCGGGGCTCATTGGATCTGGCCCGGTGGCTGAACTTTTCCGTCAACTGGCCGAAGAAGAAAAGGGACACAAGTCCACTTTCACTGAATATCTGTCCAAGGTCAAGGATCAAGGGCCCACGGTCTTCGATCCAGACAATGAAACGGACGCCTATCTAAAGATGATGGCCGATCTCCATGTTTTCCGCCAAAAACCGGGAGCCGTGGCGGAGGCTTTAGCCAACGTCAAGACGCCCCAGGACGCCTTGAAACTGGCCATCAACTTTGAGAAAGACACGGTGGTGTTCTTTGTGGAATTGAAGGCCGCGGTGGGCGAACAGGCCGACCGTCTTGAGGTGGATAAACTGATCCTCGAGGAAGCTGGGCACATCCGGAAACTGGCTCGGGTTTACGCCAAAAATATTTAGCCTTTTCCAACTTTCTTTTCCCATTGGACAACTTAATTCTAACTTGTTTGGCGGTTTGACCGATTAAACCGCCAAATCTTATCCTTTTGTCCAATGTTTTCTTTCTTTTTTTGCCTTTTTCACTTCTCCTATGCGCTTTAGAGGTTTTTTAGCATGGAACCAGTTAAAATACTAGATAATATTTACTGGGTTGGGGCCGTCGACTACGACATCCGTGATTTCCACGGCTACCTCACTCCCAAGGGCAGCACCTACAACGCTTACCTGGTCATTGACGACAAAATCACCCTCATTGACGCGGTTAAACACGGCTTTGAGGGCGAACTGTTGAGCCGGATCGCCAAAATCGTTGACCCCAAGAAGATTGACCAAGTGGTCTCTAACCACGCCGAAATGGATCACTCGGGCGGTCTACCCAATATCCTGAAGTATATTGGCCTACAAAAGCCGGTCTACGCCTCCAAAGTTGGCGTTCAAAATTTGGGCGCCCAATTCCAGGGCGCGGGGTTAAACCTCCAGCCGGTCGGCGAAAAGCTTTCCCTTGGCCAACAAGAGCTCCATTTTGTGGAAACGCGCATGATCCACTGGCCGGATAGCATGTTTAGCTTCTTGCCCAACGTGGGAGTTTTGTTTTCCCAGGACGGTTTTGGCATGCACTTGGCCTCGCCCCAACGGTTTGACGATGAAGTCAGCGAAGATATCTGGGGCCCTCAAGCGTTAAACTACTTCGCCAACATCTTAACGCTCTACACCGACCCCATCGGTAAAATCCTGGAAAAAGCCGTCGCCTCGGGTCTCATCGCCCAAGTCAAGCTCATCTGCCCAGATCATGGGCTTATCTGGCGGAAGGATCCTAGCCGGATCCTAACGCTCTACAAACAGTGGGTTCAACAAAAACCCAAAAACAAGGCCGTGGTGGTGTTTGACACCATGTGGCACTCCACGGAGCTTATGGCTCGGGAACTGACCGACGCCCTCACCAACCTCGGGGTGGAAGCCAAGTTCCAAAACCTCAAAACCAGTCACCGCAGCCAAGTGGCCACTGAATGTTTTGAGGCGGCGGCCATCCTTGTGGGCTCCCCAACCATTAATAACCAGTTGTATCCTTCCGTGGCCGACTTCCTCTGCTACGCCAAGGGCTTAAAGTTCAAAAATAAGATCGGCGGAGCCTTTGGCTCTTATGGTTGGAGCGGCGAGGCTCCGAAGTTGGTTCAGACCGAACTGGCCGCCATGGGTTATGACTTACCCTCCCCGGAAGTTCGTTATCGCTGGGCACCTCTGGAAAAAGACTTAAATCCCATTCGGGATCTAGCTAAATCCATCGCCGAGGCCATCAAAAAGGTCGTCTAAACCCTAGCGTATGGGCCAGAAAACCCCGAAAAAAACCCTGGCCGCCCGACGCCTAGATAGTCTGGGCCTGGCTTATGAGTTAATCTCTTATGAGCCAGGCCCCCTTCTGTCGGCCGTCGAGGCGGCTGATTTATTGTCTTTGCCTCGGGAAATGGTCTTTAAGACGCTCCTTTTGCGAGGGGATCGCCAGGGTCTATTGGAAGCCTGCCTCCCCGCCGAACTGGAGCTGGATCTGAAGACCTTGGCTCAGACCTCGGACAATAAGAAGGTGAGCATGACCACGGTCAAGGAACTGACCAAGCTCACCGGCTACCTCCGTGGGGGTTGTTCGCCCTTGGGGGGGCTGAGGGACTATCCAGTTTTTTTGGACGAATCCGCGGTTAAACTAGAAAAAATCGCCATTAACGCTGGGGCGAGAGGCCTATTGTTCCTAATGGATCCCCAAGATCTTATCCTAGCCACCCAGGCGACCGTGGCCTCTATCGCCCAGAGATAATAGATTAAAAAGGGCGTGTCTATTTTATCTCTAAACGCTAGCCAATTTGACGCCACTGACGCGGCCAATAACTTTTCGGATCCGCCCTCGCTCCGCCGTCCCCACGTCCCCACGCGAAAACTTTTGACAAAAATTTTTTTGTGATATAAGAATAAATATATAGATTGATCTCTGGGGCGCTCACAAAAAAACACAAGTTTTTTGTGAAATCGAGGGGAAATAATGCTTTCAATAAGTTAATAGTTAGAATTTTTTTAGTTTAAAAGCTTTTCGCTAGATTATTACGTCCAAATTATATATTTTGAGGCTAAAATAATGGAAGAGGTCAAACCCCTTCAGCTTCTCTATTTATGGCGCCTAGCCAGTAGCGACCCGGTCGGCCAGGACTGGCTCCAGAATATCCAGCCCACTCTTTCGACCAAGGATCGAAAATCTTTGTCCGAACGGGGCCTGATTGAGGAGTCCAAGGAAAAACGCCTGGATCGACCCAAACCAACCCAACAACTGCGCGTCCGGCTGACCGATCAGGGCTGGGAATATCTGGCCAACCATTTAACCGCCCCTCTCCACAACCGCTCTATCTACGGCTCAAAAGTTTTTAGCCATTTTCTCACCCATTTAAGCCGATTTCTCCAAGGACGATCTCTACCTTTGGTCGATATTTTTTTGGCGACTCCCCCGGCTCCCTTAAAACCTCAAACGACCTCTCTCGAGGAAGCCGTAACGATTATCCAGCGATATTTGGCGAGCGTCAAAGGCCAAAACTCGCGCCCCGACCAAGATCTACGTCTGGCCAATCTCAGGCCCAAATTCGCCCAGCTGGCCACTGAGCTAGTGGACGCGGCCTTTATTGAGCTCCAAACGCGCGGTTTTCTGGATTTAATCAACCTCGCCAACTATCCAGACATGTTAACCGAGGCGGATAAAAAGGCCGCTCTCCTGGTGGACGGGCATCCTCGTCACCTTATCATTCTCAAATGAGCGAGGCGGTCATGACCGAGCTTGACGTTTTTTTGAGCGCCAACTTTGATAGCGTCGTAACTTTTGACGATATTTGGTCGGACAATTTTATTGACGTGCCGGCCATCCATCAAGACGCCCGAACTATACTAGCCAATAGATTGGATCAACTTTTAGCCAACCCAAACTTAAAAACCCCCTTAGGCTTTCGCCTGATTGGGGACGCGGGCTCCGGCAAAACGCATCTACTTAAGGCTTTTCGGCGGCAAGTCCAAGCCAACGGACTTTTTTATGTCTATGTGGATATGATGACCGCCCAGGAATTTGGGCCAAGGCTGCTGAAAAATTTTCTGGAGTCCTTTTGGGAATCAGCTGGCGATGGCAGAAGCCAAGCGGTCAAACTGATCGCCCAGATTCTTAAGGCCGCGAGCGTCAAAGTAGATCAAGCGAAAAAACTCACCGAAGTCAAAATTGACATTTTGAACAAAAACCTGCCTAAAGTCATCGCGCGTCTTAGTGATCAATATCCCGCCGAAACCACCAAATACGCGGATCTGATTCAGGCCTTCTTTCTCTTCGCCTCCCAGTGCCAGAATTTGTCGGTCGTTGGCCACAATTGGCTTCTGGGCCATGGTTGCCCCAATCCAAGCGTATTCAATTTACCCGACTACAGCCTAGCCCCGGAGGAAGTGGTTCAGGGTCTAACTTGGCTCATGAGCTTGGCTCAAGGGGGCACGGTTCTCGTCATAGATCAAATTGATAATATCTTTAACCAATTTATCCAAAAAAACCCTAACCCAAAATCGGCCATCAACAATTTTAGCTGGGAACTGGCCAGTTTGGTCAACAACAACCGACGCTGCCTAACGATAGTCTCCTCTTTGTCCGTGACGGCGTTACGACTGGAGTCCATAGCCCAACCAGCGTCTCTAGCCCGATTTCAGGTAAAATTTCATCTATCTTCTCTTTCCAACCAAAAGACCATGGAAATGTTAGTGGAAAGCCGGATGAGGGAGGCTTTTCAACAATCCAGCTTTGACCCGCCCTATCCCACCTGGCCTTTTCCATCCGAATTTTTCGCTTCCAAGACCGGCGTCACCCCAAGGGAATTATTGAACGACTGCCTTAATCATCAACAATTTTGTTTATACATGGGCCAAGTGTCGCCTCCTTCTAATAATAAGGGAAACCATCATGATCCCGATCCCGATTCCATAACCGATCCCAATCCCAATCCCAAGCCTGAGCCCGTTCCCAATCCCAGACCTGAGCCCGTTCCCAATCCCAGGCCCAAGCCTGATCAATTTAATGACTTAAATCAATTTTACCTGGACAGCTTTAAAGCCACCGATGTCCTGGATTGGCATGATAAAAACCTTGAGGACACGCTTTGGCCAGACGCCCTAACGGCGTTCGCCAAGTGTTTCTGCCACGAAAACGAGGACAATTTACCGCCGAACACTTATCTAACGGTCAAAAACCCGCCTCACCGCCCTGGCAAAAAACCACTAGCGGCGCACGCTTTGATCCAATATGAACACGCCAAGGGACAAAATCCCGACCGCTTTTTGGGGATTCGGGCCCTTTTCCAACCCAATGGCCCAGCCATTATCAACCGTCTAACCCTGGCCATGGAAGCGGTGGGTTTGTTGGGCCTAACCTCCCCGTCCCCGTGCCACCGCTTGTGCTTAATTCGTCACAACAACATATTTTCCGGTCCCGCGACTCTGGAAAAGGTCAAAACCTTTGAAAAACTTGGCGGCCAATGGCGCGCGCCCGAAGCTCAGACCATAAGGCATCTGTCAGCCCTGAAAGAGGTGATTGAAAAATTCCCCATCGCCTGGATTCAATGGGCCAAAGAGACTAAACCTGTCCAAAAAATGGGTTTTTTAAGCCAAGATTTGGCCCTTTTCCTTCAGGAACCCGCTTCCACTGATCCTAGCCCTGGCTCTAATTCTAACTCTGACTCTGACTCAGGCTCTAACTCTAACTCTGACTCTAACTCTGACTCTAACTCTGATTCTAACTCTAACTCTGACTTTAACTCCCCTCCACTCTCGCCAGTGAGCGATGATGGACAAGCGAAAATATACGTTGGCTGGAAAAAATCCTCTCCCCAAACCGGTATTTTTATCCACAATGAAACCCTCAGACTTCACACTATGATTATTGGGGGTTCTGGTTCCGGTAAAACGGTTCTTATCCGACGTATCGTGGAGGAGGCCGCCCTTCAGGGCGTTCCGTCCATAGTCGTTGACATTGGTAACGATCTAGTTCGCCTCGGTCAACAGTGGAGCGCGCCACCGGAAACTTGGCGACCAGAGGATTTTGAAAAAGCCGCGCGATATTTTTCCCATACTGAGGTCAAAGTCTATACGCCAGGGCTTAGTAGTGGTCGACCGATCCTCTTAACCCAACTGCCGGATTTTTCCGACCGTGATTTAAATGATGATTTAGCGGCCGACATTACCATGGTCACCGATTCCTTAGCCGAAGTCTTAGATAAAAAAAACCATATAGACAGAGCCTTGCTTCGCTTGGCCATACATTCCATGATCCTAAACAAGTCCAACGACTTAAACGCCATCATTGATTTTTTGGACAACTTATCCGATGAGGCCAGAATGATCCACGCCACCTCCGAGGTGAGGGGACATAATCTAGCCGGTTTACTTCGGGCCTTAAGGATTAACGACCCACTTTATGGAGAAGGCGACTTTACCAATATCGAGGAAATACTGGCTCCCACCCCCGGTAAAACCACCATTTCCGTTTTCAACCTCTCCGGCTTGGGTAGTCTTAACTCTCAACGTATTTTCGTTAACCAACTAACCCAGGCTTATTACGCCTGGGCCAAAAGACATCCCAAAGGCTGTCTTCAGGGTTTATTGGTCATAGATGAGGCCAAGGAATTCGCCCCTTCCATAAGCTCCTCCCCCGCCAAAAGCTCCCTGATTCGCTTCTGTAGCCAATCCCGAAAATACGGCCTAGGCCTGGTCGTGGCTACTCAAGAACCGAAAAGCGTCGCTAGTCAAATCGTCAGTAACTGCTCCACCCAATTTTTTGGCAAACTTTCCGCCCCAGCGTCCATCCAAACCGCCGAATATCTTCTGGGCGTGAGCGGAGTGGTTAGCCGCTTAGAGACCGGCCATTTTTTTCTTAACTCTGAGGGCCTAGATAAAAAAGAAGAACTGATAGTCTCCTTAGGCTTGTCAGCCCATTTGGGGGCCGCGGAGGAAGAGGAGATAATCGCTTTGGCCACCTCAAACTAAAGACAGACCCGCTCTTTTTACCTCAAATCCTTCAACAAGGTCTCCTTGACCGCCTTTAATTAGGCGATAAAACCAAAGGGTTTGATTCTCATTTTGGCTAGACAACTATAATAAGAATCTGGAATAAAGCGCGCCCTCTCAATTAGACCTGTCCCACCAATAATTAAAGTTGGGTTAATAAAACTCCCCAGGCCAAATTCCCCGTTCCACCCTCTACGCTTTCGTTTTTTCGCTAATAACGCGCTGGCTCCAATCCTAAAATTTTAGGTTTTCGCGCTCGACCGGTTGGTCTGGTTTAGTCAATTGGCGGCCCAGAACGAAAAAATTATGGTCAAACGCTTCATCGTTTATTACAGTTTTTACATCGCCAATTTCGCTCTTCGATATGACTAACGGCGCCCCGCGAACTTCCTAGCGCGCTTCTCGCTACCCTAGTCCCCACTAATCCCTTGATTTCATAAGCTATTTCACCTAAATTCGCCTTTTGAGTCATACGCTGGTATAATGGCTAGCGTGTCAAATTTAGGTTGGCCATCGATTCGCCGTTAGCGACCATTTTAATAATTTCCTATTCCTTATGGCCTCTAGGCCTTTTTTTTATTCTATTTGTTCTTTCAATTTACCTGTGTTTTTTTATTCTTTAAACCCTTTAGCGACCCAAGATATCATGACTCAAAAATCCGCCACCCTCTGGACGTTACCCTTTAAGGTTCTGGCCATTCTAAATGTTTTCATCTTCCTGGGATTTGACACTCTCCTGCCAACCCTGACCTTGTACCTGGAAAGCCATAGACACTCCCAGAGCGTCATTGGCCAAATCTTCAGCGTCTTTATCATTTCGGCTATCTTCTCACGGGCGATGGCTCCCCGGCTGGTGGCTAGTTTTCGTCCCATTGTCCTAATCCGGGTTGGTCTGTTTATCTGCGCCTTGGCCGTGATTGGCTATTATTTCGCCTTAACCGCCTTTACCGCTTCCATAGCCCGTTTTTTTCACGGTCTGGGATTTGGCCTAGCCTCCACCTTAGTCACCGCCGTGGCCGCGCAGATCATCCCAGTCAACCGCATGGCCCAGGGTCTAGGTTTTTTGGGATTAGGCGTGATTATAACTTTATCCGTCGGCCCTTTCATTGGCATTTGGCTCATGGAAAACATGGGGTTCTTAACGCTATTCCTGACTGTATCGAGCTTTTACGTTTTAGGCCTCATCTGGACTTTTGTTTTGCCGGATATCTGTCTCCCCAGCCCACCGGATGGAACCAAGCCCAAGCCTGTTCTCATCTGTTTGGAAGCTTTGGTTCCATCAACCCTGATGTTTCTAACGGGTCTAGCCGTCAGCGCCGGGGTGGTTTACATGGCCCTTTACAATAAAGAGATAGGCCTTAATTACTGCGATCTATTTTTCGGCTTTTCCACCATCGGGATAATCCTAACCCGGATCTTCTCTGGCCCACTCCAAGATCGTTTTGGCCATCGGGTGGTCATTCCTCCGGCCATTGGCCTGATGGTAATATCAACCATTATTATCACCCAGTTCCAAAGTTTAGCCACGGTTTTGGCCGCTTCCGTTCTATGGGGTTTATCCACCGGCACCCTGTTTCCCTGTCTGCAGGCTCTGGCCTTTTCCTCAACCAGGCCACAGTCACGAACCGCCGTGGCCTCCTCGCTTTTTAACTCTTTAGACATCGGTTTTGGGATTGGCTCCATCGCCTTTGGCTTTATCGCCGAAATGTCCAACAGTTATCGAGCGGTCTACTGGGGAGCCGCGGTCAACGCCATAATTTTCCTGGTTTTTTACCTTTTTTACTATCTTATAGTTCATCCCAATACCAATAAATCAAATAAATCAGCAATATCCTAGTTGATATTCTATTTTACTATTTATTTGATTAACTAATCAAATAGTTAGTTGACTAAATTAATATATTAAAATTTATTTGATCATCTAATTATTTACTGTTTAACAAACTATAAGGGCTTAAAACCTCGCTCTCTTGAGTCTCAATTTGGCCGACCATATTGGCCTCCTTAGATTAAGCCCCATCGACAAAGCAATATAAGCTTTTCATAATGACCATTTGTCGATATCTTGACTAAAGTCCAAGGCTTTAGACCCAGTTTAAAGCCTTTGGCTTAATAGTTTAATAGTTGGGCCTGGATATAATCAAGCCGAAGGTCTCGGGTTAACCCACCAAGCGTCTATCCAAAACCCTGATCTTATAGCCACCCTAGTTTCATGAGGAAAGCTTTGATATATAAAGACTTTAGGATCTTTATCTCAGCCGAAACATGGCCCAATTTTGTCTCAACCCACAGCTAAACGGAGTCGCCATCCCACCAGGACTAGGAGCTATAGAGCGGTCTTAAAAATGTCTGATCGGGACAATCATCCGGCCACCAGCAACTAGAACCTCAACACAGCCTCGCCAAAAAAATCACCCATCCAGAATCCAGAATGACGCCTGGCCAATCCAACAAAACTGGTCTGACCCTCCTCGGCGACAATCAAAAAGTAAGATTTTGGGACAAACGAGAAAATCAGGTCAAGCCGTCAGATTTGTGAAGCCTTGGTCTGAAACCACTTTTAACTGGTTTTAAGACAGCGTGAACGGTTACAAAAATATTTCCCCAAAAATTCGAGAAAGTCATGTCAGCCTATATATAGTAGTAGAAGAAAAGCAGTAAACTTGAAAAGCTAGGGATCAAGCGTTATTGATAAAATAACTGATAATCAGAGCTAATGAGTCAAAATAGTTAACAGTATTCTACTGACCAACCTATAAGGTTTATACTTTATATGATTACAATTACAATTATATTGGAGGCGCGAGTTGGCATTCTGTTAGTGGTCTTGATCATACTGTTTCAACTAGTGGTAATATAGATTATTATTATGATACTAATTACAACCAGTTTTATAAAATAGATTGGAATGTAGAACGTATTACTGTTAGTCAATTAGGTAAAGTTATTAATTATTCGTCAAATACTTATGTTGGTACTTATGGTAATTTTGAAAATATTGCCGGATATGTATTAACAAATCTTCCGACTCCTACTACTGGGCCTATTAATATAGTTTTGCAATAACTATATTAGTTACTGTTGTGTGGTCTCATTATAGTAGATTTTAATATTGTAATAAGACCTTATTTTTCATATTTTAAATGATTGAATTAACTAAATTTCCATGATTAGACTTAAAATCTATATAAGTAATTTTTCCAAATGATTCTATAGTAGTTCCTTTTTTATATTTTTCATATAAATCAGTTAGATCTATTTGACGTTCCGTCTCCGTTCCTATTGAAAGATCGATCCAGCTTGTAAAGAGGCTTTGGTGATTTTTTGCTTCAAGAATAGAGTCCATTTCGGCGTTGGCAATTCTTAGATTTACTGATGAAGAGTTAGCATCTAAGTTCCAACCTTTAAAAGACATATTTTCAAATAATGACGATATATCTGATGTAAAATTGATGTTTAAAAATCCTATATATTGTTTAGCCATATCTTTACCGTTTTCTTGAGTAACAATTGAAATTGAAGTTGATATGGCATCTATTACATTAGTTCCAGGAATTAAGTTATTTAGATAATTTGCCGCGTTTTCATTGTCTACGTTTTCCAGTAAATAGTTGATAACTTCATTAAGGGCTTCTGATCCAACAAATTCAGACGCTGTAATATTAATACCGGAATTAATTTTAATTATATTTTGTCCGTTTTCATCTGTTTTATTAATCATCATATGAACTAATTTAAGATTAAAATCAAAACCATAAGTTTCAGCAATGATTTTATCTTTACCAAAAAATTTAGTTTCTTTATCGAAGAAATAATTTAGTGCAAATGCTAAACCATATTGAGAATTATTTTGAACTTGTGTATTGATAGTATTTTTATCGTCAAAAACTGATGATAAACCATTATTTAAAATATCCATTAGTTTAGTGATTTTATTTTCTGAAAATTTAGAGCTTAATTCATCGAATACATCGTAGATATTGTTTAATATTTTTTGTTCGTTAATTTCACCGTCAGTCGCAGATAGTACTTTAGCCATAAAATAATTAGAATAATCTTGGCCAAATAATTGTTTAATGGAATCAGCGGTCGAAATAAGACTATCAGATAATATTTTAGAAGCGTTAGGTTCATTTTTATTATTTTCATCACCACGTTTTGTTATTTCTATTATAAAATTTTGCTCAACACTTTTGTTTGTTTTTGAATTAGTAATACTTCTTGATGATTCTTACTCCTTAATTAAAGTTAATTCTTCAAAATTATGTTTTTTGAAGTTATTATTATCTATATATAAAAAACCAAGATATTTATCGTTAATCTTATTCATCATTATATCACCTGCTATTTTAATATATACCAATATCTTGATAAAATAAACTTTTAGTATTCTGATGCGTGACTTTTTTTGTTTATCTGATAAATTTTATTAAACTTTAATTTTATTTAACATAATACATGCTATATTTTTTTGCCTATTTAACCTAAAATTTTCTACGTATAAGTTTAGCACAAAATAACATCATTTTAACATTAATGTGTCTCTATTATTAGCTATTATATTTTTTAATAAAAATGAACGATCCAACTCCATTAATCCTACTTCAATTTTTCTAAGAACTTTCAACTGAGTAATAGGCCATCGCTCAAATTTGTTTGTAAAATATTTTGTGGACTGGCCTCCATGGTTTAGGACGAACTGCTTGTCATGAAGAGTTACCACAATTGTTTATCGGATTAATTAGGACTAGACTTTAATTTTTAGGCCTAAAAAAAAGTTGGCTGGCGCTACCGATTGAAGGTTCCTTCATAAAAAGTCCAACTGACTATAACCGAGAATCGCTTCATGCCCAGCCCGGATAAACTCGCCGTCAAAGCGTATTTAGGAGCTGGGCAAAAATAACTGTATACAAAAAATTATAGTTCTTGTCTCAAACTAAGGTTTGTATAGATTTTAAAAGACCGTTAATAAAGAAAACTGATGGCTTCGAGAAAACCACAGT
>JAISYP010000081.1 GCA_031269825.1 Deltaproteobacteria bacterium
TAGGAAAGTAAAAAGGTGAGAACGTTCAAATGTAAAATAAACTTTAGAGGTAGTTAAACTTATATCTCGATAAAACATAACAATTTTTATGAGAGAGAGAGAGAGAGAGAGAGAGAGAGAGAGAGAGAGAGCAAGAACCATGCCAACCAATTTTGGCCAGTAATTAGAGCGTAATTGATATGTTTATTATGATTAATCACAACTAAATTCGCCTTAAAATACAATCCCGCGCTGACGTAAAATAAGCCTAATCAAGCTGGCCGCAAAAAAAACCTTAAGCCTGGTTATTTGACCTCAAATTTAAAAAACAGCCAATTATCCCACATAACCAAGTTCATTGTCAAGAAAATTTTTTCCCGTCGGAAAAGGCTCTAGAGACTAAGTTTTATTGACAGAACCCGACTGGATTGCGGACGATGGCGGATAGCCATAAAAAATTTTTCCCTCTGGTTCCCTCACAAAGTAAAAACTACGCTCGGAAACTGTAACCATTCAGATACCTCCCCCAGGCCAGCTGACTGGGCTTCCAATTCTCCTCCTTGATTTTATTCTATCCTGCCAATACTAGCCCATTATAGCCCCAAATAATTATTTTAGACTGTGTCTTGTCTTTTCTAGGTTACGCGCTTGTATTTTGGTATATCGTTACTACTATCAGGCCATCTCATTCATCTAATAGCTTTTCCAGGGGCGCCTCAGACTCTAATAGCCATTAGCTTCCCCTATTCCTCAGCCAGATGTTCATTAAAGTTTGATGGAACCTTCTTTGGCTTGTCTAAGTTCTTTAGGTGGTGGCGAAAACCAATCTACTGATGATAACGTACTCCAGACTCTCTTTAAAACAATTTTGGATGGTCTAAATGGCGGTCATCTCACTAACCTATTTAATATCTATCATCAACTAACCAATGAATGACGTTAAAGCCAACTTATCTTCTAAACTGATTGCCTCAGAGGCTAACCTAGCCTAAGCGTTGGCTTCAATCCAGGATTTAATCAAACAGATACTCATCAATAACGAAGCGGCCGCCAATAAAGACGAAGCTCTCGCCAGTAAAGACGAAGAGATTGTCATTAGGGACAAGTTAATCGCCTTCTTATTCTAAACATGGTCTCTACCAACCCCACTGAGCGGCCTACTGAGCCTTCTAAGCTTTCTGAGCCCTCTGACCAACTGAGCCTACTGACCCAACGGTTGCTCCTCAAGCCACCCTACCTCCCCCTTTAACCTCTTTATGGATAGGTTAATCGAGTTACTTAACTCTACGCCGAAACTAGGCGAAGGTCTATGTCAATAGATGTACAAAGTTTTATATCGTATAACTGTAACTTTATATATTTATTATTATATCGCATATAATTATATTTATTCCTAAATTTAGCTTGCTAAGATTTTTTGGCGGGCGCGAGAGGCGCTCGTCATTAAGCGCCAGCGCGCTAGATAAAAGGGTTCGGGGTAATAATGAGCGAACTGATAAAATTTATGATTTCGGTAGCGAGAAAATTTCCGGGCCTTCCCGTCACTTTTACTGAACGCCGTTCGCCCCCGAGCCCCGCCAAAACCTAATAGCTGAGGGATATTTTTCGAACCAAAACTAGGGCGGTGGCGGCCAAACCTTCCCCCCGGCCCAGAAAACCCATTTTTTCCGTGGTCGTGGCTTTAACCCCCAGCCGATCCGGTTCCACGCCTAAAGCTTGGGCTAGGGCCGCGATAACCTCTGGTCGACGTGGCCCCAAACGCGGGGACTCCCCAATCAAAGTTAAATCGGCGTTAATCAGTTCAAAACCAGCCGCCTGGAAGGCTTTCCTGGTCAACCCCAAAAGATAAGACCCAGACGCTCCTCGCCATTTCTCCTCCTCGGGTGGAAAAAAAGCGCCAATGTCGCCCAGGCCCGCCGCCCCCAGTAAAGCGTCAATCAAGGCGTGGATCATGACGTCGGCGTCGGAGTGCCCCAATAGACCTGGATGATCCGGCCAAAGTAGACCACCCAGCCATAACGGTCTTTGGGGCTCAAAACGGTGAAAATCCCACCCCTGGCCAACCCGAAGCCCCTCAACCGCGCCCCCAGACATCAATGACTGAGCCATAACCAGATCCTCAGGAAAAGTGATTTTAATATTACGGGGCGACCCCAGGGCTATCCGGGTCGAATGGCCGAGTTTTTCCAAAGAAACGCTCTCGTCCGTGGCTAGCTGGGGATTTTTTAGGGACACTTTTAAAGCCATTTCCAATAATGGCCTTTTAAAACCCTGGGGAGTTTGAGCCTGCCACAGTTCGGCTCGCTCCACGGTATGGTTAATGGCCCCATCCGAGCCAACCCTTTTTAAAGTGTCCCGAACTGGGGTAGCCAGGATGGCCGCCCCATACCGGGTGGTCAATTCCAAAACTTCGCTGATCTGCGCGGCCGTGACCAACGGCCGCGCCCCATCGTGAATCAAGCCAATTTCCGCTTCCGGGGAACAAGCCGCCCACCCCTGAGCCACGGACTGAGCCCGATATTCCCCGCCCTCGACCACCTTCACGGGAAAATCCAGCTTTAGTTTATCGACAAACGCCGCCCCTTGGCCAGGCGGAACCACCAAAACCGTCTCCCTAATCCCCGGATGGCCGCTCATGGCCATCAGACTCCACCAAACCACCGGCCGCCCAGCCAAAAGACCCAGTTGCTTAGACTCACCCCCACCGAACCGCGAACCTCGTCCCGCGGCCACAACCACGGCCGACACCCAGGGCGTGAGTTCTTTAGTTAGTGGCTCGCCCAATCTTCCGGTCATCGTAATCCTTCCCAAGGCTAAGATTTTTGACTAATAAAAACTTTTAAGCCCACCACGCTTAGGCGGCTCTCGGGATTTAAGGTTTTCCCTGAATAATATTTGGCGCGCTTAAGGGAATTTTACCATGTTAGGTTTAAAAAGAAGAGTTCGAAAAATCTGTCCACTCTAGATATCAGAGCTTGGCCGGGTAACGCTAGAAACCTATCGCGAGCGTGAGTGAACCAGATTTGTTTTAGCTAGGTTTGTTAGAGCCAATTTTGTTCGAGCCCGTTTTTTAGATTGGCGATAATAAAATATTTTATCCCACCGGATTTAGTTTTATTTAAAGAGACATTCTTGGAACTTTTCTGGCCATAAAATATGCGCTCCTCAACCGTCATCATTTAGCGTCATCATCTAGCGTCATGGTCTAGGGTCATCATCAAGTGTCATCGTCATTGTCAAGTTAGTTAAGGCCAAAAACGCGCGAAACGTTAACGCCTTTGACGTGATCATTGAGGATGTCAATATTTTTGTTATAATTTTAAATAAAATAATTGACTAGCATTCACCTATGACGCCTATGACCTATGATGATATTCACGCCTGATGGTATTCACGCCTGATGATATTCCGTCTAATGATATTCATTAATAATGATCATTGGCGGCTTCAAAGATAGGTCAGATTTTCATAGCGCGTAAAATTCTTAAGCGACCTTAATCGCCCAAACAACCTTAATTTACACGGTGGGCGAGCGATCTATTGAAAACCCAGCCAACGCCCAGAATAACCAGATAAAGCCCGTCAATATGAAAAACTCCTTTTTCCAGGATCTGAGGCGAGAAAAGGCTAACAGGGCCTGAAGGGCTAAAAGCCCCTCAGACCTCTAATTGGGGTCGCGGCCAGCCCCAGGGGGACTGACCGAAATTTCAGGGCCAAGTTGGCCAACCGATAAGCCGGGTTCTGTGCGGCCAAAGGCGCCCTGGCGCCCTTTGGCCTGACGATCATTCATCTAGCCGCCGAGTTACCCCGACGATCTAGCGACCTACCCGAAGACCGGGGCGGGCCGCCCCACGCGTCTTTCTATTTGGCCTTGCTCCCGACGGGGCTTGCCTGGCCCGGCTGGTCACCCAACCGGCCGGTGAGCTCTTACCTCGCCGTTTCACCCTTACCGAAAACCTCAAGGCTTTCGGCGGTCCGCTTTCTGTTGCGCTTGCCCGGAGTCGCCTCCGCTGGGCGTTACCCAGCGTCGCGCCCTATGGAGCCCGGACTTTCCTCCTGACCCGGAAATCCCGGATCCGGCGATCGTCTGGTCGGCCGATCCTTGCCCTCCCCCAATATCATCTCCTCTAAGACCCCCAATAAACCCTGGCCACCCAACTTAGCCGCCTCGCTCGCTAAGTGATCGGCGGCTTGGCTATTTTCCCGGTAAACGTGGGCTATCTCAGCTTGGGCAAAGTCTCTTAAAATTCGCCAAGCTTTTTCCCAATAAAGACGTAAACCCGGATGATGAACGGCGTACTTACCCAAAATCTGCTTAACCACCAATTCCGAGTCGAGCCGGATAACTAAATGGTTAATCCCCAAAGCCTTGGCTAAAGTTAACCCCATAATCAACGCCGCGTACTCGGCGGCGTTGTTGGTCAATTTCCCCAAATACCAACCCCGCTCCGCCACAATCCGCCCGTTGGGAGCGAAAATAACCACCCCGGCCCCCGCCGGGCCGGGATTGCCTTTCGACGCCCCATCGGTCTGAAGTCGATACGCGCCATCCTCAAGCGGGGCGAGAGCCGTGACGCTCTTAGTGAGAGCGACTAATTTTTCCGTCAGACTCGCCCAAGCTTGTTCCGCGGTCATCGGGGGAGCCGGGCTGAAAGGCTTTGGTGGGGACGCGGCGGATAATTCAGGGGACGCGTGGGGCTTAGGCGCCCCATCAGCCGCTTTTTTCTTCAACAGCTCTAACGGTTGAAGAGGCGAGGGCGGACGATCCGGGGACAACGGCGTTTCCCCGAACGTTTTTAAAATCCCTTTACGCCCTAGGTTCGCCGCCTCTGTGGCCAGAGTTTCGGCGGCTTGGTTACGCTCCCGATCAATATGAACCACTTCGATTTCGATAAACTGGCCTAAAATCGACTTGGCCAGCCGCCAATATAAAGACATCGCCGGGCTACGCACTTTGAATTGACCCAGAATTTGCTTGACCACTAGTTCCCCATCCGACCGAGCTTGTAAATGAGTCACCCCCAAAGCCCGAGCCACCGCCAAGCCTAGGATAAAGGCCTCGTAATTGGCGGCGGACGTGTTCACATACCCTAAATACCAACCCCGCTCCGCCACGATCCGTCCGTCTGGGGCGTAAAGAATGAAGCCCGCCCCGGCGGGGCGGGCCGGTTTATTCAGAGAGACCCCACTGACCTGGAGGGTGTGAGTACCCGGGGCTATTTCGGGGTAAGGCTCGATTTCCGCGGCGAGCCGAGCCAATTTGGCCATTAAATCAGGCCGCGGGTTTTCTAATTCCTCGGAGGGAGACAGTTTCCCCGCGGGCCCGGACGTTTGGGGGTTAGGTTTCGGTTTAGAGTCAAGACCGAATGAGTCAAAATCCCGAGACCAATCGACCTCGTCCTCGGAATCAAGATCGGGCCGAAGAGCGGAATTAGCTCTGGGTTTAAGGGAATCCGAATGGCTCGGTCTAGATGGTCTAGTCGCGGTCGCGTCCCTTTCCGTTTCTAGCGAGGGCTGATTATTAAAAATAAGCTTATTTTGGGCCGAGGGAAAAACCACTTGATCCAAAACTTTCGCCCCCGGTCGAGGCGGAACCACCACCAGGTTCCCCACTAAGCGGGCCGCCATCTCGGGCTGGGAATTAATTATGGGCGCGGTCAATTGATCCGGGGGCTCTAGAGTTAGCCCACCCAAATTATAGGCCATTAGCTCCAAAGACCGTTCAGTCAGCCAATTCTCCGCGGTCAAAGAGTCCGGCCTAATAGATTTAGCCGCCACTATTTTTAAAACGCTCGCCCACCCAACCTCGGTCGCCTGGTCAGCCAGATCTCTCGCCCGCGAAATATCCTCCCAGGCCAAACGATGAGCCTGGACACGCCCAAACGAGGGCAAAAGTCGCCGGGCTTTCTCCTGGTAAGCCGCTAGCCTGGGATCATCATTCTTAGCCGAGTGGTTAGCCGGGTCGGGCTCGGTAATTTGTTGAATCAACTCCACCGAGCCTAGCCGCGCCTCCAAATGGTTAACGCCTAAAACCAGGGCCAAAGTTAACCCCAGGAGCAAAGCCTCATACTCGGCCACGTCCTGAGGCGCGTCGCCTAAAAAGCAACCCCATTCGGCCAATAACCGCCCGTTGGGCTCAAACGCTAAAATCCCCGCCCCGGCCACATTTGGCTTGCCCTTGGTCACGGCCGCGGTCTGGAGTTGGTAAACCCCTTGGGCGATCTCGGCCAGAGGTTTAACGTTAGCGCCCAATTGGGTCAACTTGGCGGTTAGGGCCGGGCGGATAGTCATCAGTCCTCTTAACGTTTAACGCTCTTAACGGAATTATCCATTAGCGAAGAAAAACCGGCTTTATCTGGAACGCGCTCGCTGGTCTTGACCATCTGACGCCACATAGGGGTAATCTCCTCAATCTTGCTGATGGTCTCTCGGATGAAACTCTGTAGAGTAAAGGGCGTCATCCCCAGGGTGTTTAAAGAATAGCCCAAATCCACCTCATTAACTTCCGTTTTTAAGCCAAAGCCGATTTTATGGGCCAAAGCGTCGGCTAGACTAGTCGCGGCCACGATAATCTTGTGACTAGTGGCCATCTCGGGCGCGTGATGAAAAAGAATGGCCTGTTGATAAACCTCCGGCAATTTCCACAGTTTGGCCAATTCATGGCCCACTAACTCATGCCGAGCCTTTAGGGCGTTTTCCGCCACCAACCAAGATTGGCCAGCCAGGATCAAATCCATCAGGGTTTGAAAAAGAATAGGAAACTTGGACACCAAGATAATCACGCCCAGCTCGTGTAACAAACCGGCGATCATCACTTCCCCCACCTCAGGAAACCCGATTCTGGAGGCCAGGCGTTGACCCAGCCAAGAGGTGGCTAAACAATGGAGCCACAAAGACTCCACGTCAAAATCCTTGGGCGCCGAGGACATATTAAACGTCTCGGTCAGACCCAGACCCAGGGCCATAACCCCCAGCTCCTGGTAGCCAATGATGGTGATAGCCCGATCCACGGTCTTCACCGCCGTCCGAACGGAATAGTAGCTGGAGTTGGCTAGACTGATCACTTTGGCGGTTAAAGCCGGATCCATCTCGACCACTTCCCGGACGGTTTTCACGGACGTTTGGGGGTCAGAGATCAAGTTGTTCAGGCGCGAGGCGATCGACGGCAGGCTCACCAAAAGGCTCATATCCCGCAACCGATGAGCCACCTGGGGATCCAGGCGACAGTCCGGGGCCAAAGGATCTAGCGAGCCCAGGGTCATCCAATCGCTCCTTCTCCCGGTCTAACGGGCGACCGGAAAATAACGGCTCTAGGGTTCCAACGAACCTCGTCCTATTTTACCTGAACCCAATTTTTTAGGAGCTCATGGAGTCCAAAAATTCCTTGTTGGCCTTGCTACCACGCATCTTATCCAACAAAAATTCCATGCTGTCGACAGGATTTAAGGGGCTGAGAAGCTTACGGAGGATCCAGATGCGGTTGAGCTCTTTTTCGGTGAGAAGCAAATCTTCCTTGCGGGTGCCACTACGGTTGATATCCATGGCCGGGAAGATCCTCTTGTCGCTGAGCTTGCGGTCGAGATGGATCTCCATGTTGCCGGTGCCTTTAAACTCCTCGAAAATAACCTCGTCCATCCGGCTACCGGTATCGATCAAGGCCGTCGCGATGATGGTTAACGATCCCCCCTCTTCCACGTTCCTGGCCGCCCCAAAAAACCGCTTAGGCCGGTGGAGAGCGTTGGAGTCCACCCCGCCGGAGAGGATTTTCCCCGAGGGCGGCACCACGGTGTTATAGGCCCGCGACAGACGCGTGATGGAGTCCAACAGAATCACCACGTCCCTTTTATGTTCCACCAGACGCTTGGCCTTCTCAATGACCATGTCCGCCACCTGCACATGGCGCGTGGCCGGCTCGTCAAAAGTGGAGCTAATGACCTCCCCGGACACCGACCGCTGCATGTCGGTCACCTCTTCGGGCCGCTCGTCAATCAGTAACATGATTAGGGCCACGTCAGGATGGTTTTTGGTGATGCTGTTGGCGATGTTTTGCAGGAGAATCGTTTTGCCCGTGCGGGGCGGGGAGACGATCAACCCTCGTTGGCCCTTGCCGATGGGGGTCATCATGTCCATGATCCGCATGGAGTAGTTTTTCGTTTCCGTCTCTAACTTGATCCGCTGATCCGGGTACAGGGGGGTTAAGTTGTCAAAGAGGATCTTGTCCCGCGAAACTTCCTCGGGATCCTCGAAATTACAGCGCTCAACCTTCAAAAGGGCGTAGTAGCGCTCGCTTTCCTTCGGTGGGCGGATCTGCCCGGAAACCGTGTCCCCAGTGCGGAGGTTAAAACGCCGAATCTGACTGGGGGAAACGTAGATATCATCCGGGCCAGGCAGGTAGTTGGATTCGGGGGCTCGTAAAAACCCGAACCCGTCCGGCAAGGTCTCCAGCACCCCGCCGCCAAAAATCATGCCATTGTGCTCAGTTTGGGCCTGAAGCAGGGAAAAAATCAACTCCTGCTTACGTAGGCCCATGGCGTTTTCAATCTTGAACTCCTTGGCCAAAGCGGTCAAGTCAGAAATTTTCATCTGTTTGAGTTCGGATAAATCCATTTTTTCAGTCATACAAAAGATCCTGGGAGAAAAAACCATCCACCCGCCAGCGTCAGGCTAAAAGCGCGGGGAACAGATAAAACGCCATCATCCCCCAGCCGAGCCAAGGGAATTTTCGCGGGTTAAATGGAGCTAGCCAAAAAAGGTCGGCCGGGAACCAAAGGGATAAATCGATGAATAACGGATATATGATTTGAAACCTGAAGTCAGTCAATTGGATTGGAATAAAAAAAGGACAAAGATGGATTAGATCAATCAGCTGATCGATCATTAACCGAATCGATTAATCATCGATCCAGCCACCCATCATCAAACTCCATTGTTTTTTCCTGAGGGTTTAACCTTAACCTATTTTTCCCCACAAATCAAAACGTCGCCACCCCCAAACGCGCGTCGTCCGGTCGGCCTGGTTATTAACAAAACACAATCATTTGGCCAGATATTGAGACATATTAACAGTTTTTTATGAAGAAAAGCAGTCTTATGGGGCAATAAAAAGATAAAATGTTTAAGACCAAATAAATTTTGACAACTTCTCTACTGACCAAAAATTAAAAAAATATTCGCGCTTATATACTGATTTTTTCCAGAAAAGTCAAGAAATTTTTTGGTCAAAAAATTTTTCCCCAGGCCAGAGCTTAAACCAAAAATTGACCCAACTAGAGCCTAAATTAAGCGATGAGCTAGCCCGCGAAAGCTATTTTATTGTCGTTTAGCTCCTGTCCCATGGGAATTTAAGCTGGGTTTAGCTCGTTCCGCCCCACCCGTCGTCGCCCATCGGCCTAATTTTTTCCATTATAACCTAATTTAGCTGGCGCGAGCCAATTTTTTGTCCTGGAAATGGTTTTAAATTGGCCCTCAAACCTATAAATTATATTTTGACTGGCCATTTTTGACCGCGCGACGCGCGCGAGACCAAGCCTGGCCAGGCCAACCGGCTGACCAGGCGAAAGCGTTTACCCTCTTAGGCGTTGGCCCTTTCCTGATCGTCAGTGTCAAAAGACCGCGGCCGGTTGGCTGGGGTTTCCCGGGCGGGTTGAGGAAGTTTAGACAGCGACCGCAGCTGCTCTTTAACGCGCTCGATCTGCTCAATGGCCCCGGGTCTAGTTCGGGATAAACAGAACCACCAGGGGCTTTTGTCCGGCTCCAGATCCCAACGGCTGGCCATTTCCAAGCTAGCCTTAAAGCCCGGCGCGTCCCAGGTGGCTAAAACCGCGGCCGAGGACAATTTCCTCTCCAAAAGCCGACGCGTAAAACGGACAATGGCCTGGGCGATAATAAAACTAATCCCCGTGGCCAACCACAGGCAAGGGGCGAGGAGCGGGGCGAAAAACTGGGGCGAGCGCCACATAAAGCCGACCGCTCCCAAAACCACTAAAACCAAAGGGGCGGCCAAACTCATCGTCAAAGCCTTTAAAATCATCACCAACCCCTCGGCCTTCACCAGACTCCCCAGAATGGCCGTAATGATCCGATGCCTTAAAGCCCCCTCCGGCATGGTCAGGGCTTTCTGGGGGATGATCAAAGTCTGGCCCAGCAAGTAAGGCCAAGGCAACCCCTTGACTGGACGCGAATCGACTAAAATTCGCTGAAAATCCCAATTTTTGGGTAAAGGTAGGTTTTTGACGATTTTAGCCAAATTATCCGGTAATTCGACGGGGTTAGCTTCCCGAAAATCGGCCGGAAACAGCCTTGGCCTTAAACGATGATAAACAAAAGGCGCCCAGACCAAGAGCTGGATAATCAAAAACACTAGCGACGCCCAAACCACTAACCCCATTTGGCTATAAAGAGTCACCAAACCCCAACTAACGAAGAAGAAAAGGGTAAATTTGGCTAATTCAACCGGAAACAACGCCCCAAACCGAGCCCTAAAAGTTCGAACATCTAACCCAAAAGCCCAGCGGACTTGGGATTTAGCCAACAAAATTGGCCACCGCGTTAGCGCCAATAACAGGGCCATGACCAAAATAGCTTCCCAGGTATTGGCCGCGCGTAAAAAGGGTAACTCCCTCACCGCCATGGCGCCAATAATCAGGGCCATGGCCGCCAATATTAGGCCCATTAGGCCAAAGCCGACCATCAAGAGGCTAAAAATCTCCGTTCTTTCCTCAGCCCCACTAATGGCCGCCAATCGTTTGAACATCGTTTCCTCCCGGCCTTTTTGGATTTGGCCTTAGAGTTTTATAAATTACCCGGGGTCAACGACTTTCGCCCGTCCTCGCCCCAGGCCGTAGGTTTGGATTTTAGTGATCAGAGCCCGTCGACTAAGCCCCAACAGCTCGGCCGCCCGACTCTGATTATTATTTTTTAGTTCCAGGGCCCTTTTGATCAAAATCTCTTCCGTGACCCGGGTAACTTCCTTAAGGGCCATCTTCATATCCACCCAGTCCGAGGGAAGACTTAAAGTCAGTCCCGCCTCCGGCGGCGCGGACGGGCGATCAAAGGGCAAATCCTGGGGCCCAATCACCGGCCCATCGCTCATGATGGCCGCCTGCTCAAGAACATTTTTTAAGGCCCGAACATTGCCGCTAAAAGTCTGGGTGGCCAAGATCCTTAAAGCCGCCGGGGACAGGGATTTGGAGGGCAACTGGTTTTTCTTGACCGCCTCGGCCAAAAAATGGTTAGCCAACAACGGGATATCCTCGGCCCTCTCCCTTAAAGGCGGCATCTTTAGGCGAATCACGTTTAAGCGATAGTAAAGATCCTCGCGGAATCGCCCTTGGGCCACTTCCTCGGATAGATTTCGGTTAGTGGCGGCCAAAACCCGCAGATCCACCCGGCGCGAAAAGTTTTCCCCCACGCGCCGAATCTCTTCTTCCTGTAGAGCCCTTAAAAACTTAACCTGGGTGTCCAAAGGTAACTCGGTCACCTCATCCAAAAACAGCGTCCCCCCATCGGCCTCGGCCAGTAAACCTTCTTTGGCCCGATCCGCCCCGGTGAAAGCCCCCTTGACGTGCCCAAAAAACTCGCTTTCCATCAGGTTCGCCGGGATAGCCCCGCAGTTGACGGCCACAAAGGGTTTTTCTTTTCTAGGGCCATGGCGATGGATGGACTGGGCGGCCAATTCTTTGCCCGTGCCACTTTCCCCAGTGATCAGAACCGTGGCTTTGGTGTCGGCCACTTTAGCGATGAGGGCGAAAACGTTTTTCATGGCCTGACTTTGGCCCAAGAAAACCCCGCTATCCAGTCTTTCGCCCATCTCGCGTTTAAGTCTTCGATTTTCCGTGACTAGGCGCCCACGCTCCAAAGCCTTTTCCAAGACCAGAACCATTTCGTCTTCATTAAATGGTTTGGCGATGTAGTCATAGGCCCCGGCTTTCATAGCCAAAATCGCCGTTTCCATGGTGGCGAAGGCCGTGACCACGATGACCACCAACTCCGGGGCCATCTCCTTGATCTTCGCCAAAAGCCCCAACCCATCCAGCCCGGGCATGTGTAGATCGGTCAAAACCGCGTCAAAGGATTCCTGGCTTAAGGCGTCTAAAGCCTCAGCGCCTGAGGCGGCCAGACGGCAAGCGTACCCTTTCTTGCCCAGCATGATGCTCATGATCTTGCGGATGTGCTCTTCGTCGTCAACTATTAATATAAGGGGCTCGCTCATGATTGAGCCGCTGGCAGGTAAATAGTGAAAGCCGCCCCCTGACCGGGGGCGGAGGTTAGTTCCAAGCGGCCATGGTAACTATCGACAATCCGTAGACAGATGGCTAACCCCAACCCCGTGCCTTGGCCCGGGGATTTGGTGGTGAAGAAGGGATCAAAAGCCCGGCGCCGAACCAATTCGGTCATGCCCGGGCCATTGTCGGACAAACGCAAGATGACCTCCGCCCCTTCCCGGGCTAAGCCTACCCAAAGGGTGGGCGGGGGCTCAACCTGCCCGTCCATGGCCTGGGCCGCGTTCATGGCGATGATGATAACCACCTGGGTCAGATGGTCGCGATCCATGGTCACCATATACTGTCCTTGGGGATCAAAATCATATTGGATTTTTAGTTTAGCCAAACCCCTTTGCGAGCCCAACATCCCTAAAATCCGCGGCAACCTCTCCGGCAAAGACAAGGTCTCCGATAAACCCTGAGCGGGCCTAGAGTAATCCAGTAATTCCCTTAAGATCTTCTGAATTCGCGTCGTCTGGTCGAGAATGGCCGCCAAATACTCCCGGCGCTCCTCATCGGCCCCATCGGCCAAGATCTGGGCGTAGCCAGAGATGGCGGATAAAGGATTACCGATCTCGTGAGCCACCCCCGCGGCCAACAGGCCAACGGAGGCTAGTTTTTCCGAGTGGAGCAGCTGCCTTTCCAATTGTCGCCGCTCGGTCAGATCGCTAACCATCAGCATAAACGAAGAACTGTCCGGACTAGGCGCGGCCACTGGGGAACCAGCGGCCTGGGAGGTGGAGATCAACAGAGCCCTTCTTTCGCCCTGGGCGTTTAAGAGCCGGGCTTCCAGCGTCCTATCCACCGGCGGGGGTTGGCCAGGCTCCCAATCGGCTAGCTCTGGGGCGGCGTCCAAAAGGAGCCGAAACTCCCGCCCCACCAATTCCTCGCGATCATAGCCCCACTGGCCGGCCTTACGGTTGGCGTAAGCGATCCGGCCCCTTTCGTCTAATATTAATATGGCGTCATTGGCCGTCTCCAATAGACGCTCCAGATAGTCCGAGGTCTCGCGGGCCCGTTTTTCCGAGGCCACGATTTTTTGGTTCACGCGGGTGAGATCATCGAAAAGGAGGACATTAGACAGGGCCGCGCTGGCTTGGTCAGCCATGATGGACAGCATCCGCCCGTTTTCTGGGATGAAAGCTTGGCCAGCCGGGCGGGAGAGAATTAACAACCCCAAAGGACGGGAACGCGTGGCCAAAGGCACCAAGGCCAAGGCCCGGGGAGCTTCGGAACTAGCGCCCAGAGGATCGAATTGGGCTAAAACCGGGGCTAAACCCCGGATTTTACCCCCCTCAAAAACATCGTCGACCAGATCGTCAACCTGGGCGTCAGTCGAGGCGCCCTCTAGAGCGTGTTCCAAGGCGCCTTCCAACAAGGCGCCATTTTTTAAGGCCGCCTTCTCTAGGGAGGCGGACAGAGCTTTTTCCGACCAAGACTGACCATTTTCCGGGAAAAAAACAAACTCCTCGCGATCCGAAAAATAAGCGGCCCTTAAAAACAACTCCTCGCCGCCGGGATCGCGTAACAACAGACTGAGGCGATCCACCTCCACCTCATGGGCCACCACGGCCATCAAGGCCTGGGCCAGGGATTCCACGGTCTGGGTCGTTCTTAAGGCGTCCCCAACCCTTCTGACCAGAGACAATTCCTCCAGTTTTTGGTCGTAACGATCGTAAATTTCCGTGAGGGTGCTTTTGTAGATGTCCAGCTTAGCCTGGAGTTCCGTAAAACGGCTTTTGTCCATCCCTATTAAAGCCTCCCTGAGCGGGCGTTGGCTTATCGGTCTAAACCCTCGCCTTAAGCTATATTATACCCTAAAAAAACCGGTATTGGGGGGATTTTAAGTTTTATAATAAGACTGCCCTATAAGACCGTCCTAAGAGTAGGTCAGGTTTTAAACCTAACTTATTGAATTTTATAATTATTATATCATAGATCAACCATCGGCCCTCAGCCTAAGCCCCAGCGACCTCGTGGCTAGGGCCTGGTTGGAAACTAATAATAAACGCCTGTTCATCGCCTAATTAAAAAAAAGTCCTAATTTTGATGGCTTCGCTAAAACCCCTGTTAAAAAAAATTAAGAAAAAAAAGAGTACTAATATCAAAGAGTTAAAAAATTTGTTTTTCGATTTGAAGCCTTTTCGCGAGGCCATCAATTTTGACGCTCTCGCGAAAAGTCCAAAATTCCAGAATCCTAATTGATAAATTGTTGAAATTCATACTCTTTTACTTGACGATTTCCCTTAACCTAGGGTTTTCTCGAAGGCGTCAACAATAATCGAGATTCGCGCTGGTTTTAAGCGAGATTTATCCAACCGCGGAAGGGTATCTGGCGAAGTACGAACTAAAAAATACTCTCTGAAACAGAAAAAGGTTTAGACACGCGTAGAGTCGCGGTAGGAAGTGCCCTTTCGGGCACCCCACCGCGCAGATCCCCGCGAGCGGGACTACCGCGCAGGGCTCCTCAATTGGATCGGACGTGTATACCTTTGATTTGGACAGGGGCGCGCAGTGACCGGCGCCGGTAGCCATTGTTTAATTATTGGGGTGAATTTCTCCCATGTCATTCGGG
>JAISYP010000084.1 GCA_031269825.1 Deltaproteobacteria bacterium
AAATTCACCCCAATAATTAAACAATGGCTACCGGCGCCGGTCACCGCGCGCCCCTATCCTAGTCAAAGGTACACACGTCTGATTCAATTGAGGAGCCCTGTGCGGTAATTCCGCTCGCGGGGATCTGTGCGGGGGGGCGCCCGAAAGGGCACTTCTTACCGCGACTAACTTATTGAAATTATTACTCTTTTACTTGACGATTTCCCTTAAACAAGGGTTTTCGTGAAACCATCAAGATAAAGAACTTGAATCATTAAATATTAAAAGGGATAAATTTCATGGAGAATGGAACTATACTTTTTTTCCGTAGGACGATAAATATATCTTATTTATACTAATTATATTATAATATTTTAAATAAGAGGTATTTATTGTTCGAAACTTGGATTGTCATTTTTGATGGTTTCGCGAAAAGTCCAATTCAAGAACCCTAATTTATAAGTTACTGACACTAATACTCTTTTACTTGACGATTACCCTTAAACTGTGGTTTTCTCGAAGCCATCAGTTTTCTTTATTAACGGTCTTTTAAAATCTATACAAACCTTAGTTTGAGACAAAAACTATAATTTTTTGTATACAGTTATTTTTGCCCAGCTCCTTAGTATATTAGGTAGGCCAGAAGACTTTTGGGCGTTTATTATGGATAGCTTGGGAAAAACCTCGTTTAAATTTAATTTTCAAGTAAAAGAGTATTAATTCCAATGACTTATCGGTTCCTTGAATTTGGATCTTTTCGCGAGACCATTCGATACCCATCCGAGACCATCCGTGACCATCATTGCTGAGCCCATGAGACTACCAAAGGGGCGGCGCCCCCTAACCCAGAGCCTGGTTAAGCCTTTAAGATAAAAAAGAAAAAAAGCCAAGAAGAATGGGACGTATTTTTCTAGAACTTGGGGGGATCTGGATGGTTTGTCCCTCCATGAGCGGCCCGTGGTTAGCCTCGGTTAGGGTTACCTTAAACTGTCGCCAAGAATATTTCGTGGCCCAGCGCCTCGCTCAAACTCGGGATGGGCCAAATGGGCGTTTAATGGCGGAGCTCCCAGGCTAAAACTTAAAGCCAATTCTTCCTGATTTGTTAAGACCAAGATGGACGAGACGCTAGATCCATGAGCCGGTCGAGAACTGGCCAGGAATTGGGGCCGTAATCAAGGTAATCACCAAAGAATATCCGCTTATCCACCGGCTCGCTGGCCTCATCATGTTGTTTGATCGCGGTCAAGAGTCGTTCTAAGGGGTCGATCATCCCAGGTATGTCGTCCATAACCCGGATCTTGTATTTCCCAAGAAATAAAGAAAAATAAGTTTAATTCATCTAATTACAATAAAAAGATAATTAATAAAGTAATAATGCCCTAATTAACTAGTTATCTAGTAGGGAAACGGCGCGTTTACTTTTGGGTTACTCATGTCCGCCCCCAGCCTACCGGCGTGGATGGTTCTTTGGAAAACTTTAGGCGTGTCCAGAATGGTGTTACGATAGGGGTTAATTTCGTATTCGCTTCTGACGGCTTTATCGCTTCCCACGGTTAAGGTTGTGTAAAGAAGAAACTCGTTTTTGGCTAAAGTCTGGGCGGAAAGGCCCAAGGCGCTTAAGGCGCCGCCATTGAAAGCCGCGCCCGTGTCTAGGTTGATGGCCTCGACCGCCCCATTCTGACCAACATCAAAATGATGATCCGAAACTTCGAAGAAACTAATAAAGTCGTTTTCCGGGACGTCGGCTGGCCAGACATGCCCCGCTCCCATGGCCCGGGAAAAGAAAAAAGGCAAGTGAGATTTAGGATGGTACTTTCCATATTGACTAAGATGAGGCTTATCACATCTACTGTTTTCATAATGTATTTTACTGTAATTATAATATGAGTTGTCTTTAATTGTAGGATGATGACCGTGTATTATTACTTCACCCCAATAAGGGTACTGATAACTATATTCATCATTCCAGATAAATGATTCATAGGGAGTAAATATTTCCTTATCAGTGGAAGAATAATAAATTGATTCATTGTCTTCTTTGTTATATTTTTTACTTTTTAAAGATTCAAAATGATTTAAATTATTCTTAAGGTAACTTATGAACTCTGGGCGGGATTTGATTAGTTGGGCCTCCAAAGGTTGATCCACACGGGGTAAACCGTGAAAAAAGGAAAAACCCACTTGACGGCTCCCCAGATCAAAGATTTCCCGGTGGCTAGGAATCAAATCCAACAAAAAGTGGATATATTTATCCTCGATCATGGGAACCTTGATGGTTTTTCCCGCCAGACCTGGAGGGTTACCAGCGCTGGGTAGGGTTATGTCCTGAAACTGGCGTAAAGATTTTAGGGTAGCTCGGCCACCGCTTTTAAACCATTGGTGGGAAAAAGAATATTGGAAAAAGGGATCACCCAGGTGATAACATAAGGCCAAATCATCGTTATTGCCCATGAGAAATACCGCCGGGAATTCAAGATCCATTAGCCGATCCAGAACCTGCCTTGAATCTGGGCCATAGTCAATGTAGTCGCCTATAAATATCAGTTTGTCCACCGGCTCGATGGTCTCATGATGTCGCTTGATCGCGCCTAGGATCCGTTCTAAGGGGTCGATCATCCCATGTATGTCGCCAATAACCCAGATCATTTAACCCTCCATAGCGATAAAAATACCAAAAAGAGTAAAATTAAGGATATTAATAATCATTAACAAAAGTAACGTTGGATCAAAAACCCAAAAAAGACCTACGCGCGCTATAAGCGGGTTTGGTTGGCCAAAGTCCTTCATAAAGAAAAAGTTTGTTAACTGGGCGTCGGCCCTATCAGCGTCGTAATTAACCTGGATCGCGTTTATAATCCGCTCTAATTACCCAAATTTTTATGATTGTCTTGGTAGATAAACAGATCCACCAATTCTGTATCTAAATTTAATTATAATTCAAATCTAAATCATAAGTAAAATAGCCAAAAAGATTAACTAAAAAGCGAAATTTATAATAGATTCCTGGTTCCAGGTCATTTTTCCAGGGTCTTGTTCTAATCGTATTTTCTCGAATAGTCGCCAAGCCGACCTGTGTAGAGGGTTTCATAGGGAAAAAGGTCGTTTCCCGGCAAGTGGAGATCTGGCCCCAGTCGACTAGTCCGGATGACCCTTTTTAAAACCGTGGGTTTAATTGGAACGGTGGGGCTCAGTTCTAACACGATCTCGCGGCCGTTTTCTCTAGCCGGACGATCTTGTTCCGTGGTCAAGGTGGTCAAAACCAACAACTCATTTTTGGCCAACATTTTGGCGGAAAGGCCTAGAGCGGTTAAAGCCCCGCCTTTATAAACCGCGCCCGTGTCAATATTGATGGCCTCAACCGCCCCGTTTGGGCCACAATTAAATTCGAGCCGCCTTTTTTTCAAAAACCTGGAATAATCCTTTTTTTCAATCTGGGCGGGCCAGACATAACCAGAGCTTTTGTTACGGGAATATAAAAATGGCAACCGCGACTGGATGTGGTATTTTTGGAAAACACTTTCAAAGCCCTTGGCCACGGTGTATTCGCTATCGTAGTAATCTTGGTAATTTATCGTTGGCGTGTGTCCATGGATTATAACATCGCTACCATATGAATATTTAAAACTATAATTTCTATTCCATAAAAATGTATATTCAAGATTTAAATCACTTTTTCTGCTATCATAACTTTTATTTGGGCCTCTAAATTGACGATCAGGACTAAGATAGGAAGGATCAAGATGATGTAATTCGGTTTTTATGTAGTCCAAAAAATCCCAGCGCGTTTTAATTATCTGCGTGGCCAAAGGGTGATCGAAACGGGGTAAAGAGTGGAAAAAACTAAATCCCAATTGACCACTACCCCAGTCGATAACCTCGCGGAACGAGGGAGTTAGACTAAACAAAAAATGAAAATATTTATCGATAATACCATGGTTCCGCGGTTCTAATTTCTGGCCAGAAGCCAAGGTCGGGCTATTGACGCGGCGATCCGAGTCGATTTCGCTAGACAATAAAGAACGAATCGTTTTCGAGCCACCGTTTTCTTTCCAGGGATGGGGATCCCGGATTTCATATTTAGGGTCGCCCAGAAAGTACATTAGAGCCAAATCCTCATGATTGCCTAACAAAAAGACCGTTGGAAACTGTAGATCTAAAATTAGATCAATAACTTCCTTGGAATTATGGCCATGGTCAATATAATCGCCCAGAAAGATTATTTTTTCCACTGGCTCAACCGTTTCATGGTGGAGTTGGATCGCGTGTAAGATCCGCTCCAATGGGCGGATCATGCCGTGAATATCGCCAATTACCCAAATCATTATGACCTTCTTTATATCTCTCTTTATTGAATAAAATTATCCAATAGATCAAATAATAAGTCAAAAGAAGTATAAACCAAATAACAAAATCAAAAAAGTTAAGTTAATACAATCAATTAATCATAATTTGCGCTATATTATATTGATTAGGTATTATCCTTATCGTTTTGTCTGGAAAGGTCGTCGAGCCGCTCTGTGTGGAGAGTTTCATAGGGAAACAAGCCGTTTTCTGGCGCGTTGAGATCCACCCCCAATCGATCGGCCCAGATTACTCTTTTCAATACCGTGGGACTGACTGGAATGGTGGGTTCCAGTTCTGAGCTAACAAAGTAGTTTCTTTTGGCCGGCTGATCCTGTTCCATGGTCAAGGTGGTTAAGGCCAACAACTCATTTTTGGCCAACATTTTGGCGGAAAGGCCCAAGGCGGTCAAAGCCCCGCCTTCAAAAACCGCCCCCGTGTCAATGTTGATGGCCTCAACCGCCCCATTTTGGCCACAATCAAATTTAAGCCTTCCATTTTTCAATAACGGGTTATAATCCATAATATTGTCGGGCCAGACATTACCAGAGCTTTTGTCACGGGAATATAAAAAGGGTAACCGCGAATCTAGGGGGTATTTTTGGAAAACGCCCAAAAAGCCTTTGGCCACCATAGAATCACTATTGTAGTTAGTTCGGTAGTTTATTGTTGGCGTGTGTCCATGAATAATAACATCACTACCATATGAATATCTAAAGCTATAATCCCTGTTCCATATAAATGAAACATCAGCGGTTAAGGTGGTTTTTTTCTTATTACGATATTTATTTGAAGTGGAAAATTGTAAATCGGCGGAAAGATAGGTGTATTTTAGTTCGGTTTTTAAATAGTCTAAAAATTCCGGACGCGTTTTAATTAACTGCGTGGCCAAAGGTTGATCATACCGGGGTAAAGCGTGGAAAAAACTAAATCCCAATTGACCGCTCCCCCAATCTATAACCTCTCGGTGGGAGGGAGTTAGGTTAAGCAAGAATTGAAAATATTTATCGTCAATCCCATGGCGACGATTTTCCAATATCTGGCTAGAAGCCAAGGACAGGCCATTGACACCGCGCCGCGAGGCGTCTTCGGTAGACTTTAAAGAAAAAATCGTTTCCTCGCCACCGTTATGCTTCCATGGTTCGGGGCTCCAGTGCGCGTAAAGTGGTTCGCCCAGAAAGTACATCAAGGCCATATCCTCATGATTGCCTAACAAAAGTACCTTTGGGAACTGTAGATCCAAAATTAGGTCAATAACCTCCTTGGAATTATAGCCATGGTCAATATAATCACCCAGAAAGATTATTTTTTCCACTGGCTCAACCGTTTCATGATGGAGCTGGATCGCGTTTAAGATCCGCTTTAATGGGCGGATCATGCCGTGAATATCGCCAATTACCCAAATCATTACGCCCCTCTTTGAGCATCTTTATGGCCATCTTTATGACCATTGTTGTTGAAATAAAGAACCTAATAAATCTAAATCATAAGTTAAAAAAAACCAGAAGCCAAAAAATAAAAGTCCAAAAAAAAGCCAAGAAAAAAAATCAAGAAACAAAATGCCAAAAAGATAAGCTAATACAGTGATAAAATCATAATATACTCTAGATCATGTTGATTAGGTATTATCATAATCGTGTTGTCTCGAAAGGTCGCCGAGCCGACCAGGGTAGTGAGTCGCCTAGGGAAAGAAGCCCTTTCCTGGCGCGCTGAGATCCGGTTTCAATCGACCAACCCAGATGACCCTTTTCAAAACCGTAGGTTTAACCGGAACGGTGGGTTCCAGTTTTGAGTTAATAAAGACGTTTTCTTTGGCCGGAAGATCCTTTTCCATAGTCAAGGTGGTCAAGACCAACAACTCGTTTTTGGCTAGCGATTGGGCGGAAAGGCCCAGGGCGGTCAAAGCCCCGCCTTTAAAAACCGCGCCCGTGTCAATGTTGATGGCCTCAACCGCGCCGTTTTGGCCACAATTAAATTCATGCCGCCCTTCTTTCAACAGCCCGCGATAATCCGTTTTTTTTATATTGGCGGGCCAGACATATCCAGAGCTTTTATCACGGGAGTATAAAAAGGGCAACCGCGACTGGCGGTGGTATTTTGGGAAAACGCCCGGAAAGCCTTCGGCCACCGTTGATTCACGATTGTAGTTACTTCGGTAGTTTATTGTTGGTGTATATCCATGAATTATAACATCACTACCATATGAATATCTAAAACTATAAGCTCTATTCCATATAAATGAATGTTTATATTTTAAATTATTTTTTTTATTATTAATATGTTTAAATAAACCCCAAAATTGTTTATAGGGAGAAAATTTGACGTAACGTGATTCGGTTTTTAAATAGTCAAAAATTATCCGACGCGTTTTAATTATCCGCGTGGCCAAAGGTTGATCGTGTCGAGGCAAAGCGTGAAAAAAATTAAATCCCAATTGACCGCTCCCCCAATCTATAACCTCTCGGTGGGAGGGGATTAGATTAAGCAAAAAAAGATAATATTTATCGTCCATCTCTTGGAGACGCTTTTGTAATACCTGGCTAGCGGCTAAATACAGGCTATTGAAGCGGCGTTCCAAGTCGTCTTCGCTAGACATTAAAGAATAAATCGTTTCAAAGCCACCGTTATCCTTCCATGGGTCACGGTTCCAGTCTTTATAATCTGGTTTGCCCAGAAAGTACATCAAGGCCAAATCATCATGATTGCCTAACAAAAATTTTTTTGGGAAATTTAGATCCAAAATTAGGTCAATAACCTTCTTGGAATTAGCGCCATAGTCAATATAATCACCCAGAAAAATTATTTTTTCCACTGGCTCAACCGTTTCATGGTGGAGTTGGATCGCGTTTAAGATCCGCTTCAATGGGCGGAACATGCCGTGAATATCGCCAATTACCCAAATCATGATGACAATCTTTATGACACTCTTTGTTAATAAAAATTACCTAATAAAACTAAATTATAAGTTAAAAGAACAATAAACCAAATAATAAAAAACCCAAAAAAATAAGATAATAAAGATATAAAATTATAATTTACACTAGGTCATGTTGATTAGGTATTATCCTGATCGTGTTGGCTCGAAAGGTCGTCGAGCCGCTCTGTGTAGAGAGTTTCATAGGGAAACAAGCCGTTTATTGGCGCGCTGAGATCCGGGCCGAATCGATCAGCCCAGATGACCCTTTTCAAAACCGTGGGGTTCACCGGAACGGTGGGTTCCAGTTCTGAGTTAACAAAGTAGTTTCTTTTGGCCGGATGATCCTGTTCCATGGTCAAAGTGGTTAAGACTAACAACTCATTTTTGGCCAGCGTTTGGGCGGAAAGCCCCAGGGCGGTCAAAGCGCCTCCTTCAAAAATCACGCCCGTGTCAAGGTTGATGGCCTCAACCGCCCCATTTTGGCCACAATCAAATTCAAGCCGCTCTTCTTTCAAAAACCCGCGATAATCCTTTTTTTTAATACTGGCGGGCCAGACATAACCAGAGCTTTTATCACGTGAATATAAAAAGGGTAACCGCGACTGGAGGTGGTATTTTTGGAAAACGCCCATAAAGCCTTTGGCCACCGTATTATCACGAGTGTAGTTACTTTGGTAGTTTATTGTTGGCGTGTGTCCATGAATTATAACATCACTACCATATGAATATCTAAAACTATAATCCCTGTTCCATATAAATGAAGCGTCAACAGTTAAGTTGGTTTTTTTGTTATATTTAACTGAACCAGAAAATTGTTTATTGGGAGAAAGATCGGCGTAACATAATTCGGTCTTTAAATAGTCTAACAATTCCTGACACGTTTTAATTATCTGCGTGGCCAAAGGTTGATCGTGCCTGGGTAAAGCGTGGAAAAAACTAAATCCCAATTGACCGCTCCCCCAATCTATAACCTCTCGGTGGGAGGGAGTTAGAGTAAGCAAAAAATGAAAATATTTATCGTCAATTCCAGAGCGACGATTTTTTAGTATCTGGCTAGAAGCCAAGGACAGGTCACTGACGCGGCGCCGCGAGACGTCTTCGGTATACATTAAAGAATAAATCGTTTCCTCGCCACCGTTATACTTCCATGGTTCGGGGCTCCAGTGTTTACAAATTGGTTCGCCCAGAAAGTACATCAAGGCCAAATCCTCATGGTTGCCTAACAATAATACCTTTGGGAACTTTATGTCCAAAATTAGGTCAATAACTTCCTTGGAATTATCGCCATAGTCAATATAATCCCCCAGAAAGATTATTTTTTCCACTGGCTCAACCGTTTCATGGTGGAGTTGGATCGCGTTTAAGATCCGCTCCAATGGTCTGATCATGCCATGGATATCGCCAATCACCCAAAACATCGCCCGCCTCACTGATTTTTTCGCGGTTAAAAAAGGGTTAAAAAATATTGGGGTCAAATTAATGACTATCTCTCAATACCAAGGCGATCTCTTAATTAGGACTAGGCGCCAATCAAAAAAAGAATTTCCCAAAGTCGCCTTGTTCCTCAATATTCGCCGCGGTCGAGCCACCCTCGGGGCAATCATAGGGAAAAAGGGCGTTAAATTCTTGGTCATTCATATCCGCTCCCAGTCGACCGGTCTTGATGGTTCGCTTTAAAACCGAGGGAGTGGTTGGAACCGTCGCCATTAGCGAGGGAAAACTATCCCTTTGTGGGGCGTCGGACTTGGTGATTAAAGTGGTTAAGGTCAAAAATTCGTTTTTGGCCAAGGTTTTGGCGGATAGGCCTAGGGCGGTCAGAGCCCCACCTTTGTAAGCCGCGCCAGTGTCAATATTGATGGCCTCAACCGCGCCTTTTAGGCCACAATCGAAAATATGGTCGGGGATCTTCAAAAAACTGGCGAAATCGTTTTGGTCAACTTTTTCTGGCCAGACATACCCCGCTCCTTGGCCTCGGGAAAAGAAAAAGGGCAGACGGGACTCAATATGGTATTTTTCAAATTGACTCTCATAACCCTTGGGTAGGTAAGAGGAGCCTTTATATTCATTGTAGCCAATAGTGGCGCTATGGCCGTGGATCACCACGTCGCCCCAGTAAGGGAAGCGGAAGCTGTAGTGCCGGTTCCAAATAAATGAATCCGAAAAGTGGAGAGGCGTTCTTTCAAATTCATCCATCAATGGATCTTTAAACTGGGGCGCTCCCTTCCGAAGGTAATTCTCGACATGGTTTAATTTTTGCGCCAAGTAGTCGGAGAATTCGTCTCGGGTCGCGTTCAACTGTCTTTCCAAAGAGTAATCAAAGCGGGGTAACCCGTGAAAAAAATTAAAACCCACCTGGGTAGGCCCGAGGTCAATGATTTCCCGATGGGAAGGGGTTAAATTGTTTAAAAATTGGAGGTACTTACTGGGAATCTTATCGATGAGCCCCTGAAAATCTTCGCTTTCATCGTTAGACCGCGATATTCTGGAGAGTCTAGAGGCTTTATTTTTTGTTTTGTTTTGATTTTAGCTCCTTGGGCAGCAAAGAGTCAACGGTGGCCTGGTTACCATTTTCAAACCAGACGTGGTTAAAATCCCGTTTATAATTTGGATCCTCATAAATGTGTCGGAGGGCCAAATCATCGTGGTTGCCAAGCAAACAGACGGTCGGATATTTCAAATCCAACACCAGGTCTATGACTTCCTTGGAATGAAGGCCATGGTCAATAAAATCACCTAAAAAGATAATTTTACTCAATGGATCATTTTCTTCGGCTTCCTCGGCCTGATATTTTTCAATCGAGTCAATGATCCGCCTGAGGGGTCGGATCATGCCGTGAATGTCGCCAATAACCCAGATCATTGTATAACCCTATTGTTAAGTTTTGTAGTTGTTAAATGTTGTAAGTAAACAGCAAAATTAAATATTATATAAGGCAATAACTAGCGATATTATTTTTAACTATTAATATTATTTTTGACTATTAATATTTATTTGACTAGCGATACAATTTTTAACTATCAATATTAATTTTTTACAATAATTTTCAATAATAATTTTCAATAATAACGCGCCCGCGTCCTGGAACCATTAACAGGCGCTAAATGGCCTCCGTCTTCCTTGAGAGCCAGAAAAACTCAAAAATCAATTACAAGATAAAGTATAAAGCCAAAAAATATATTTGTCAAGAGAGGCGCCCCTGTTTTTTCAGGAAAAAGGGGGCTAAATTTTTTGACAGCGCCAAAAAATTATTTCGCCATTTAAATCTTGGGCGATATGTCTAATAATATTCGCGATATTTTTATTTCCATAGTCAAACGTCAAACTATATTTAACGAAAATCTCTCACGTCGATTATTGGCCATGTATAAATCCTTTGTTTGACTAGGCGTAATTTTTGTCTTAAGCCTACTTTCGCCAGATAATAATCATTACTATTTTTTATATATACAGATGGTGATTTCATAGCGAGCAAGGGGAAAAAAATATTTTTTGAGGCGACCAAAAAAAAGTTTAACTTTTTTTCATGGGGCTAATTTTTGACTCTGACTCCGAGATCGCTCAATTTTTTTGGGATCCTGGATTTTGGTGGCTACGCTAGAGCGAAAAGCGGTAATTTTGCCCTTGGCGGGCGCTAAATTATATTTTAATTATTAAAACGCCTTTAAATTACCATTTTCATGTTTTCGCCTGGACGAGCGCTTTAACGTGGACAAGGGGATCTTTTTTAAGGTTTTTAAATTACCCGAAGACAATGGATCAAAAAATCGGGTCTAGAAGATGGGGAAGATGGGGAAGATAGGAAGATAGGAAGATGAGGTCTGGAGACAGGCGGTTGACCAAGCGAGGACGTCTTTTTAGGGGCGTGAAAAGGGATTTTTATGAAAAGTTTAGGGCTCGGGGTTAATGGGCGCTATTTTTTAATCAGGTTCGATAGCGGCGGCGATAAGTACGCCATATTCCGCGAAAGTTCAGGCTCTGGTCTTTTTTTATCTGGCTAAAAAGCGGGCTAATCCCCCTTTGGAGCTTTAGTTTTGTCGCCAACTGAAGTCCTTTGGGGGGATGAGGAGTCCGTTAATTAACGCCTGGCTGGGTTGACTGTGACTCCGCCCCTTGGCCAAGTCCGGGATCAATTTTGAGCCATGGGCGAAAGTTTAGTCCTGGGGTTGGCCATCGTAAGCTAGGGCGGCTTTTATCCTTTGAATTGTTTTCTCTGGCCCTAGGATTTCCACAATGTCATAAAGGCCTGGGCTAGCCGTCTTGCCGGTTAAAGCTAGACGCAAGGGTTGGGCCACGACCCCCATTTTGACCATTTTTCGAGTGGCCAGAGCTTGGATGATTTGGTCAAAAGCTTGGTGATCCCCAGGAAAGGCCTTGGTCAATTCTTCGGCTAACTCGGTCAATGTGGCTTTCCCTTCCGGGGTTAGCAGCTTTTGGGCCGCTATAGGATCCAAAGGCGGAGGATCGAGGAAATAGAACTCGGCTTTTTCGGCCAGCTCCACTAAGGTCTTGCCCCGTTCCCTAACGGTGGCCATAATCTTGGCTAAAACCTCTGACGATGGCGGGGTTATATTTTTGGCCGTGAGGTAGGGGAGGGTCAACGCGCCTAGTTCTTCCAGTGGCGTTTGTTTGAGGTAATGGGCGTTGAGCCAGTTAAGTTTTTCGGGGTTAAAAACGCTGGCCGCTCGGCCTACGTGTTTTAAGGAAAAAAGTTTGGCCATTTCTTCCAGGCTAAAGATTTCTTGATCCCCGTGTGACCAACCCAGGCGGGCGAGGTAGTTGTTTAACGCCCGTGGTAGATACCCTAACTCCCGGTAAGCCATGACCGAGGTGGCCCCATGCCGTTTGGATAGCCTGGTCTTGTCCGAGCCCAGGATCATGGGGGCGTGGGCGAACTGGGGCGGCGTGGCCCCAAAGGCTTGGTACAACAGAATTTGGCGCGGGGTGTTGTTCACGTGGTCATCGCCCCGGATAATGTGAGTCACCCCCATGGTTAGATCATCCACCACCACGGCCAGGTTATAGGTCGGAAACCCGTCGCTTTTCAGGAGCACCAGGTCATCAAGCTCATCGCTGTCCACCACGATGGAGCCTTTGATGAGGTCTTTCCAGCCAACGGAGCGGGGTGGGGGGGACTTAAAGCGGATAACCGCTCCTGGGGCCGGGCCTAGGCCTAGTTCTCGGCAATGGCCGTCGTAGCGAGGCTTGCCGCCAGTTTGTAAGGCTTGTTGGCGTTTTTCCTCAATGTCCTCAGGTCGACAATGGCACCAGTAAGCCTGGCCATTTTTTAAAAGTTGGTCGATGTATTGACGATGAAGGTCGACTCGCTGGGATTGGATAACCGGCTCGCCATCCCAATCCAGGCCCAGCCAAGTTAGGGCTTCCAGAATGGCCTGGGTGTGCTCTTCCTTGGAGCGGAGGCTGTCGGTGTCCTCAACGCGGAGGACGAACTGGCCACCTTGGCCACGGGCCAATAGCCAGTTGAAGAGGGCCGTGCGGGCCCCACCGATATGGAGGTGGCCAGTTGGGCTGGGGGCGAAACGGGTGATCATCGGAAAAGCCTTTTTGGGTTCCTAGGAGCCCGAGGATTTTTTGGCCAACCGCCAAAAATTGGTTGACTCATATATTATAGTTGGGCCCCAAAAAATGGGGTCAAAGGACTGGCTAAATATAGTTAAAACCCCGGCGATAGGCAAGCCAGGAAAATAATGGCTCGAAAGCGGGGATAGGGCCAGCGGCCACGGGCGGGGTAGATTTTATTGGGCTAGAATTAAAAGTAAAATATTGATATATAAGATTAATTATTATAAATTATTTTTATAATTTAGAGTTTAAAAAAACGTTGATATTATTTTAGTTTTATTATGTTATGAAAATAATCTAATAGTAAAATTTCAGAACGCTTTATCGGTAGGATAAAATCTTAATTTGGCCAATAAGCGGATTGGAGGGTTTTTTGGGGGGTCTTGTTTCTTGGTTAGCTTGGTGTTATTATGGCGAATTCTGATTACTCAGGCCTTAGGCCTGATAATCAGGCTACGCCTAGGTCTCTTGGCGCGGTTTTGGGATTGGCTGAAAAATTAGTCCCCTGTTAGGTTTTAAGCGGTTTTATCACGTTTGTTTTCTGACCCTATGTTCTCTAACGCGCTGTTTTCTAACCATCGCGTTATAAAAATTGTTTTAAAATATTGTTTTTTTATAATTAATGTCGCGGCCCCTAGTAACCGGGTTCGTCCAGAGGTGAGCCAATGACGAGAAAGCCTTTCATCGCCGGCAACTGGAAAATGTACAAAAACGGCCAGCAAGCCCAGGATTTCATTAGACAGTTTATTCCCCTGGTTAATTCCTGGGAGGCCCATCAGGTGGGGTTAGCCGTGTCCGCCACTGTTCTAAAGGAGGCCGTGTCCACCGTGGCCACCGTGGGCTCCTTTCCTTTGATCATTGGGGCCCAGAACATGCACTGGGAGATCGAGGGGGCTTTCACGGGCGAGATTTCCGGTTCCATGATCAAGGGAACTGGGGCGACCATGGTGATTTTGGGTCACAGCGAGCGGCGTCAGCTTTTTGGCGAAACCGACGAGTGGGTGGCCCGCAAACTAGCCGCCGCCTTGGATTATGGGTTGACGCCCATTGTCTGCGTGGGCGAGACTCTGCAAGACCGGGAGTCTGGCCGGACGTTCAATGTTTTGGCCAACCAGTTGACCGGGTGTTTGGCTGGGGTCTCGGATCATTCTTTGGGCTCCATTGTTTTGGCCTATGAGCCGGTCTGGGCCATTGGCACCGGGGTCACGGCCACGGTCGAGCAGGCCCAGGAAGCGCACGCTTTTATTCGGGGTCGCTTGTCTCGGCAGTTCAGTCCCCAGGCCGCCGAAGCCGTTCGGATCCTCTATGGGGGGTCGGTTAAACCCGACAACGCCAAATCTTTGTTGGATCAATCAGACATTGATGGGGCCCTGATTGGTGGGGCCTCTTTGGATCCGGTTTCCTTGGCCAAGATCGTTAACCTGGCCTAGCCTCCCGCCCCTTGGAAGGCCAGCCAAGCGGCTTATGTTCATAAAATTGGGTAGCTTATTCCTATGTTTAGCGCCATAACTTTAATACACGTCCTGGTGGCTGTTATCCTCATCATCAGCGTTTTGCTCCAAGCGGGCAAAAATTCGGGCATGGGGGCGGCTTTTGGCGGCTCTTCCGGTTCGGTCTTCGGCTCTCGTGGCCCAGCCACTATTATTAGCCGAGTGACCACGGTGGCGGCCATTATTTTCATGGCCACCTCCATGACTTTGTCTCTAACCGCTCGGGATCGCCTAACTGGTGGCTCGGCTATCACCGCTGACCCCATTGATAATCCTATTGACGCCACCCCGGCGGTGGAGACGTCAGCCGCTCCGGCCGAGGTTCCCGTCGCGGCTGAAGAGACCGCGCCCACCACGCCCACTCCCGCGGCTCCAGCCGACCATAGCTCGTCTGGCGCCGAGAATGTTCCGGCGGCTTCGGCTAGCCAGTCGACCGAATCGACGACAACTCCCCATTCTGAGGCGGCTCCGGCCAAGGACGCGGCCGCGGCCGCGGTTCCAGTCGATAATTCCCGAACCGCCGACGAGTCTAGCTCCTCTCCGACTGGGGAAGCTCCGGTCGAGTCTAAACCCACCTCTTGATCTAAAGTTGGCGCGGGCTCGGGATATTTTTCTTGACCGTTTATGGTGGATAATTGATAATAATTTGTTATATAAAGGTTGGTCTTGGACAGGAGGTTTCTGGTCAAATTGGAAACAACCAGAGACAATCTAAGATTTAGCCTGGAAAGTTGGCCTGAGGCGGGCCTAACGGCCCAATTCGCCTTGGCTCCGTCGACGTTATCGCCATATTTGGAAGAGGCTATGGCCCGAGATGATAACCTGGTGGAAGGCGGAGCCCCCCAATTGGTCTCGGCCATGAAAGGGAGTCTGAGGTTACAGCTTTTTGGTCGACGTTTGCGGGTGGCGGGGGTTTTCGCGGTTCGCGTCGAGTTGGCTTGTCACCGGTGCCTAGCTGTTTTTGTCCACAAGCTCAGCGACCAATTCGAGGAGCTCGTGGATTTGATCGGGCCAGGCGAAGAGACCGAAGAGGCGGAGCTGGCGGTGGTGACGGTGGATAACCAATTTGATTTGACGCCCCTTTTGGTGGAGCAGATGTGGTTGGCTTGGCCTATCAAGGTTCTGTGTCGGCCTGATTGCTTAGGCTTGTGCCTCAATTGTGGGGCGAACCTGAATGAGGGGCTTTGCTCCTGCGGGCGTCCGTTGACGCTGAAGCATTAAATTGAGGCGTTAATTTATAATTTCGCTGGTGGGTTCCCAACTTAAGACTGGGGCGTTTTGACCGCTTTAGGCGCGTTTGACCCTTAACCCTTAACTTTCTTATAAGGCGTATTGACGAGGTGATTACTGATGGCTGTGCCCAAAAGAAGAATGTCCAAGATGAAAGGTCGCCAAAGGCGAACCCATTACACCGCCGTAACCGCCACGGTGGCTAGCTGCCGCCATTGCGGAGCCCCGGCGCGCCCCCATTTCGCTTGTCCTAGCTGCGGCCATTACCGTGGTCGGCCGATCATAACCATCGCTGAGCGCTAAAGCGAACGCGGGAAGGTTAGGGCATGAGTTACGGAAGAGTCATTTTGGTGACCGGCGGGGTTCGGGGCATTGGTCGAGCCATCGCCACGCGTTTGGCCGCGCCCGACACGGCGGTCATAGTCACCCACGCTCGGCCCAACTCCCCTGGGGTGGCCGAGACGTTGGAAATATTAAAGGCCAAGGCTGGAGCGGCTGAGGCTCAGTGTTGGCCAGCCGAGGATCCTAAGGCGGGGGAATATATTGAGGCCATCGCGGCCCGGTATGGCCGTCTTGATGTCCTGGTCAATAACGCGGGGTTGACTAAAGATAGTCTGGGCGTTCGGCTGTCCGACGAAGATTGGCGTCAGGTTTTGGAAGCTAATCTTTTTGGGGCCTTTAATTGTTCTCGAGCGGCCGCCAAGATCATGATGAAAGCCCGGCGAGGCCGGATCATCAGCCTTAGCTCGGTGGTGGCCTTTTGTGGCAATCCTGGTCAGGCCAATTACGCGGCCTCCAAAGCCGGTTTAGTGGCCATGTCCAAATGCTTGGCCTTGGAGTTGGCTAGTCGTGGGGTGACGGTGAACACCGTGGCCCCGGGGTTTATTGAGACGGATATGACCAAGGCTTTAGGCGAGAAGGTTCGGGCGGCTCTTTTGGCTCGGATTCCTTTGGGCTCCATTGGTCAACCCGAGGACGTGGCTGAGGCGGTGGCTTTTTTGGCCTCGGATCAAAGCGGCTACATCACGGGCCAAACCATCCATGTCAATGGCGGGATGTACCTTTAGTTTTTTCCTCTGGCTCTGGGCTTTTTCGTTCACGGGGCGATATGTCCCGGTTGATTGGGTTGTTCGGGGTTGGTTATTAGTCCCTTATTAGTCCCATGGCGCGCCGACTGATTTTTCCTTTTGGTTTAAAATTCGGGCGGTAAGTTTTACGTTGATTCTTTCAAGGAGTTCGAAATGTCTGAAATTTTAGATCGCGTCGTAGGCGTGGTTGCCGATCAGTTACAGGTGGACAGCTCGGAAATTCAGCTGGAGTCCAACTTCCAAGACGATCTGGGGGCCGATTCCCTGGATCTCGTGGAGCTGATCATGGCCATGGAGGAGGAGTTCGACGTCAAGATTGATGACGAGGCCGCCCAATCCATCAAGACCGTCCAAGACGCGGTCGATTTTATCGAAAACAAGCCAGCGGGACTTAACAAGGAAGCGTGACGTGTCAGGCCCTGACTCCAGAAGGGTGGCCGTAACTGGCCTGGGCCTAGTGACCCCAGTTGGGGTGGACGTTGAGTCAACCTGGACGGCCATTATCGAGGGGCGTAGTGGGGTGGGGCCCATCACTAGGTTTGACGCCACCAACGTCAAAACCAAGATCGCCGCGGAAGTAAAAGGTTTTAACCCCGAGCTCTATCTTGATAAAAAGGCGGTCAAGCGTCTGGATCTGTTTATCCAGTTCGCCGTGGCCGCCGCGAAGATGGCCTTGGCCGACAGCTCTTTGACCATTGACGATTCTCTGGCTCGTCGGGCTGGTTGCGTGATGGGGTGTGGCCTGGGTGGCTTAACCACCATTGAGGCCAACCACGCCATTGTCTTGGGTGGTCGTCCCGATCGAGTGAGCCCTTTTTTCATTCCCATGATGATTGGCAATATGTCCTCGGGCCTGATTGGCATTGAGCTAGGCTTAAGAGGCCCCAATTATTTGATGGCCACCGCGTGCGCCGCTGGGACGCACGCGGTGGGCCAGGCTTTTCACCTTATTCGCGATCATAATTATGAGGTTATGGTTTGCGGAGGGGCGGAGGCGGTCATCACGCCTTTGGCGGTGAGCGGTTTTAACGCTATAAAGGCTTTATCCACCCGCAATGACGAGCCCACTTTGGCCAGCCGCCCATTTGATCTGGGGCGGGATGGGTTTATCGTGGGCGAGGGCTCGGGAATCTTGATCTTGGAAGAATGGTCGCGCGCCCAGGAGCGCGGGGCCAGGATTTACGCCGAGGTTTTGGGCTTTGGGGCCAGTTGCGACGCTTTCCATTACACGGCGCCGCCAGAGGATGGCCAAGGGGCTATTTTGGCCATTGAGGCGGCCTTAAGCGACGCCCAGCGGCGGGGGGTAACCAAGGCGGATATTGGCTATATTAACGCCCATGGCACCAGCACGGATCTGAACGACGTCGTGGAAACGCGGGCCATTCGGGCGGTTTTTGGGGAAATGGCCGACAAAATTTCGGTCAGTTCCACGAAATCCATGACCGGGCACCTTTTAGGCGCCGCGGGGGGCGTGGAAGCGGCCTTAACCTCTTTGGCTCTCCAAAGGGGGATATTGCCACCTACCATTAATCTTACCACCCCGGATCCGCGGTGTGATTTGGATTACACGCCCAACCAGGCTAGAACCGCCCAAGTTCGGGCGGCGATGAGTAATTCTTTCGGTTTTGGCGGCACCAATGGGGTTTTGATCCTGGGTGGGGCGAAGGCATTTGAGTAAGCTTAATAAATAGACGACCGAGGGTGGGCGATGGGAGCCGCGCGCGGTCGGGACATTTATGGGGCGAGGGCTTTTTTGAGCTAACCTTGGGGGATCTAACGGTGGCGCCTTTGGCTGACGCGCCGGGGCGGTTTTCTTTTTCCGCGTTGAAGGATTTAACCACGGAAGAGATTTTGGCTTTGGCCGGTTCCTAGGCCAATCCGCTGGATCAACCCCGCCGAGAAGCTTAGACGCTTTTGTGATTAAAAGCTCCTGGGGCCGGTCGTTGGTGGACACGGGGCTAGGCTCGGCTATCGGCCTTAATAACGCCTCTAACCACGACCCTATTAACGACCCTAAGAACAACCACGCCCTTTGAGCGGCTGGTTTTAGTCCAGGGCCTGGCTATTAGGTGGCCAACCCTCGGGGCGGCGTCCGATTTTTTTTCACCCACCCCAGCCCGATCAGGCTCATGGTTTAAAGGCGGCTCCCTCGGTTCTTTTTCTCGCCGCCACGGTCTGGGTTAAGGAGCGCGAATAGGCTTATTGGCGCGTGCCATCCCAAGATGGGGCGGCTGAGCGGGCCGCGGTTGTCCTGGCCCAGCTCGACCCATGCCACGAAAAACGGTCGCCGCGGCTCGGCTGGGGTATTGGGAGACTAGAGCCCACCGGCCATTTCCGGGCTTAGGTCAGGTTAGGGCGATGGAGCGAGGTTTCGCTTTGGTTAACGCGGAGGTTTAAGACAAGCCTTAAGACCCGCGATTAACCTGGGGTTTAAAGTTAGCGAGATAACTCTAAGCTAACCCGCGTTTAGGCCAGCAATAAATCTGGGCGCTTAAAGCTAGGCGTTGAAATAGATGGCGTTTAAATTGAGTCTAGTAAAATCGAGACAGTTATATCGAGACAATTAGATAGATCCTTTCGCCTATTGGCTAGGCTGGATTTAATGGGGGATCGCCGATGACGCGCGTATTTTTTTTAGGGCGGAGTTTTTTGGCTTTGTTTATTTCTTTGGGCCTAATTTCCTTTTCTTTTGGGTCGCCTTCTTTAGGGATGGCCGCGGAGAAAAAGACTAAGGCCTCGGCTAAACCGGGTCAAGCTAAATCGGCTAAACCGGGCGCGGCCGAATCGGGGGCGGGCGCGGCTGGTTCCGCGGGTGTTTTTATCTCGGCTGGGGTTTATAAAAAGACCATCGGGGATTTAGAAATATACGCCCTGTCCGATAACCGAGGTCGTTTGGAATTTTCCGTTCTTTTAGGATTGACTCGCGATCAGATTCGGGCCATGGTGGGCCAAAATTCAGAGATGGATAATAGTTCTCTGACCAGCTATATTAACGCCTTTTTGGTCAAAAGCCCGGTGGGCTTATTTTTGGTGGACACGGGGTTAGGCAATGGCGATACCCTGGTTAAAGGGATAAAAGAAGCTGGTTTCTCGCCAGAGGATGTCACTGACGTTTTATTGACCCATTTCCATCGGGATCACATTGATGGACTTTTGTCCGGCGGTAAATCCCTTTTTCCCAAAGCCACGGTTTGGGCCTCCAAAAATGAGGATCGTTATTGGATAAAGGACAACCAAAATAACCGCGGCCAAAGCGCGGAAACGAAAATTTTTCCCTACCGCCGCGATGGCCGTTATAAACTTTTTGAGCCTGGCCAGGCCATTCGACCCGGAGTCGAGACCATCGAGCTTTATGGTCACACCCCTGGGCACGTGGGTTATTTGTTCACTTCTGGGCGGGGGCGGGATATTCTTTTTTGGGGCGACATTGTCCACGCTTACCTTATTCAGTTTCAAAGTCCCCAGACCGCGGTGACCTATGACGTGGACTCGACGGTGGCGGCCGAGACCCGGTCTAAAATCCTGAAAACCTCGGCTGAGCGCGATTATTGGGTGGCGGGGGCGCATTTGCCTTTTCCGGGTCTAGGGCGAGTTAAGGCGCGGAGTAGTGGTCAGGGTTATGATTGGATTCAAGAGCGTTAAGCTTTTGACCATTAATTAAGGTGGAAGAGGGTTATGCCGGCTGACAATAACAAAGTGGCCATAGGAGCCGATCACGCGGGTCTGGAATTTAAGGCCCTGATCCGGGATCAGTTGATTAGGCTGGGTTTTCAGTACGTCGACGCTGGGGCTCCAGAAGGCACGGAGCGGGTCGACTATCCCATCGTGGCCGCGGACGTGGCCAAGCTAATTCAAAACGGGGAATGCGTTTATGGGGTGCTGACTTGTGGCACGGGCCTGGGGATGTCCATGGCCGCCAACCGTTTCCGCTCCATCCGGGCGGCTAACTGTTCCAATGAGGCCATGGCCCGTTTGGCTCGGGCGCACAATGACGCCAATGTCCTGACTTTGGGGCAAAGACTTTTGGGCCCGGATTTGGCTCTGTCGATTTTAGAGGTTTTTCTGACTACTCCCTTTGAGGGGGGCCGTCATCAGGGTCGTTTATCTTTATTTAATTGACCGTTTTTGTAGCTGGCCCTCTCGCGGCTCCCTTTTGTCAGGATTGTAGCATGTCGCTCAAAGATGATCTTAGGCCTGATCTCCAGTTGACGGCCATATTGCGCCAGGAGCTTAAGCGTCAGCGCTCGAAGTTGGAAATGATCGCCTCGGAGAATTTTGTTTCCGAGTCGGTGTTACGGTTCGGGAGGTCGGTTTTTACTAACAAATATTCCGAAGGCTACCCAAGCAATCGTTATTACGGCGGTTGCGAGCACGCTGACGAGCTGGAGTTGTTGTGTCAAGCTCGGGCTCGCAAGATCTTTGGTTGTGAGCACGTTAACGTGCAACCCCATTGTGGTTCCTCGGCGAATATGGCCGCTTATTTCGCGGTTTTAAACGTGGGGGACGTCATCCTGGGCATGGATCTATCCCATGGTGGGCACCTGACTCATGGGGCGTCGGTTAGTTTTTCCGGGAAGTTGTATAAGACCGAGTTTTATGGGGTGAGCGAAGATACCGAGTTGATTGACTACGATGAGCTGATGGCCAAAGCCGAGGCCACGCGCCCAAAGTTGATCATCGCGGGCGCCTCGGCTTATCCGCGGATCATTGATTTTGATAAATTCCGCGCGGCGGCGGATCGAGTTAAAGCCTATCTACTGGTGGACATGGCTCATTTCGCTGGGTTAGTGGCGGCCGGGCTTTTTCCTTCCCCGGTGCCCAAAGCCGATATTGTCACCACCACCACGCACAAGACTTTACGTGGTCCGCGTGGGGGGATGATCCTGTGTCGCAAACCATTGGCCAAGGCCATTGATGACCAAGTTTTCCCAGGGATTCAGGGTGGCCCTTTAATGCACATCGTGGCCGCCAAAGCCGCGGCTTTGGGTGAGGCTTTGGAACCGGAGTTCATTGATTACCAGCGTCAGATTGTCAAAAACGCCCAGCGGTTGGCTTCCCATTTGGCTGACGCGGGTTATCGCCTGGTTTCGGGGGGCACGGATACGCACCTGATTTTAGTGGATCTGCGCTCCAAAAACCTTACCGGCGTCGCCGCGGAGAAAGCTTTGGATAAAGCTGGGGTCACGGCCAACAAAAACGCGGTTCCGTTTGACCGGCAAAGTTACGCCATCACCTCGGGTCTGCGTTTAGGCTCGGCCGCTTTAACGACCCGGGGTCTTCTGGAAAAAGACATGGATTTGGTGGCCGAGTTTATCGTCGCGGCTTTAAGTCACCATGACGATGACAATCAGTTAAACAAGATTCGCCTAAGGGTGGAAGAGTTCACCCAAGGCTTTCCCCTGTACCCAGGCCTAGATTTTTAGGCCCAGCCAGACGCGTCTGAGGTTTTATTCCCAGGACGGTGGCGGAAACGGAATTATTAATGATCGCGGAAACCCCACCGGGGGTTTTGTTTGACCACGGCCGACAGGAGCGCATTGGTTTGCCGGAAGCGGTCTTCTGCCTCGGTAAACCCTGGCCCATCTTGTTAAGCCTTTTGGAACAGTTTCAAAACCAACCTGTCCTTTTTACTCGCTTGGAAAACGCTGTTTTCCAAAAAGTCCCGTTGGATCTTCGCCAAAAATATGATTATGATCCCATCTCCCGGACGGCTTTCGCTCTAACCCAGACTGACCAAGGCCATGGCGACGCCCTAAGCGTCGCGGTGGTCTCGGCCGGTTCCTCTGACGCCCCGGTCGCGCGGGAAGCTTCTCGGACGCTGTTGTTTTTAGGTTATCGTTACGCTCTTTACGAGGACACCGGGGTGGCTGGTTTATGGCGTTTAACTGACCAACTGCGGGCGATTAATGAGCGCGCGGTGATTATCGTGGTGGCCGGGTTAGACGCGGCTTTGGCTTCCGTCCTGGGCGGCTTGACGTCGCTACCGGTGATCGCCGTGCCCACCTCGGTGGGCTATGGTTTAGCCCGAGGGGGAGAGAGCGCTTTATCCAGCATGCTCTTAAGTTGCGCCCCAGGCGTGACGGTCATGAACATAGACAATGGTTATGGGGCGGCTTGCGCGGCGGCCCGGATCCTTCGGCTTTTATCGAGAAACTTAAAGCGCGCCCCAGCGGAAAACACGGCCACCAGCTAGATCGTGACTGACGACGACCTAATTAAACCCCAGGGAAGATCCTAAAATTAAATACACTGACCAACGAAGGGGATTTATTTAAGAAACCTTTCTGGCCGCCCAAAAGGAACCATTAAGGCATAATAAAGGGGGTATAATGGGATTTGGCGTGGGGTGGCTAGAGATCTTGATGGTGTTTTTGGTGACTTTTTTGGTCATTAAGCCAGAGCGTTGGCCTGAGACGGCCCGGTTTTTAGGTAAGGCGTACCGTCAGTTTCGGCTTTGGTGGTTGAACCTAACCAATTCCTTGGAAAAAGAGGTCGAGGCGATCAAGAAACTGGACGAGCCACTCCAAACCGTGGTTAACCCGATAAATTCTTTGGTTAAGGAAGTTAAAGATATTAAGACTGAGGCGGAGCGAGGTCAGGATTTAGGTCAATCCGAAATTAAGTCGAGCCCTGGGGAGCGAGTTAAGGAAGCGGATTGGGGGCGAGACGCGGGATTATTTATCGAGCGCGAAGGGGTGGCTAGTCAGGGTTATCCGCCGGACTATCTGGCTGATTGGGCGGCTAAAGAGCGGGTTGAGGCGTCGGTGGACGCTAAATCTAGCTCTGACGCGGGTTTAGTTGATAAAACGCTAGAGCGAAAACTAGATTAAGAGCTATATCGAGCTAGATCGATGATAATTTCTTAAATATCTAATATAAACCCCTCAATTGTTTTTTTCCGTCCGTTTACGGACGGTCTTCTTCGTTTAAGCGCGTCAATGACGATAACTTGGAATATTATCTGGCGTCGGAGGTCAAGGTGAGAACTACGGTCACTGAAAGCGAAGCCTGGGCGATTTTAAAGCGTTATAACCAGGAGGCCTTTCACCTTCAACACGCGGAGACGGTCGCCGCGGTTATGCGTTGGTTCGCCCAGGAGCAAGGGTTTGGCGAGGAAAAGGACTACTGGGCTGTGGTGGGGCTACTGCATGACATTGATTTTGAGGCGTATCCAGCCGAGCATTGCCGGAAAGCCCCGGAGTTGTTAAGGGCCAATAATATTGGCGAGGATGTCATCCGAGCGGTGGTCAGCCATGGCTACGGTATCGCCGTGGACGTGAAACCTGAGCATCTAATGGAAAAGATTCTCTACGCCACTGACGAGTTGACGGGGTTGGTGTGGGCCGTGGCTTTGATGCGGCCTTCCAAGAGTGTCTCGGATTTGGAGACGAAATCGGTCAAGAAAAAGTTTAAGACGCTCAATTTCGCGGCTGGTTGCTCTCGCGAGGTGATCGCTCAAGGGGCGGCCATGTTGGGCTGGGAGCTGGATACGCTCATTGATAAAACTATCCAGGCCATGCGTTTTTGGGAAAGCCACCGAGTCGTGGCCTGATTGGTGGAGGTTGGTTTTTTTGGGCCGGGCGTAAGGAAATATTATTGATATGGTCACGTCATAAACGGATCATTATTTTTCACTATGGTTGTTTAATATGGTCATTGGGGCTTGGGTAGGGATATTATCGCCCTGAGCGCTATTATCTAGAACTCAGAACTTCTAGCCCAGAACCTAAGAAGACGACTACATAGATGCCTAATATCGGTTGGAAGTTTGATATTTTTCAAATCATATTTTTAATATTATGATCCTATTATTTAAGTTATTATAACGCGTTACGCGTTGGTTGAGATGTTATCGTTATTTTTTCATTTTAGGCGCGCCCCGCTTGCTTTCAGCCAATTTTGCTTTTCCAAAATTTTATGAAAATCTATTAACCGTAAATTTTGGGTTTTATGATTTTCCATGGAACGACCAAAATTTTTACCCTAAACATCGAAGACCCTGGATGAGCTAATGAGTCTACCTACCATTAAATCGTTTAACGTCTCTGGCCCCTGTAATCCAGCGGAACACTATTTGTCGCCGGTATTGTCCTGTCCGACGGGAGTCAAGGAAATGATTGAGGGCAATTATTATTTTACCCTCCACGCCCCTCGCCAGTCGGGGAAAACCACTTTTTTAAAAGCCCTGACCAATAATATTAATTCCCTCGGGGAAATGTACGCCCTTTATTGTTCTCTGGAGGTTTGCCAAGGCGTGACCGACGTTGAGTGAGCCATGACCTGGGTTGCCGTGGCGATAAATAAAGCCTTGCGGATGTCCTCCAATAATAATTTGGTTTCTTTAGCTTCGCCTGACGATCGCCCGCCTAATTTGAGTCCATCGATGACAGTTTTTAAGTCGCTTAATCGTCTGTCCGTTAATCTTGACAAAGATTTGGTGGTTTTTTTTGACGAGGTTGATTGTCTTATTGACGCCCCGCTGATAACTTTTTTACGCCAAATTCGTCTTGGTTATAATAATCGCTTTGACTCTCCAGCCTCTAAGTTCCCGCGTTCCATAGCTTTCGTCGCCCCGCGGGACATTAGGGATTATGAGGTTAAGACTGGCGATGGCCAATATTCTAGCGGCGTAGCCAGTATGTTCAATATTATAAAAGAAGCCTTTGCCCTCCCTAATTTTACTCCGGATGAAATCGCCCATCTCTATCATCAGCATACCGAGGCCTCTGGACAGGCGTTTGAGGCCCTGGCCGTGGAGAGGGCTTGGTATTGGTCAGAGGGCCAACCCTGGTTAGTCAACGCCTTGGCCTATGAGTCGGTGGTCAATATTTTAAAAAACGACTACTCTCAGTTAATAACTAGCGACATTATGAATCAAGCGGCCGAGAATTTGATCCAACGACGGGACAACCACCTTGACTCCATCCTGAAGCGGCTTAAAGAGCCTAGGGTTAGGGCGGTCATGGAGCCAATTATCCTTGGAGCTCGGCGAGCGCCCATAAAAGTTCCGTTGGACGACCAACGCTATGTCGTGGATCTTGGCCTTTTAAAAGGCGATTATGGAAATTTACGACCAGCCAACCCGATTTATAAGGAAGTTTTTATAAAAACTCTGGACTATCCGTTTGAGGCAAAGTTTGATAAGAAAGCGACCATGGCCAAATCCAATCGTTGGATTGATGGCCAAAAGCTGGACATGACCTCCCTTCTTAAAGCCTTTCAACAATTTTGGCGGGAAAATATTGAGATTTTGGAAACGCCTTATGGTTATACGCAATCCTTGCCTCTCCAAGTTATGAACGCTTTTTTACAGAGGATCTTAAATAGTGACGTTATATATTTGGGTAGGGAATACGCTTTAGGTAAGCGGCGGGTCGATCTTTACGCCAAGTATATGGGGATAGGTTACCCCATTGAGTTAAAAATTATGGGCACACAAATTTTAAATCGTAGTTTAGCTCAAATAAATAATTATATGGATATTTGTGGCGCGAAAGAAGGTTGGCTAGTTATTTTTGATAATAAGAGCCAAAAGTCCTGGGACGAAAAATTAACCTGGAAAACGACCCAATATGAGGGCTCGACTATTCACCTTGTTGGTTGCTAAGCCATCCTTGATGGCTTCGAGAAAACTTCAGTTTCAAGAAATTAATTGATAAAAGAGTATTAATATCAAAGGGTTAAAAATTTTATTTCCGTTTTTAGGCCTTTTTGTCAAGCTATCATCTTAGGCGTTTGTTAGGTTTTAAACGAAACTTGTTGAATTTTATAATTATTCCCTCAAAGCCCAATAAAGAGGTTCAGATAAAAATTATTAAATTCAAGTAGTTAGGCCGGAAAAAAACTATCCTACAACCTGGCCCCATATTTCCTCCGGCCTCGCTAGACCGTTCGATGGGAACTTGCCCTAGCTCCACTTCCCAGCGAAAAACCTTTTTAGATAACTGGCCTAGTCAATAAGGCTTTTCTTAAATAAATTATTTATTTCAGCCGCCTAGAACAAAATCATTTCTAATATAAAGCTTCATTATCTCAATCTCAATCTTATCTAGATTCGTTAAACCATCAATATTTGTTGTTTTTAACTGTAATAAACTTGAACATTACAAGAAAATATTTATACAATCATATATTTAGCTTATATTAAGATTTAAACCGTGTTCCTCTTTGGGCCGTCAGGGCCAACCGCTTAATTCAACTCGTTTATCTAGTTCGGTCAGGGAAATGACGCCTAGGCCAAGATTATCCCCCCGCCACACCAGAATAATTGGGGACGACCAGATTATCGCGCGGCCATTAGACGACTATTTTTTTTATTTATACCCTTGGGGATTTGAATTTTTGGTTAGTTTAGGGTAAATTAGAATAAAACGTTAAACTGTGGACTCTTGGAAATTATATAAATAAAGCTTAAGTAGTTTTAATCATTGTTTTTTGTTACGAATATTTCGGGTGACGTTTCTGGTTAGATTTTCTGGTTAAATTTTCTGGTTGGGCTTTTTTGTTAATCAAGAACCGATTGAGCGTCAATCTGGTCGTCAATGGGGGAGAGTTAATTTGGAGCGGCGGTAGGTGAGCGCGAATTTGGGGGCGATAATGTCAGACCATCATAAAGTTAAATCACCTCTTAGACTTTTATCCTGGCTCAGGGGACTTTCTCGCGTCTTGGTTATGGGGTTGGCTCTGGCTTTGTTCCTCCCCGCCCTGGCTCTCAGTCAGGCTAAACCTGTTCCGTCCAAGTCTAACCAAGCCAATGCCGCCCCAGATAAATCCGCCCTGGAGGGGACAGATTTAGCCAACCCTCTGTCCATCAATGTCAAACCCCATCTGACTAGCGCTCAATCGACCAAAAGAGTGGAATCCCTTTCGCCGGGCCAAACCATTAAGATGGAAGGCGCGGGCGACATCCAGATCTACTCCGAAGATGGTCGAATCCAGATCACGGCCCAGGAGGGGAGTGTCATTTTGTTCGATGGCATGGTTAAGATGGAAGCCAAGCCCTGGTTAGAGGATCGGCCTGTTCTGGCGCGCGAGGTTAAGGGCCAGAAGCCGGAAAAGCTCGCGCCCCAGTTTCGGATCCATTTGGGCCAAGCCGAGGTTCAGGTGGCGCCTGGCCAAGAATTGCGCCTGGCTTCGCCATTAATCATTTCCGCGGTTCGGGGAACTAAGTTTTCCATGAGCGTTAAAGAAGACGGTAGCTCTAAACTGAGCGTGTTGGAAGGTAAAGTTTTGTCCATCGCCCGTGATGGCCAGATCAAGATGTTGGAGGCGGGCCGAGCCGTGGAGTTGACCGCGGCCAAGTTTACCGAATATCTTCGTGGTTTGAACATTAAGATTCCCGATGGGGTCGATTGGCGGAGCGTCGATCGTCAGGTTTTGGATCGAGCGGTTTCCCAGACCTTTGGCGATTCTTTGGATTTTCTGAGCGAAGTTTCGGGCTCGGTGGCGGAAGCCAAGGATAATCTGGCCAGTAATTTCAATGATTTGAGCTCCAAAAACGTCCAGTCCCAAGATAACGCTATTCCTAGAAAGGAAATGGCCATAAAGCCTTAGGTTTTGGTTTTGGGGAATATAGGAGCGGCTTTAGATATCGAAACGGGAATCGCCTAATGAATAACGTTTACCGGCCCTCGGGTCATTTTGACCATACAGGATTGTTGATCGTCCCTTTGATGGCGGCGGTTTTTTCCTCGTTATTGGCTATACCCTACGCCTTAAGTTTATGGTATTGCCCGGTGGTTTATTTGGGGCTTGTCTTGCCCATTATTTTCGTTAAATTGACCGCCTTGAGCGGTTGGTGGAGCGTTAGGCGAGGCAAGATCCGTAGCTCCCAGTTGGCCAACATGTTAGGTTTTTTGGGAGCTATCCCTGGTTTTTATATCGCCTGGGTGGCCTGGGGGGTTTTGGTGGACAACATCGCCGTCCAAGGATCCGTGAGCTTGGGCTGGCGGAACGTGAACACTGTCGAGTCGAGCCTGACGTTATCTCAACTGTTTAGTCAAGCTCTGGATCCTCTGGATCTATTATCCGAAATGAGGCGAGTTGGAGCTTATGGGTTGTGGAGCGTGGAAGGATATGTGGTTAGCGGGTATTGCCTTTATGTGGTCTGGGCGCTTGAGGCGGTTATTTATTTTATTTTCTCCAGTCGTTCTTTTGGAAAGTGGGCTCAACCACCTTACTCCGAAAGGCTCAACAGTTGGTATCCCAGCGTTAATCTTTCCGTTCCCTTGTCCGTGACCGATAAATTGAGCGCTGAGGCGGTGTTCGAAGGGATAACTAAAGGGCGAATTGGAGCCATCTTAGAGGCCAAAAGGGAATTAAATCCTGACAACGCCAGTTATCTGAAGGTCAAGCTCTATTATTTACCTCAAGCCTTTGACGCCTTCGCGACCATCAACGGTTATCTGTTGAAAAATTCCGGTGGGCACAAAAAGAAGGTTTTGATCCAATACGTGAAAATTCCCGAGCCGTTAGCTAAGAACCTTTATGATCAGTTCCAATGAGCCAGAAAGACGTGGTTGACGGTTTTTTCAGCCAGCGCTGAAATAACCCTAAATCACCTGGCCAGGGATAAAATATCTACCAAAAAACTTTATTCAATAAAGCCTAGGCGCGAGCGTGGCCCGCGCCTAGGCTTTAAGCCACTGACTTGGAGCTTAGCGACTTACTTTTTGTCCACTTGGCAAGCGATGATTTCGCTGGATCGAAAGCAGAGGTTACAAGACAGACAAGTGGCCGGGGAGCGATCCGTTTTCCATCGGTTAGCTAAATTGGGCTCCCGGATCATTGGCCGACAGAACGAGATGGCCGCCACTGGCGTCTCGGCCAGGACTTTTTCCACAAACTCGGGCCTTCTATAACCGCCCACGCTGATCGTCGGAATCTTAACCTTCTCGGCCACCGCTTTGGCTCCGTATAAAAACAAGCCTTCCGAGCCTTCTTGGGCGGCTGGGGAAAACGACGAATCCCCTCCATCCATGGTTAACCCCGCGGAAATCTCGATCATGTCCAGACCCAGTTTTTCTAGGCGCTGGGCCACGTAAACACTTTCTTCCAAAGTGATGGAAGGCTCGACCCGATCGCTTATGGGTAGCTTGACGCCCACCGGATACCCTTGGCCCACCGCTCCCCGGACAGCCTCATAAACCTCGAATAAAAGCCTGGCCCGGTTTTCCATGGGGCCGCCGTAACTGTCCGCTCGGTGGTTATAGTATGGAGACAGGAAAGTGTTAATCAGGTAACCGTGGGCGGCGTGGATTTGGACGCCATCGATTCCCGCCGCTTGACAACGCTTAGCCGCCCGACCGAAATCTTCCGCGATCCGCTGAATCTCGGCCAAAGTCGCTTCATGATAAACCCGATCCGGGGCCACTTCCATGGCGCGTACCCCCAGCCGGTCATGACCGTCCTGGGGGCTGGTTTTGTAACCGGCGTGGTTGAGCTGGACAAACAAAAGGCTGTGGTTTTTCTGGGCCACTTCGACGGCCTTTTTCAGGTCGTCGACGTACCCGTCATATGAGCACTCGACCATCATGGGGCCGATTTTCCCGCCCGCGGCGGTGGCCATCATGCCGGTTATGTTGAGCCCACAACCACCTTCCGCCATGAGCCGCCATAAATCTAAATGGCGTTGGGTAATCCGGCCCTCGTCCGCGGCGAACTCAAAGGTCGCGCTTCTGACCAACCGGTTTGGAACCGTCAATGACCCAATAGAAAATGGGCGGTAAATCAAGTTTGTGTCTTTATCCATGAAAAAACTCCCATTGGCTAAAATAGCCAATAAAAAAGGTTAAACCGCCAACCAGGAGGCCAAGGTCAAATCGCTAAATGGCCTCCTCCTACTCCCACCTCTTCGACCAATCGCGCGTCCCCGGTCTTCGCCGCGCGCCTATTGGGGAGGGCGATTTTTGGTTACCCCCCACCGGAGCGACTGTGGGTATCGTTTAATTATGTATATACAACAAAAATAATAACCACATCCTACCTATTTCAGACAATCATTAGGTTATTATTCATAGCTTTAAGGTAAAACACCGGCAATTAGCTCGGTTTCGAATTTTATCGCCTATTATCTTTTATCGTTTAAATCATGTTGACCTAACGCTCAGACTATTGGGCCTCGTTCGCGCGCCAAACTCAATTATTGGCTTTTTTTCCATAGAGCCTTTATTTTTGAAGGATCCGATGGGGTTAAAGCCTTTCGGTTTTTTCTTTTTATAATTGGTTCGCCGGGCTAACCACGTTTAATGTATATACACCATTAAGGGATTTGTCTTTCGTTGTCAAGCTTATTTTCCCCACAAAATAAACCATAAAACGATAGGCCCCCTATTTTTGGGGTGATCCGATGGGGTAAAAGCCGTTCGGGTTTTTCTTTTAAAAAAGTTTCGCCTGGCTAACCATGTTTAATGTATATACACCAATAAAGGATTTTTCCCCAGGTGTCAAGCTTATTTTTTTCCACCAAACAAAACAAAACCACAAAAAGATAACATCCGGAAATCACTAAATAAATATCGCGCGACCAAAGTCCGGCCACGAAAAAACTTTCCTAAGAGCGTGAAAAATTCCGCTCCTTCCAGGGGCTCGCCAGCGCCGCTCGCGTGGAATTCCTAAGTTAAAGAGCGAAACTGCCTATTTTTCTGGTTTTTTCCTTGATAATATAATATTTCATTTAAAAATTACTATTAACAAAATATTTAAGCCATGAAAGTAAGCTTAAGATTAAAAAAAACGAAATAACTATTTAACTAGCCTTAATCATCATTTTAACGCTATGGCCCGGCCAATCCGCCGTTTTATTATCGCGCGCGGTCATTTTTTGGTGGATTTTTCTAGCCACCGGTTTGGCTAGCTCGGTCTTAGAATCAATGACCATAGCCTCTGGTTTTTCTCCATAATTTCTGGATCGTGGCCAGAATTTTTTTTAAAAAATCTCGCCAAAAATTGGCCACTTTAAACCCGCGCGGTTAAAGGAACTTTTCGGGTTCAGATTCTGGCGAGGGCTTTAGTTAAAGCTTCATTTATTTCTGATTAGAAGATAAGGAAATATGTTTTTTATGGCGGGATCAAACTTATATTTAAATATATGGCTGATTATCTGGCCAGATATAGGAGCGCTCCCTGAACACAGTTAGGTCTTGATAACAAGCGAGGGAGTCGAGTCTGGAAAGGAGGCGTCAAAATCGAGGGAGCGTTATCGCGAATTATTTTCGCGTCGGCGCGGTCTCCAAAGTCCATGGAAGGATTTCTCGGTAGGTCGCGGGTAGGCGTCCCCACTGGTTAAAAGATAAGTTTAGCTGGCGCGCCTGGCGTGATAAGCGTTTTCAATACCTACGGAGGCGCGATAAAGACCCACTACTGGACAAAAACTGATTGATACCAAAGTACCCATGAGAGAAGTCATTAAACGTCGGAAGGAAAATTGGGCCCTAAAAATTGGCGCGTCCAGCTCAACGACAGGACGACTGGCGACGGGGGTAAGAACTACCACGCTAGCCGCGCGCTCTACTTTAAATTAATAAATTTTATGAATAGTGGGCGGAAAATTAATCCAGTTTCCATCATATTGATGGTCTGGCTAAACTCCATTTAGCAAGACGCGAATTAAGAAAAATTTAATAATTTCAATAAAAAAAATTATTTCTTGGTTTTAAGATTTTTTGTCAAGTTCTTAAAACAAGCGTGTCGATGGTTCATTGGAGGTATTTAAACCCTTACCTTAAACGACCGAGAAAAATAGGGAGAGGTATCTATTTAGGCTTGTAAAATCAAGCGTATTCGCGCCAATGAAAAATTAAAATTTTGTCTGACCAGTTCAAAATTAGTCGTTGACCTCCCAAAACAAGATACGGCGACCTATTGAAAACCGAGAGCGCCGAAATTTTTCCGCGACTTATTATTTTTGAGAAATAAAAACTGGCCCCATAGCGGCGCCCCATTTTTTCCGCGAAAAGTGGCCCATTATGGCCGCCTGGTTTTTAGGGGAAAATCCATGAGCAGACGATGTCCATAGAACTTAAGCTCTATTAGTCGAACTAAAAATGATATTTTTTCACTTGGCGATCTAGAGCTCCGCGCTGGAATTATTATCGTTATCTATTAAATAAAGATAAATAGTCGATGTTTATAAATTTAAGATAATTATTCTAATATTAATAATAATAGTAATATATAAAAAAGAATAATTTATTAAATTAAAATAAATATAATCACTAAATAGTTTATTTTTTAATTTCTTAAATTATTGCCATCAAAATTTTATCGAGCCTTTAGACTAAAATTAGATATCTTTGGCTTTTAATTGGCGCCACTTCCGCCGTGGAGCCAGATTTTATTGGTGGGAGCGCCCAACTTCTAGGGTGGTCGAGGCGGGTTAGCCGTTTTTTTTTGACAAACGTTCTTATTCCTTAGTATTTTGATTCTCATAAGTTATCCAGGGGCGTTTTCTGTCCTCACGTTTCTAGTTATTTTCTAGGCTGTTCCCAAAATTGGTCTGTTTTAGGGTCGGCGCTAAGGAGAGACAATGTCTTCCGTTCCCCTTCCGCGATATCGAGTGAATTTTGGCCAGACCAAACCGACCATCGACCAGCCGGCTACCGAAATACCCAACCTCATCGAATCGCGGCGTCGTTCCTATAAGTTTTTCTTACAAAATGATCTCCAGGCGGAACAACGGGCGGATTTGGGCTTACAAGCGATTTTCAATAGCGTTTTCCCCATCGTCGACTCTTCCGGTTTAGTGGTAGTTAAGTTTTCTCGTTACTCAATTGACGATTGGGAGCGCGATATCAACCAGTATCTGGCCACGGGGATGACGATTGAGACGACGCTGGAGCTGGATTTGGTTTTAGAGATTTATGACCGCGATAACGAGTCTGGGGAAAAGATTATCAAACGCGTCAGACGAAAGAGTCTAAAATTTGGGGCAATTCCGCTCATGACCGAGCGGGGGACATTTGTGATCAAAGGCGTGGAAAGGGTTATTGTCCCCCAGTTACGTCCCTCCCCGGGAGTCTTTTTTGGTGGGCAAGCCCACGCCTCGGGCCAATTTCTTCGTTCGGCCCGGATCATTCCCGCGCGCGGCTCAATATTGGAATTGGAATTTGACGCCAAGGCGGTTCTTTACGCCCGCTTTGATCGGCGTCGGAAGTTTCCGGCGACGGTACTTCTGAAGGCTTTGGGTTTTAGTTTCAATGTCCTATGGGATCTTTTTTCCGAAAATCTGAGCCGGACTTTTACAGAGGGTAAAGCCACTGGCCAACCGATGGCGCGTCTGTCGCGCGTTGGCGATAGTCACGCCAGCTTTTCTTTCCAGGACGCCCTAGCCCAGAATCGCTTGGTGACGCGGGAAGAGGCTATTTTGGAGCTTTACCGAAAAAATCATCCCTTAACTTCGCCCACCCTGGAGGAGGCCCAGGTTTTTTTTAATAATCTTTTTTTTAACCCTGATTATTATGATCTATCGCCTTTGGGTCGGTCAAAGCTAAATCATCGGCTTGGCTTTTTGGATTCGGCGGATCCTGATAACCAGGACAACCTAGCCACCACCCTGACCAGTAATGATATCCTGGCCGTGGTCAAGGAGCTGATTCGGCTAAAAGAGACCGATGAGCCGGTCGACGATATGGATCATTTAGAACATCGTCGGCTTGTCCAAGTGGGAGAACTATTAGGAGACCAGTTTCGGGCGGGGCTAGCGCTTTTAAAGAAAGATATCGACCGACGCGTGGATATTTTTGATTTAGAGTCAATAACTCTCCAAAATCTTATTGACCCAAAAATCGTTTCCGTCCTGGTCAAGGATTTTTTTGAAAAAGGGCCGTATAGTCAGTTATTGGATCAGACTAACCCCTTGTCCGAGTTCGCTCACCACCGGCGTCTTTCGGTTTTGGGGCCGCGGGGACTGACGCGCGAGTCGGTTGATTTTAAGACGCGCGCTATCCATCCGTCCCACTACGGTCGTCTCTGCCCGGTTGACACGCCTCTAGGAGCCAATCTTGGGCTAGTCGCCTCTTTGGCCACTTACGCGCGCGTCAATGAGTCAGGTTTCCTGCGGACGCCTTATTGGCGAGTGACCAAGGGCCTAGTCACCCAAGAGGCTCATTATTTTTTAGCCTCGGAAGAGACCGATCTACCCATCGCCCTGGCGAACGCGCGTCTGGGGCGCGATGGTCAGTTTATTGACGAATTGGTCGCTTGTCGCCTTAATGGCCAGTTCGCGCTGGCGCCGGCCAGCGAAGTTCGACTGATGGACGTCGCCTCAAATCAGTTGTTGTCATGGTCGGCTTCTTTAGTTCCTTTTTTGGATCGCGACGAAGCTAGTCAGGTCGCGCTGGGCGCTAACTTCTCGCGGCGGGCCACGCCGCTTTTGACCGCCAAGGCTCCCCTGGTTGGCGTAGGCGTGGAGTCGATGGTGGCCCGCGAGTCTGGGGCCGTGGTGGTGGCCACGATCGATGGGGTGGTCAAGAAAGTCGACGCCAATTGTATCGTCATACACAACCATTCTCCCGAGGCCGTCGAGAGAGGGGAGTGGCTCAGATTCCATAAACTAAAAAAATTTCTTAGATCCAATAACTCCACCTGTGTTAACCAAAAACCTCTTGTTCGAGCCGGGGAGGTGGTTAAAAAAGGCCAAATCATCGCCGATGGGCCAGCCACGGAAATGGGGGAACTGGCTTTGGGGCGCGACGTCCTGGTGGCCTTCACGAGCTGGTGGGGCCAAAATTCCGCGGACGCCATCGTGGTCTCGGAAAGATTGGTCAAAGAAGACCTCTTCGCCTCGGCGCGGGTGGAGGTTTATGAGATCGCGTTTAGGGAGACTAAGTTTGGATCGGACAAACTTACCCGGGAAATTCCCACCTTTAACAATAGCTCTTTGGATCATCTAGACGCCTCGGGCGTTGTTCGCGTTGGCTCGAAAGTTAAAGCCGGAGATATTTTAGTCGGCCGACTCTCGCCCAACGTCGAGTCCCGGATGGAGCCGGAAAAATTGATATCGCGAGCCATTTACACATTCTTTGGCCAGGCAAGCGAAGACACTTCCTTAAGGGTTCCGCCAGGAGTGGAAGGCGTGGTCATTGACACGCGATTACTCTCTCAAATAGGCGAGGGTCTGGAGGACAGTCCCAAGGAGGATGACGATGACGATAGTTCTGAACTGTCCGAGGCTCAAATGGCCCGACTCCAGCTCCTCGACCAAGACGCTCGAGAGGTTCTCTTTAACCTATTGGGCGGCCAAATTTTAAAATCCGAGGTGTCAAACGTCAGTGACGCTGACGATTTGTTTGTCCTTAAAAAAGGGCGAGTCATTGACCGAGCGGCGGTGGAGAAGATGTCGCCCTTTTCTTGGTATGGCGTCGGTTTTGTGGGGGATGAGAGCGGAACCATCGGCGATAAAGTGGATAAGCTGTTAAGAGACTACTTTGATTTGTCGGAGAGCGTCAAGGATAATTTTGATCCCGAGGCGCCTAGGGCGCAAGAGTTTAATATGTTGCCTCTGGGCGTTAATACGCTGGTCAAGGTCTATGTGGCCGTGAGGCGGAAATTGGCGGTTGGCGACCAATTGGCCGATCGACATGGCTATAAAGGCGTGGTCTCCCGGATCTCGCCGGAGGAGGATATGCCCTTCTTAGAGGATGGGCGTCCGGTGGATCTGGTTATCAACCCTTTAAGCGTTCTTAATCAGAAGAGCGTAGGGCGGATCTTGGAAGCCAATCTAGGTTGGGCGAGCCAATCTTTAGGCCGGGAGATCGGCCGTTTGATCGATAATTTAAGTTACGCGCGATTGCGAATTTTTTTGCGAGATATTCTGGGGGAAGAGGATTATAAGCGTTTTTTCGCGGATTTAAGCGACCAGGATTTAATGATCTCAGCTGAGCGCTATCGGTATGGGCTCCACTTGGCGGTTGCGGCGTTTGACGGGGCGAATGAGGCGAAGATACAGGATCTTCTCCGGGTGGCGGGCTTACCGGCCAGCGGTCAAACGGTGACGCGCGATGGGCGAACCGGGGAGAGCTTGGCCAATGAGGTGACCGTGGGGGTGACGCATATGTTTAAACTTCACCCTGACTTTAACGACCAGGCGCGCCCCAGTTCCTTTGAGGCGCTTTCGCCAGTCACGCGACAGCCCTTGACTGGGCGGCGCTTGGGGGAAATGGAGGTCTGGGCTTTGGAGGCTTATGGGGCGGCTCATACTCTAAGGCAGTTTTTGACCGTCAAAAGCGATGACGTTTTAGGACGCTTTCGATGGCACGAAAATATCGTTAATGGCGAGGGCCACTTGGCGGTGGGCTGGCCGGACAGCTTTAGCGTCTTGGTGAAAAAACTATGGTCGTTGGGGCTGGACGTGGAATTGATTGAGGCTGAGTCGGGCGATGAGGCCGCGGAACCGATCCAGAGCCATTGGCGGCTCCCCAGAGATAGCCGCGATATAACCCAAGCGCGCGTCGGCTTGGCCAGCCCAGACCAGATTCGGCGATGGAGTCACGGCGAGGTCAAGACGGCGGGGACTTTTAATTTTGGCGAGGGCAAACCCACGCCCCGGCCGGAGGGGCTTTTTTGTGATAAAATCTTTGGGCTCATCAATGACTATGAGTGTTATTGCGGTAAGTATAAAGGTATAAATTATCGGGATAGGGTTTGTGAAAAATGTGGTGGGCTGGTGAGTCTGACCAAGGCCCGGCGAGAAAGGTTTGGGCGGATAGAGCTGGCCGCCCCCGTGGCCCATGTTTGGTTTTGGAAAACGCGACCCTCCCCCCTGGCCGAGCTATTGGGCGTCCATTACAAAGATGTGAGAAAAGTTTTGCGCTTTAAGTCTTACCTAGTTATAGATCCCAAACTGACCTCGCTCGCGGTGGGCCAGATTTTGACGCCGACTTCTTTCCAACAGGCCGTCGAATGGTGGGGAAGGGATAGTTTTGAGTGGGGCATTGGGGCGGCGGCCTTGAAGCGTCTTTTAAACAATCTTGACCTAGGGGCCTTGAGCGCGCGGTTGCGCGCGGATCTGGCCAGCGGGGGATCAAAAGAAAAACGGGCTAAATTAATCGCGCGGCTGCGGGTCGTGGAGTCTTTCCGCGATAGCGGCGATGATCCCAGCTGGATGATCCTGGAAACGATCCCGGTTTCGCCACCGGATTTACGGCCCCTGGCGATTTGGGAGGGGGGCCGGTTAGCTAGTTCGGATCTGGCGGATCTTAATGAGCTGTATTGTCGAGTTATAGTCAGCAATAACCGGCTTAAGTTTTTCTTGAAAATGAAGGCTCCAGAAATCACGCTCTGGACAGAAATGAGTCTACTCCAGCGAGCGGTGGACGCGTTGTTGGATAATGGCTCGCGGGGCCAGGCTAGCCATCGAGCCAATGACCATCGAGGCGACGATAAGCGCCCTTTAAAGTCTTTGTCAGCTCCTCTTCAAGGCCAACCAAGTCTTTTTCGTCAATGTCTTTATGGTAAACGGGTCGACTATTCCGGTCGCGCGGTTATCGCCGTGAATCCGGATTTAAGCCTGGGGCGGTGTGGGTTGCCTAGGAAGATGGCTCTGGAATTGTTTAGGCCTTACCTCTACCACCATCTTTTGAAAGAAGATATTGTCTCGACCGTTAAAGAGGCCCAGAATTTGGTTCGCCTTCCGACGAGCGAAGTTTGGGACGCGTTGGAAAAAGTTACCCGGGACAGACCCATCCTCCTTCACCGAACGACCTCGCCGAACCGTTTGGGGGTTCAGGCTTTTGAGCCGATTTTAATTGATGGTCAGGCCATCCAGCTGTCCCCCTTGGTGGCCGCGGGCTTTAACGTCGATTTTAAGGGCGAGCGGATAAATGTTCACGTTCCCCTGTCCAGGGAAAGCCAGAACGAGGCTAGGGCGCTTATGACGAGCGCGAACAATATTCTTTCTTCGGCCAATGGGGAACCGAGCTGGGGGCTAAACCCGGACATGGTATTGGGACTGTCTTATTTGACGATGGAAAAATCGGGGGCCAAGGGGGAGGGGAGCCTGTTCGCGTCGGTGGAGGAAGTTCGCCTAGCTTATGACGCTGGGGCTTTGGGGCTACAGGCTCGGATGACGACCCGGCTCCATGGCCAAAAGGTTAGCGCGACTATTGGGCGGCTTATTTTTTATGAAATTTTCCCGCCGGAAATTGACTTTAGCCAAATCAATAAGCCGATGAGCGAAAATGAGTTGGCGAGCCTTATCGCTAAATGTTATCGGCTAAAAGGCGCGGAGTCAACCTCGTTTTTCCTAGAGCGTCTCCAAGGTTTAGGTCTTCAGTTCGCCACCCAAGCCGGTTTATCCATCCGTTCCTCCAACTTGATCCGCTTGATTAGCGAAAACGAGAGTCTCGAGCCAGCTCTTGGCCAAAGCGTCACGCTCCAGGCGCGGCGCCTGGCTGGGCTTGTCGCCGAAACCGATAAACGCGAGCGGCTCGGTCATATCTGGACGAGAGCTTTTAACCAGATATCCGAGCGAACGCGGCGGGCGATGGAGTCCAACCTGTTCCAAGGGCGACGGTCGGAAGAGCGGGGGACTAGTGATTTGGATCTCCTTTTGACGCCGCTGGGTAATAAGGAGCCAGACGCCCAGGCTCCCCCGCCCCAGCTAGTCGGGGCGTGGGGGGTGGTGGCCAAAACTCCCGACGAAATCATGGAGAGCTTTGTCCCGGCTAACTTCCGGACGGGACTGGCGGTTTCGTCTTTTTTGCTGTCCACCCTCGGAGCGCGGAAGCGTTTGGTGGAAGCGGCTTTAAAAAAGGCCAAGGTCAAGTCTTTGACCAGGCGTTTAATGGCGGTGGCGCGCGAAAGCGTCATCTCGGAACATGATTGTGGGACTAGCGACGGGCTTAAGATACCTCTCTGGCCTGAAAAGGACGAATTGGGGCGGACTTGGGCGGAGCGCGTTTTGGGGCGGACGGCGCTCTTGGATATTGTCTCGGCCTCCGATAACGCCTTAATAGTGGCGGCGGGGGAAGAGATTGACGAGGCGGCGACGAAAGCGATCGAAAAATCCGGTCTGGCTTGGATCCTCGTTCGCTCGGTTTTAACGTGTCGGTCGCGAAAAGGGGTCTGCGCCAAGTGTTATGGTAGGGATTTAGCCCAGGGCCAATTAGTGGCCATAGGCGCGCCGGTGGGCGTTAACGCGGCTCTTTGTCTTGGCCAATTAAGCTCTCAGTTGAGCGAGCGGACTTTACCTATTGAGGGCGAGGTTGAGCGGCGGTCGGCTAATAGCGTCCTCTCGACCAACCGGCCAGGTTTTTTGGTTTTTTCCGAGGCTGTCCGGCTCCTGAGGGTGGCTGATGACCAACTGGTGGTTATGGGCCATCAAGGGGAGGCGCGCCTTTTAGATGAAAATAAGACGCCGCGGGAAACATACTCTCTCGTCTACGGGGCGCGCCTTAAACTCAAACCCCAGCCTAAACCCGTCGTCGCGCCCATGAGCGCGGTCGAGGAATTGACTTGGCCGGGCCTTGACTCCTATGGCCAGAATCGAGATTGGTCAGAGCCCATTCCCCCGAATCCCAGGGCCAGCCTGGGGGCGCTGGAAAGTCCATTTCCAAGATACGGGGGATCCGCGACGCGGGAACCTTGGCTTAAGCCGCGACTGGCCGTGGCGGCTATGGCTTGGCCGAAGAAGTTGAGTTTGGCCAAGATGGTTTTTTGCGCCCGCCAGTTGGATGGGCTAACGCGAGTTTTCCCAGGACTCGGCGAGGATAAATTGGAACTAGCGAAGTTAGCGCGAGCCATTAGGCCCCTGGTGGAAAGACTAAAAACTTGGGCCGAGGCCCATAACTATTTGAGAAAATCGGGGCGGATAACGGCCACGGCCAAAAATACCCCGGAGTTAAGGGATTGGGTTCGGTTATGGCCGCGGATTGTCGAAACTTTAAACGCCGCGGATCGACTTCTCTCGGTATATGATTTAAAGCTCCCGGGGGAAGCCCGACGCCTGGCCCAAGATTTTGATTTGTCCTATAAAGAGCCAGAGACGTTCGGGGACTGGGAGCCCCTCGCCCAGCCGATTTTGACTGAGGTCGCGGGCTATGTCTTTTTTGAGGATGTGAGAGAGGGCGAAAACTTGGTTGAGGTGGAGCGGGTGGCGGACGGATCTGGCGCGTCCTCAAGGGTTAAGGTCATCATTAAATCCAAGGGGGAGCCTCTTTCGCCTTACGTTAAGGTGGCGCGGGAGGTCGAGGGCGAGCTCTCGCCTCGCGGACAGTTTTTGGCCAGTTATCGGCTCCCGGAGAGGGCTATTTTGTTGGTTAAGGAAAAAAGTTGGGTTCGAGCTGGGGACGTTTTGGCGAAGATTCCCCGCTCGTCCACCAGATCCAGGGACATCCCGGTGGGTCTAGCCCGACTGGTCGAATTATTTCAGGCGCGAAAACCGAAAAATATGGCCGTGATCAGCGCGATCGAGGGGCTTGTCTCCTTTGACCAGTCAACTGACCAACGCCAGAAAGTTATCGTCACGCCCCAGATGGGCGAGCCGAAAGCGTATGAGATCCCCAAAGGACGGCGCGTCATCGTGGACGAGGCCGATTTTGTCCGGGCGGGGGATCTTTTGACAACTGGTTGGGCTAATCCGGGCGATATCCTCGCCATTCGAGGGGCGAAGGAGCTGGCCAAACATCTGGTCAACGAGGCTCAGCGAATCTTCCGACTTCAATCGCTTAAGATCAACGACAAACATATTGAGGTTATTGTCCGGCGAACGCTCGGGAAAGTCCGGATCGTCTCCGCCGGGGAGACGACGTTATTGGTGGGTCAGTTGGTGGATCGCTCGCGTTTTGAGGAGATCAACCAAACCTTCGTCGCGGAGGGAAAAGAGCCCGCCACGGCTGAACCCACCCTCCAGGGGATTTCCCAGGCCGCTTTGTCCACGGAGAGCCTCTTCGCGGCGGCTAGTGGCCAGGCGCCTATCAAGGTTCTGGCGCGAGCGGCCGTGGCCGGTCAGGTCGACTCCTTGGCCGGACTGTATGAAAACGTCATCATGGGGCGGTTGAGCCCGGATGGCCCGGATCTGTTGAAATCGCGGCGTGTCCTGGAGGCGACGGAAAATGAGGCGGAGGATTAAGTTAAAAAAGTAAGAAGACTATTTTAGATTTAAATTAGTTTTGATATAAACTATTTTAATATTAAAAGAGAGAATAAAATATGTAATAAATTAAGTTTTGGAACGTTTTGACCGCCGACGGAGTCTACTTCTAACCGCTTCCAAATGGGGGCTTTTGAATAGATAAGCTAAACTAAAATAAATCCCTGTCCCCAGAATTAGACCAATCGCCACCTGACCCAAACGCCCCAAAAAGGCTAATTCTGGTCGGTAATACAGTGGCCACAGGATCAACCCCATGAGGATGGCCCACCAAGAACTTAGCCCGATTTCCTTAACAAGGGCGCGGAATTTATAGCCTTGCCTTTTAGCCAGGGCCTGATTGAGCCAGATAAAATTGATCATGGAAGCCAGGGAACTGGCTAAGGCTAACCCTACGTGCTTTAAAGGCCACAATAGGATCATAGCCAGGATTAGTCCCAGGCCCAGGGATATGGCCGCGATTTTGGCGGGGGTTTTCGTGTCCGAGAGGCTGAAAAAAGCTCGGGCGGCCAAAGAGGTTCCAGATAAGAACGGCAGGCCCAAGACGTAGGCCCATAAGGCTTGGGCCGTGGCTAGCGTGTGGTCGGGGCCAAATTGACCCCTTTCAAATAGAAGAGCCACCAAGGCTTCGCCCATGACCATTAAACCCACCATGGCCGGCAAGGTGATGAAAAATTGTAGTCCCAAGGAGGAACGGTAAACGGTTTCAAACTCCGCCATCCGGCCTTCGGCTTTGACTTTGGCCAAGGCGGGGAGAACGGCCGTGGACAGGGCTAAAGTGAAAACGCCCAAGGGAAATTGAGCGAGCCGATCGGCGTAGTATAAAAAAGAGACTGAGCCATAGGGTAGAAAGGAGGCCAATTGGGTGTTGACAAAAATGGAGATTTGATAGGCGGCCACGCCTAGAGCGGCTGGGGCCATTAGGCGCAGGGTTTTTTTGATGGCCGGATCCCGAAAATCCAGGCTCAACCCTAGAAAGGGACCGATTTTTTTTAGAAACGGCAATTGGATGGCCAGTTGGATAATCCCGCCAACCAAAGCCCCAATAGCTAGCCCCACAATCGGTTCTTCCATGCGCGGCGACAGGACAACCGCCCCGAGGATCATGGCCACGTTCAACAACACTGGCCCTAAGGCTGGGATGTTGAACTTGCCTAGACTGTTTAAAGCCCCCATGGCCAGAGCGGTCAGGCTGATAAAAAAGATGTAGGGAAAAACGATCCTGGCTAAGAGGATCGCTAATCGAAATCGCTCGGGATCGTCTTTAAACCCAGGGGCGAGAACGAGAATCATCTCTGGGGCGAGCCACAAACCTAATAAGGTGACCCCCAAAAGGATCAGGCCAAGGAGGGTCATCGCCCCGCGAAAAAAGGCCGCCGCTGACGCTGGGCCTTCTTTGGTCAGACGCTCGGTGAAGGTGGAAACAAAGGCCGGGGTTAAGGCTCCTTCGGCCAAAAGGCTCCTTAAGAGGTTAGGCAATCGAAAAGCCACGAAAAAAGCGTCAGCCGCCAGAGAGGCCCCAAAGTAATAAGCGGTCACCTGATCGCGAACTAGCCCAACGATCCGCGATAGGAGGGTGCCCGCTCCAACCACGGCCGCGTTACGAAGAATTTTCGACCATTGGCCACTGGATGGGGAAGCGTCTGGGGATGGGGTCTCGGGTGGGGAGGGGGGATCCATATTATTATTGGGATTATTATTAGGCGGACGCTCCATGGCGTGACGGGTTCCAGTTTAAGTTGGCCTTAGGGCGACAAAGCCCCAATTGGCTGGATTTTAGCTGGAGGTTTATTGGGGTCTCCAGCTTTTGTTGGCCAATTTATCACGAAAAAGGTCTTGACGCCAAAGAATTTGGGTTTTATAATAAAAAATTCATTTTGGGCCGCCTATCCGCGCTCTGGCTCAACGGCCCTGGCGCCTTAGATTAAGGGCGGTTTTTTGAGCCCTATGGCCAACCTAATTTTTGGCCACTTTCAGTTAAGGTCAGTCTTTCTCGCGAATTTTTTCGAGCTAACAAGGAGTTTGTTTTGGCCAACCATAAATCAGCCCTTAAACGGGCCCGGCAGAGCGTGACCCGTCAGGCCCGCAATTCCATCAACAAGACCAAAGTCAAAAACGCCGTCAAAAAGGCCTTGGCCACGGTTGGCGGTTTGGCCGAGGATTCGGCCGTGGCCTTTAAGAAAGCCATGTCCACGCTCCATAAAGCGGCGTCTAAGGGCGCTATCCATCCGCGTAACGCGTCACGACGCGTCTCAAGGCTGGCCAAAAGGCTCTTTCAGGGGCAAACCGCCCAAGAGTAGGCGGAACTGTTCGAGGTTTTTCGCTTTTGAGGCTAGACTGTTAGACAGTCTGACTAACCTTTGGTCAAACTGTCTCCTCACGCTCAAAATCCTCCTACTCAAAATTCTTATGGTTAAACTAGCCTCTAGTCAAACTAACCAATATGTTTAAAATAGACTCTGGTTAGACTAGGGTTGGCTGTTTATGGGAAACTATTTTTGGGAACCTAGGAGTGGCTCATGGCCAAATTGCGGGTGGCTTTGTTGATGGGTGGCCATTCCAGCGAGCGTGAAGTTTCCCTGGCTTCTGGTCAAAATGTCTTAGCTTGGCTGGATCCTGAGCGCTACCAGGTTGACGCCTTTGATCCGGCGGTGGATCTGGCTCGGTTGGTCGAGGCGGCCCCCAATATTGACGTGGTTTGGCCAGTTCTCCATGGGGCCGCGGGTGAGGATGGCTCTATCCAAGGTCTTCTGAGCCTTTTGAGTCTACCATTCGTGGGGAGCGGTATCTTGGCCTCGGCCATTTGTTTAGACAAGAGAATGGCCAAAATAGTTTATCGGCGAAACGGGCTGCCCGTGGCCGCGGATTATATCTGCGACAGCTCTATTCCCCTTTTAGAACAAATATCTAAAATAGGACAGACCCTAGGTTTTCCGGTGGTCATCAAACCCATGGATCAGGGCTCTTCGGTGGGGTTGACCATCGCTGGCTCGGAACAAGAAGCCTCTCTGGCTCTCCAAGAAGCCCTGAAATTTTCCAAAGAGGCTTTGGCGGAGAAGTTTTTGGCGGGCCGGGAACTGACCGTAGCCGTTTTGGGCAATGACACGCTTAGAGCCTTACCGCCAGTGGAGATCATCCCAGGCGAGGGACACGGGTTTTTTGATTACGAGGCCAAGTACACCCCTGGACAGGCCCAGGAAATTTGCCCGGCTAATCTAACCAAGGAAGAAACCTTGACGGTTCAGTCTCTGGCCCTGCGGGCCCATCAGGCCGTGGGCTGCCGAGGCCTATCCAGAACCGATTTTATCTATTCCGAGGGAACATTTTTTCTACTAGAAACCAATACCATGCCCGGTTTAACCGAAAATAGCTTGTTACCTAAGGCCGCCCTGGCCGATGGTCTATCATTTCCCGCTTTATTGGATACTCTCATTGATTTAGCTCTCGACTTAGCCTAGCTTTTGATTTGGTTAGTTCTATATTTTGATTGACGCGGCGCTCTTTTATTTGTTTTTCATCTTACATCTTTAAATTTAATCGAGTTTTCTCAATAACACGAGGGATTTTTTGGAAATTCTTAAGGCGTCGTCAGGCTTTCCGTCAAAGTTGAGCGGGGTGGTAGCGATTCGCGGCTAAAAGAATTTTTACCTTCGCCAGATTTAACATTTTAGTAATTTATATAATGGTAAAATGGTAATTGGAAATATGTATATAAATAAAAAGAATTGTAGGTATTATTTTTTATCGCTTGGTTAGAAAAAACGTCAGTATTGTAGGCGTAAACAAGAATATATAGATAAAGAAGGAAGATAGTCAGATTACTAGCGTTAAAAATATTATGAATTAATGTGAAAGGTTTGGTTTATTAATTTTTTTGATTATTAACTTGCTTAATAGTTTTAAATATAATTATTTATATAATAATATTAAAGTATGAATTTATTACGATCTATAATAATATATATTACGTTAATTTTAATAGGTAAAAAAGAAAAATTACTTTGAAAGGTAATTGAAGACTTAATTAAGATGATTTATTGACTAAATTTGGTTGCTTTAGCTAGGGATAAAGCTTTTAAGAAAAGATTAAAATAATCATTTTTATCATGTGAAGAGACAAATTAAATATGAACTATCAAATTAGCAGTAGTTTTAAATATAAAATCAGCCAAATTATGGAGTAAGAAGGAGTGTAATAAGGATTATTTTCCGTTAATTTAAAAAAAACGTCGCCTAATGTTTCTGAGCTAAGTCGCTTTGCCTGAGTTTAAAAGTTATTTTGTAATAAGTCAAATCCCATTGTAATTTCCAATATTAACCTTGTTTTTTGTGGCGAGCTAGAATAATTTTTTTAGCCTTTAATCATGAGGACTTTTGGCTGAAATTGGATATTGTCACTAAATAGTCAAATTTATGGGCTGACCAGTAAAATTTTTTTGTTTGGGAAAATTTTTTCAGTAATAAATATTTTAAATTTATATAATTTAGCGTAAATAGAATTAAATAATTCTATTTAATCTATTTTATTAACCTAACTTTAGAGGCTTTAATTATCAAATTTAATTTTTCTAATGATTTTAGTGTGTTATGTTTTAACTCAAGTTAACTAAAAATAATTTTCCTTTTCCCCTTGTTTTTTCGTAAGAATCATCGTATAATCGTCAAGGTAACAAAACGTTCCTGAGAGGAGCGCCGGATGACGCATCTAACGCGAAGGAAAAAAGGCGGTAAAACCTACTATTACTTGGCCCGAACCACCAGGATAAACGGCAAGCCAAGGCAGATAATTATGAGGAGTTTGGGAACCGCTGAAGATATGGAGAATGTTTTCAAGAAGGCTAATGACTCGATCCCCGAGATTAAACCGGACTTTTGCCGGATTTATCAATTTGGCGCGGAAGCGGCTCTGCTTAATATCGCCGAGCGATTGGGGGTAGCCAACATTATTGATGAGCTGGCCCCAAACAACGAACAGGGGCTTTCAGTGGGCTCCTATATGGTCTTAGCGGCTATTAACCGAGCTGTCCAGCCAACCAGTCAGAAATCTTTTTACGAGTGGTTCCAGAAGACGGTTTTATCTGACGCTTTTCCACAGGCGAATGAAAAAACTTTGTCCGGCCAAAACTTTTGGCGTCACACGCATGGGCTGGATCAATCTATATTAACCAGTATTGAGGATAAAATAACTAAAAATATTATTGAAAAATATGATATAGATACAAATTGCCTATTATTTGATAACAAAAAATTTATAACATATATCGACACATCGAATCCAGCCTTGATACCTCAATGTGGGCATAGTAAGGAGAAACGGTCTGATCTTAAAATAATAGGGTTATCTCTACTGGCTAGCCCAGACTCTAATATTCCTTTGTTTCATGAAACGTATCAAGAAAATAGATGTGATTCAACTCAATCCACTAATATTATTGATAAATTAAAACTTAGATTTTCTAAAATATCAAATAAATCTGACGAGATCACTTTAGTATTTGATAAAGGTAACAATTCTGACCAGGCGATTGAAAATCTTAAAAACGACTCGCTGGGGAAATTCCCTTTCGTTGGCGGGTTATGTCTGAACCAGGGCCAGGAGCTTATTGAGCTTAAAGGGGAACAGTACGAGCCGTTGAAGGGGGATTTTGAAGGATCCTCAGCGTTTAGGTTACGGAAGGAAATATCCGGGCGAGAATTCACGGTCTTAATTACGGATGATCCAAGGCTTAGGAAAACTCAATTGGTTGGTTTGAGGCGTAATATAGTCAAATGCGAGAAGGAATTTTTTGCGCTCCAAGAGAGCTTAAAGCTAAGGGAAGAAGGTCAAATATTGAGGGGAAAGACGCGGACAGTCGTCTCGACGCTTAAAAATATTCAAAAAATATTTTCAATTAAGTATATGAAAAATATATTTACTTATAATATAACTGAAGATGATAATAATATTATATTAAGTTATAGTTTAGATAAGAATAAATATAATTTCTTTGTTAATAATTACCTAGGTAAAACTATTATTTTTACAAATAGAGATGAATGGAGCAATGAACAAATTGTAAGTACATATAGATCGCAATTTCATGTTAAAGAGGCTTTCAAGCAAATAAAAAATATTAAACATCTATCTTTTAGACCTGTTAGACATTTTACAGATAATATGATGACAATTCACTCATTTTACTGTGTCCTTGCCTTTACTTTAAGCTGTTTGTTACAACTTGAAATGGAAAAGCTTGGCTTTAAGATGAGCGTCAACGCCGTGTTGAATGAGTTTAGTGAAGCCAAACAGACGCTTAACTTTTACCTCGGGGAGACCAAAGAAAAACCGACAGTGGCGTCGGTTTTTAGTGAAATGTCCCCAGGCTAAATTAAGCTAAAAAATGAATCACGCCAGAACTAAATTTAGTGAAAAGTTGTTTAGAAAATCTTTTGACTCAGAATAAGATTCCTTAAATCAAATAAAATTAAATAATTAGAAA
>JAISYP010000010.1 GCA_031269825.1 Deltaproteobacteria bacterium
TTGGATGAAGACGGTTAGAAGAAGAAGTCAGAAGGCCCGAATGACATGGGAGAAATTCACCCCAATAATTAAACAATGGCTACCGGCGCCGGTCACTGCGCGCCCCTATCCTAGTCAAAGGTACACACGTCTGATTCAATTGAGGAGCCCTGCGCGGTAATTCCGCTCGCGGGGATCTGTGCGGGGGGGTGCCCGAAAGGGCACTTCCTACCGCGACTTTAAAATTTAATTTACTGTATAATTGATGATTAAAGTATAAAATAGTTTATTGTATATAATTATAATAATTTTAATAAATAATTTAAATGTATATTTTAAATCGTAAATTTACTTTAATAAAAATAATTAGTATATGTTATTCCTATTATGAAAAGATTTGCTTGCCACTTTTTGAAGACTTAGAGTTGATTCTTTAATCATTGACGAGGCCCATATGTTCAAAAACGGTTACCCCAGTTCCGGGGGGTTAAAAACATCGCTTACCTGTCTCACCCCCGTTATGTCCCAAAGCGCTTTAAACGCCTTATCCAAGGCTTACAGGATCCGCTTGGAAAACCAGAGCTTGAGGGAGGCTACGGTTAATGACCACTCCCCTAACCAATTCGCCTTTAGAAATCTATAACAAGCTCTCGCTGATCCGCGACTACAAGGATATGGTCAAAATGGGTTTCAACCAGGTAGATGATGTCATTCGGCTTTTTGGCAAAATGAAATAAATTAACAAAGTTGATGATTTCGCGAAAAGTCAAAAATTGAATAATCCTAATTTATAAGTTATTGAAATTAATATTCTTTTACTTGACGATTCCCATTAAACTCGGGTTTTCGCGAAGCCATCAAAGTTAAGGTCAACGGCCTGGTGGAGCCGACCGAGGCTCTAATGGGATTCGTTAACCTGGATGGCCTCCGGAACACTTTCCGCGAATACGTCAATTTAGTGGGTCTAAAAGACGTCAAAGACGAGCTTAGTTCCCCCGAACAATTAGACCACATTGAGAGCGTCATTCTGTCCGACGACCAGCCAATCTAATACCACAATGTCCATCAATTAGTTGACCAACGTACCATAGTAATTAGGCAAACAGGAATTATTTTTTAATTTGATAATTGATATCAATATATTAACTCTTGATATTTATTTATATGACTAAGATAGCTCTTATATTTCCCAAATCGACGATCGAAAAAAAGTAACGCCGTAGTTGATAGCCTGCCCACTACCTACCAACATCATGATTTAGACCATCATACTTTGTCTTGGATCGTGGTCACCTCGAATGTGGGGACGACGGCGAGGGATCTGGCCAGGTATCTGACTATACCGCCGACTTAAATGACGAGGGTGCCGAGCCAGAGCTTAACGCTAACGACCGATGGGGGGAGGCGGTCAGTTCGTTTGACTTGGTCGATGGCGCTAGTCATGATCATCCTCCCGACTATAGCGGCGACTTAAATAGCGCGGGTCGTTAGATCTAGGCCAGCGACATCGACGAAAGCTTCCCCGTTAAGTGAGGCAGTGGTCAACAAACTCAGCGTCAATTTGAAAAGGCTAACGCCAGCGATAGCGAGAGCGCGAAGAAAGTCGGCGAGGGCGCTTCTGACGAGCCAGCTCCCCCTGGCCGCGTTCTAACTTCAGCCAGACCTCCAACCAAGCCATCCAGCGCGTCAGTCTAGATCTCCAGGCTAAACTTCAAGGTTGGCTCCAAGCTGAAACCCTGACTCGATACCCGCTTGGCCAGAATTCAAATTTGGTTCTTGAATTTTTTGACTTGCCGCGAGACCATTATTATTGATGGCCTCGCGGATTTTTGATGGCCTCGCGAAAACCTTAGTTTAAGGGCAATCGTTAAGTAAAAGAGTATTAATTTCAATAAGTTATTAATTTAGTCCTGGAATTTTGGACTTTTCGCGAGACCATTATTATTGATAGCTTCACGGATTTTTGGTGGCCTCGCGAAAACCTAGTTTAAGGGCAATCGTCAAGTAAAAGAGTCTTAATTTCAATAACTTATTAATTTAGTCCTTGAATTTTGGACTTGTCGTGAGATCATTTTTTTTGGCTGGCCTTAATATGAGAGATTATTAACTAAATAAATTAAAAAAAATAATATCAAATATAATTAAATTATTATTGATGTTTTAATTTAATTTAATCTATAAGTAATTTAATAAACATTATAAAATAATATTTATCTATATTATATGTTTAACATATAATTATAAAATAATAAGATTTATTTTAGTGTTGTATAGCCATAAAAATTGAAAAAATATGAGTATTGAAAATAATCGACGAGACTAGTTTGAGGGGCGAATAATACAAAAACCGGAACTTGGGCTGTTCCGGTTTTTAATTTAACAATCTCAAGGAGAAACTGATGATTGTTTTATTTTACCAAACTGGACGTTCCAGTTTTTGGTTGATTATAACTATAGCAAGACTAGCGCCAAGACTCAGCGATCCAAAAAATATTTAAAATCAGGCTAAATATTTAAATTTTATGTATAGATAGTCAAAATAAATTAATTAAAACGACGAAACAATATAAATCTGGATTAAAAGCGTGAACTGACGAATGAATGAGCGAATAGAGGCGCGAATAGACGCGTGAACACGAAGATAAAATTACCATGGTTAGAAATGGACAATGATCAATAAACCGGAACTTGGATCAAAAAACCGGAACTTGGGCGTGTTCCGGTTTTTTGAGAAACTGATATTTAAACAAGGAGAAACTGATTGATTTTTAAGGGGGCGTTGAATGGGCGTTCCAACACTGATATTAAATAGCAAGAACAGCGCCAACGCGTTAATAAAAAAAAGCTCTGGAAAATAGTTGGTTATAGGTTCCCCTGTTCAAAAAAAATGAATTTGTTCAAGAATTCGCTTATAAATTTTGAACGAGTTTGATCAAATTATTGAACAGGGCCAAATTTTGAACAGCCAATGGTCGCCTAGGGAGGGGAGAAATTTTGGGCGGTGGGCCAGAGTTAGATAGCCCAGGGCGATAATTTTTTGGGTAACGACAATAAAGGTGGATTATCTATGAAAAAACCAAAAAATAAAATATTATCCAGCGTACTTTCTAACATTAACGAAGATTGTGGTGGGATTGGGTCAAGAAAGATCCGGCGAGGGGCGACTGGTTGGGGGGAAAATCTAAAGTCCCTGTGTCGACAGGCCAATAATTTTGATTTATAATGGATAACGAGTAAAAAATAAAGTTGGTTTTCGCCTATCATGTCAAATTCGCTAGCCAAATCATCGGATAATCAAATTAATACCAGCCCGGATTTCGGGGATCGCGTGGTCGAGACCAAGGGCCTAACCAAAAAGTATGGCCGGGAAACCGTGGTGGATAGACTCGACTTAGTCGTTCGAGCCGGGGAAATTTTTGGCTTCCTTGGCCCTAATGGAGCGGGCAAGACAACAACATTATTAATGTTGTTGGGTTTGTCTGAGCCCAGTGGCGGCCAGGCGCGGGTTTTGGGCTTGGATCCGGTTAAGAGCCCTTTGGAAGTCAAATCCCAGGTGGGCTACCTGCCCGAGAACATGGGTTTTTACGGGGATCTGACCGCCGCCGAGAACCTAGGCTACGTGGCCGAGCTGTGCCACTTGGACAATTTCCAAGCTTTATTGGCCGATACCCTGAAATTGGTGGGGTTGGGCGAGGCTCAGGATCGCTTGGTGTCGACCTTTTCCCGGGGCATGCGCCAACGTCTGGGCTTGGCCGAGGTTTTGATCAAAAAACCTAAATTAATCTTTTTGGATGAGCCAACCCTGGGGCTTGACCCGGACGGTATCGCCACCATGTTAGATCTTATTGAGCGATTGCCTCGCCAGTTAGGTCTGACCATTATTTTGTCCTCGCATCTACTCCATTTGGTGGCCCGGGTGGCTCATCGGGTGGCCATCCTTAATAGGGGTCGCCTCTTAGCCGTGGGCTCGGTGGATGATTTGGCCAAAGAAGTGGGCCTAGAGCCAGATTTAGAGCGAATTTACCGGTATTATTTCCGGGTCGATAACCAGGAGGGCGCGGCGTGAAGGCCATAATCCGCAAGGAGTTGGCTGACCATTTCAGCTCAACCCGTTTTTTAATCATCGTGTCTCTCATCTTTATGATCAGTTTTTTGGGTGCCCATCTGGCTAGCCAAGGGATCCGCGAAGCTCTGAAAGTTGGTGGGCACGAGTATTTGGCTGGGCGGGTTTTTTTGATGATATTCACCGCCTCGGGGGGCTTTTTCCCTTTGACGGTCTTCCTCGCTCTCTTTGGGCCCCTCTTGGGCCTAGTGTTGGGGTTTGACGCCATTAACCGCGAGCGTTCCCAGGGCACGCTCTCGAAAATTCTATCCCAACCCATCTACCGCGATGAGGTTATCCTGGGTAAATATTTGGCCGGGCTCATCACGGTGGCCATCACCTTGTCGGCTTTAATGATCCTTTTGGGGGCTCTAGGCTTGATAGGGGCGGGCGTGATCCCAACAGCGGAAGAGGGGCTTAGATTATTTGGTTTTTGGCTCTTAACCATGGTTTACATCGGGTTTTGGCTAGGCTTGGCGATCGTTTTTTCCATCATTTTTCGTTCCGTGGCCACCTCGGCTTTGGCTTCGGCGGCCTTGTGGATCATGATCGCCTTTTTTCTCCCCGTCCTCGGGCAAGCCGTGGCCCAGGTGGTGACCCCGGCCGTGGACGCCCAGAGACCGACCTATCGAGAATTAGCCGACCGCCACTTGGTCAACCAGCTCGTCGCCAAAGTCTCGCCCACGGGTTTATACAACCAGGCGGCCCAGGTTCTTTTGGATCCCACCAACCGGGGTGGCTCGCAAGCTTTCCAAATGGCCGTCTCCAGCCGGGTCAACCAATTACTGCTGAGCCACTTTCGGGGTGGGTTGTCCTTGGGACAATCTCTGGCCCTGATGACGCCGGAGTTCCTGATCTTGGCCGGCTTTACCTTGGCCACGTTCATCGCGTCATTTTTGACATTTGTCCGCCAGGAAGTCCGATCTATATAGATATAGGCCGGTGGAAAAAAGGGGCGGGGGAAAATTTATTAAAAATTTTTTACGCCCCTGTTAAGAGTTTATTTATCTTTATTTATGGGATAATTTCGCGTTTTGTCGTAAAAATTATGGGGTAATAGTTTAAGTCAAAGGGGGGCGAGCCGGTTCGCGGGATTGGTTAATAAAAAATTGACTTGACAAATAGCCAGTATTTTAATAATATTAATTCGGTAAATTACTGAGTCTAATACCCGGCCCAGAGAGCTACCTTAGGCGCCCAAACGCCGCGTAGTTCAGGTTTAACAGAGTAAAAATCATGACTCTGGCCAGGACAACCTTAAATAAAATCTTAAGGATTTGGGTTCTTTTATTCAGAATCCGAAACTTCAAGTTTATTTATTGACAAATATCCAGCCTATGGCTGGTAGACAAAACGGGTTTATAATCTTAAGGGAATATTTAATAAATCTCATGAATTATAATCCATAATAAGGGAACATTTTACTACTTATTTAATTTTTCCCCCTTGTCATGATTTGTATCTAGTCAAGAGGGTCTTAATATAAGCGAGTAGTCTTTTTTGACTATTTTTTTATAAAGTCAGTCAGTTAATGGCTGTCAGGTTGGTCAGTTTTGTCCGTGTTGTCAATTTTTCTAATGTTGATTGGCCCTGACCCAAACAGAGGCCGTTGACTTAAATAATTGACTCATTTGAACGGTTTTTCTTTGCCTTGGAGCTAAAAAGGAAGCGGCCGCGAAACCCAAAGATTAATTCCGGCTCAGTTTCCAGGAGGTGGATTTTGGCTTTTCAAGTTAACACCGTGAAGTATAGCGGTAAAATTAATGTCATCCCTGTAGGGGCCCAGAAAATCAATTTGGGTGGCCAGACCGCGTTTCCTTTCTATGATTTTGAGGGCGCGTTCCCCAATAAGCCCAAACTGGCCCTGCAGATTTGGGATATCGATCCAGGCGAAGCTTATAGCGCCCCATTGGCCAAAGCTTTCGCGGGCGTTATGGGCGATCCAGGGGCATGGGCCAAGAAGGCGGTGGAATACGGGGCCGATATTGTCTGTCTAGTTCTGAAAAGCTCGGATCCCAATGATCAGAACACTGGGCCAGACGAGGCCATCGCGGCCACTCAGAAGGTGTTGGACGCCGTGGACGTTCCAGTCATCGTGTTTGGCGTGGACAACAAAGATAAAGACATTGACACTTTATCGGCCGTCTGTGAGAAGTTCGCGGGCAAGAACCTTATTATTGGGCCCATCACGGATAAAAACTATAAAAGGATTGGGGCCCAGGCCTTGGCTTATGGGCACACGGTTATCGCCCGATCCCCTATTGATGTCAACTTGGCCAAGCAGCTCAACGTTCTATTGATGGATTTGGGCATCCAGCCGGACAAAATTATAATTGACCCCAACACCGGTGGCTTGGGGTATGGGATGGAGTACTGTTACTCCGTCATGGAGCGTCTCCAGGCGGCGGCTCTACTACAGGCCGACGATAAACTCCAGCAACCGATCATTAATATGTTGGGCGAGGAGATTTGGAAGACGAAAGAAGCCAACACGCCCGCCGAGGCGAACCCCACTTTGGGTGACCAGAATAGTCGCGGCGTCTTGATGGAAGTGACGGAGGCTATTTCTTTACTGGCCGCGGGGACAAGTCTTCTGGTTCTTTCGCACCCCGAGTCGCTCAAGCTGATTCGCTACTATATCGATCTGTGGACTGATGGTGGCCAGGCTAGTGGCGAGGGGATTCTTAAGGTGGTAACGGTTTAAGACCTAGAACTTTGGCGAGGGTTTTCTTAGTAATCCTTTGATTTTGATGACTGTTAGCTATCTTATTAACTTTGGTCATCTGACTAATGAATGATTCGCGAGTTATTCGCGTCTGTTTAGTGATTATTTAGCGAATAATTCGCGGATTCAAATAATAAATTTGATAATATCTCGACCATATGGTCGATTTATATAAAGATTGTGACCTATAGCGAGTCTTATAGAGATTCTAAAAGGTTCAATCGATACTGAGGGAAGACCAAAATTTCTTTTCTATCTCGCGGTCAGGGTAAAATCTTGGCTAAGCGGGTTTCCATATAGGTAACTGACCATTTTGGGCATTTTTTTTAATTAAGTGATTTAATGTTTTTTAATAAATCACTAGTTGACCGGCCTGCCCCAAACAGACGCCTGTTGACTCGTCTAAACGGCCTTTTACGGCCGCTTGGCGCGCAAACCAAAAGCGGCCGCTGACCCTAGGTTTTCGTCCGGCCCGATTTTTAGGAGGTGGATTTTGGCCTTCCAAGTAAACAAGGTTAAGTATAGCGGTAAAATCAATGTCACTCCGGTTGGAGCCCAGAAAATCAATTTGGGTGGCCAGGCCGCTTTTCCTTTCTATGATTTTGAGGGGGAAATTCCTAATAAACCCAAGTTGGCCCTGCAAGTTTGGGACTTTGACCCAGGCGAGGGTTACAGCCCGCCGTTGGCTAAGGCTTTTGAGGGCGTTTTAGGCGATCCCGGGGCCTGGGCTAAGAAGTGCGTGGAATATGGGGCGGACGTAGTCTGTCTAGTTCTAAAAAGCACCGATCCTAATGATCTGAACCATGGCCCAGCCGAGGCCATCGCGTCGACCCAGAAGGTGTTGGACGCCGTGAACGTTCCGGTCATCGTGTTTGGCGTGGACAACAAAGATAAAGATATCGAGACTTTATCGGCCATCTGCGAGAAGTTCGCGGGTAAGAACCTGATTATTGGGCCCATCACGGACAAAAACTACAAACAGATCGGGGCCCAGGCCCTAGCTTATGGCCACACGGTCATCGCCCGTTCCCCCATCGACGTTAACTTGGCTAAGCAGCTCAACATCCTTTTGATGGATCTGGGCATTAAACCTGACAAGATCCTTATTGACCCCAACACCGGTGGTTTGGGGTATGGGATGGAGTACTGCTACTCCGTTATGGAGCGTCTCCAGGCGGCGGCTCTTCTGCAGGCCGACGACAAACTCCAGCAGCCGATCATGAATATGTTGGGCGAGGAGATCTGGAAGACCAAAGAAGCCAACACGCTGACCTCGGCCATCCCCACTTTGGGCGACCAGAATAGCCGTGGCGTCTTGATGGAAGTGACGGAGGCTGTCTCCTTGTTAGCCGCGGGCTCAAGCCTTTTGGTTCTTTCGCACCCTGAGTCTTTGAAGCTGATTCGTCACTATGTTGACCTTTGGGTCGACGGTGGGGATGCCAAGGGCGAAGGGTTCTTGGAAGTGCCGATTACCGTTATCTCCGCTGAGGCGATCGCCGCCGCGCAATCTAAACCTAAGGCGGAGGGAAAACCCAAAGACGCGGAAGCTCCGAAACCAGCCGCCAAGGCCGCTGAGACTCCGAAGCCCGCCGCCAAGGCCGCTGAAGCGAAGCCTGATAAAGCCGCGGAAGCCGCCAAAGCCGCTAAAGCCGCGGAAGAAGCCAAAGCGGCCAAAGCCGCGGAAGAGGCCAAAGCGGCCAAAGTCGCGGAAGAGGCTAAGGCCGCGGAAGCCGCCAAAGCCGCCAAAGCCGCGGAAGAAGCTAAAGCGGCCAAAGCCGCCGAAGAGGCCAAAGCCGCGGAGGCCGCTAAAGCGGCCAAAGCCGCGGAAGCCGCTAAAGCCGCGGAAGCCGCGGAAGCTCCGAAGCCCGCTCCTAAAAAGCCAACTGAAACGCCTACTCCAAGGAGTTCTAAAGTGAGCGCTAAAGATGAAATAAAATCGGTCAAGACCGGTCAAGTTGAAGTAAAGCTGGATGAAAAGCCCGAGTACGTGGTGTCCAACGCCATAATCGCTGAACTAGAACGCGTTCACGTTCGGGTGCCCCGTTATTAATCACCACTGGTTTGGTCTTGGGGGCGCTCGCCCCCTTTGATGGCCAACCCGTTGAATTTGGTCTATGTCCCTTTGGCGTGGCCAAGCATACAACCTGGGCGATATATGTAGCGCTCGGGAATTCCATGAAGGAGTCCGCTAATGTCTGAAGCCGCTGGTAAACTGGCTGTGCCTGAAGACGTAACCGTTGATAAGGCTACTATCAAGATGCTTCGTTTGGCGCAGTCGAAGGGTATTGAAACCATTTTCGACCGAGCCGTCAAAATGAAGCAATGTAATATAGGCACTGAGGGTATTTGCTGTAAGATTTGCTCTCAAGGGCCATGTCGCGTGCCTTTGACCAAGGCCATCAAGGATGGGACTGAGCCTGACAAGCGCATTGGTCTGTGTGGGGCCACGCCGGAAACGATCGTCGCCCGGAACCTGACTCGGATGATCGCCGCTGGTTGCGCCTCCCACTCTGACCATGGTCGTTCCGTGGCCGAGACTTTCTTGGCCATGGCTCGTCGCGAGGCTCACGACTACACCATTAAAGACGAAATTAAATTGCGCGAAGTGGCGGGATTTTTTGATATCCCGATCACGGTTGAGGAAAACGGCGTTCAAGTTCCGCGCGACAAGTGGGACATCGCCGTGGACGTGGGCGAGACCGCTTTAGCCCAGTGGGGTCAGCAGCAGGGCGAGATGATTTACCTGCGTCGGGCCCCCCAGCCCACTCAGGATCGATGGGCCAAGCATGGCGTCAAACCCCGGGGCATCGATCGCGAAGTCGTGGAAATCATGCACCGCACCCACATGGGCGTGGATCAAGATTACCGCAACCTGTTGAAACAAGGGGCTCGCTGTTCCTTGGGCAATGGCTGGGGCGGCTCGATGATGGCCACGGATCTGCAAGACATCATGTTCGGCACTCCCTACCCCAACACCGGGAAAATCAATCTCGGCGTGCTCTCCCGCGATAAAATCAACATCATTGTTCACGGCCACGATCCCTTGGTCTCCGAGATGATCGTTTGCGCGGTGAATCTACCTGAAATGCAGGAATACGCCCGCTCCAAAGGGGCCAATGGCTACGTGGTGGCCGGCATGTGTTGCACGGCCAATGAGATCTTGGTTCGTCACGGCATGCCCATCGCCGGCGACTACCTCCAGCAAGAGCTGGCCGTGGTCACGGGAGCGGTGGAGGCCATGGTTGTCGACGTTCAGTGCGTCATGGAAAACTTGGCCAATGTCTCCGAGTGTTTCCACACCAAGTTCATCACCACCATGCCCATCGCCAAATGCGCCTCCGGCAAAAACACCATTCACGTTAATTTTGAGGAACACGCCGCTTTGGCCAAGGCCAAGGAAATCATCAAGATCGCGGCCGATAACTTCCCCAACCGGGGCGAAGTGCATATCCCCTCCGACACGAACCGGATGGTGGTTGGGTTCTCCACCGAGGCCATTAAGTACCATCTGGGCGGCACTTTCCGCGGCTCCTTCGTGCCTCTTAACGACAACATCATCAATGGCCGCATCCGTGGCATCTGCGGCGTGGTTGGTTGCAACAACGCCCGGATGGAGCATGATGAAGTCCATCTGGCCATGATTAAAGAGTTAATCAAAAACGATGTCATTGTTTTGACCACTGGTTGCTCGGCCATGGCTTGCGGGAAGGCGGGGTTACTGACTCCCGAGGCGGCGGCGGTGTACGCTGGCCCAGGGCTGGCCGAAGTTTGCGAGACCGTGGGTATTCCCCCGGTTCTCCACATGGGCTCCTGCTTAGACAACTCCCGCATCCTTACCGCGGCCACGGAAGTGATTAAGGCTGGCGGACTGGGCAAAGAATTGGCCGATCTACCCGCCGCTGGGGCGGCCCCGGGCTGGATGAGCGAGAAGGCCGTGGGCATTGGCCAATATTTTGTGACCTCTGGGGTTTACGTCATGCTGGGCGTTTCTTTGCCCATCAATGGCTCGCCCATTGTCAAGAAACATTTGGAACATGATATGGAAGAGCTATATGGCGGGCGTTGGGACTATGAGCCCGATCCCGTCTTGGCCGCGTTAAAGATTATTGACCATATTGACCGCAAACGGGCGGCTTTGGGCATTGACAAGGCCCGCGACCGCGTGTTGATGGATATGGCCGATCGTCAGAAGATCGAGGCGGCTTAACCTAGACTTCCTTAGGGGCGGCGGGACGGCCCGTCGCCTAATTTTCCCGGTGTTTCCACGCGAGACGGAGGTTTTTCGTGTCTAAATTGGTCGCGTTCGCCGCCATTCAAGGTGGCTATAATATAGTGCAAAAAGCCGAAGGTATTTACGCCAGGGCTTTGGAAAAATTCGGGCCAGATCAAAAGCTGGAGTTTCCCAACACGGCTTACTACTTGCCCATCATCTACTCTTTGTTAGGGCTGCCGGTCAAAACGTTAGCGGACGCCAAAAAGCCCTTGGAAGTGGCTCGGGCCCTCTTGCCGCCTCACGTCAAGAGCCTGAACTATCTGCCTTATTTAGGGCCATTGCTCGACGCTGGCATGGCCGCCATCTTAGCCGAGGAAATCGTCGAGGCCATCCGTTACGTGGAAGACCCCGATTTCTACATCGTCTCTGAGGAAGTTGACCTAGAGAAGGGCAAAATTTGGCTTGGGGCGGCGGAAGACTCCGTGTTCCGTAAGCGCGGCGTTCAGTTCGTCGATGGCTCGGCCCCTGGGTTCGTGGCTATTGTCGGCGCCGCCCCCAACCCGGAGATCGCCAAGGAAATCGCCCTGGAATATCAGCGGCGCTCCATTTATGTCTTTATGTGCGCCAACCAAGGCGGCACCACTTTCTCCGAGCAATTGGTGCAAGCGGGCGTGGAAATCGGTTGGAACACCCGCTTGGTCTCTTTTGGGCCAGACATCTCGGCGGCCGTTTTCGCTTTAGGCTTCGCCAACCGGGCGGCCATGGCCTTTGGTGGGGTTAAACCGGGCGACTATCGCCGGATTCTGATTTACAATAAGGATCGTATCTTCGCCTTCATTAACGCCTTAGGCGAAGTTAACGCCGAATGGGCCGCTAACGCGGCTGGCTGCGTCAACTGGGGTTTCCCAACTCTGGCTGACACCGATATCCCCGAAATATTGCCCACCGGCGTGTGCACCTATGAGCACGTGGTGGCCAATGTACCGATCCACGAAATGGTGCAAAAGTCGGTGGAAGTGCGCGGTCTGAAGACCACGGTCGCCACCGTCGACGTGCCCGTGGCTTATGGCCCGGCTTTCGAGGGCGAGCGTATCCGCAAGAACGACATGTATCTGGAGATCGGCGGTGGCTCCAAAACGGCCACGGTCGAATGGGTCACTTCCGCGCCCATGGATAAAGTCGAGGATGGCCGGATTGAGGTTTTTGGCCCGGACATCAAGGACGTGCCCGAGGGTGGCTCGTTGCCTTTGGCCATCATGGTCGAGGTGGCTGGCCGCAAGTTCCAAGAGGATTTCGAGCCCATCTTGGAACGGCAGATTCACCATTTGGTTAACTACGCCCAAGGTCTCATGCACACTGGTCAGCGCGACATCGGCATGATCCGCATTTCCAAAGATTGCGTGGCCAAAGGCTTCACCATCAAACATATTGGCGTCATCCTCCACGCCAAACTCCATCAGGATTTTGGGGCGGTTTTTGACAAACTGCAGGTTAAACTTTACACCGATCCCAAGCTGGCCGAGGAGATCCGGGAAAAAGCCCGCCAAGTCTACGTTGTTCGCGACGCGCGCGTGGAGAATATGACTGACGAAGGCACGGATATCTATTACAGCTGCACTCTGTGCCAAAGTTTCGCCCCCAACCACGTCTGCGTCGTTTCCCCGGAGCGGACGGGACTTTGCGGAGCTTACAACTGGATGGACTGCAAGGCTAGTTTTGAGATCAACCCCACTGGCCCCAACCAGCCGATTGAAAAGGGCGAGGTGTTAGACACTAAGCTGGGCATCTATAAAGGGGCCAATGAGTTTATTGAGAAGGCCTCTCGGCAGGCGGTCACCAACGTCTGTTTCTACAGCTTAATGAACGACCCCATGACCACCTGTGGTTGCTGTGAGTGTATCGCGGCGGTTCTGCCCACCTGTAACGGGATCATGACGGTCAACCGCGATTACACGGGGGAAACGCCCAGTGGCATGAAGTTCTCCACTTTGGCCGGCACCATGGGCGGCGGAAACCAAGCCCCGGGTTTTGTTGGCCACTCCAAGTACAACATCATTCAGAAGAAGTTTATGGTGGGCGATGGTGGCCTGAAGCGCCTGGTGTGGATGCCCAAGGGTCTGAAAGACGAGTTGCGGGAAAACCTGCTTAAACGTGGTGAGGAATTGGGGATCCCGGATCTAGTTGACCGGATCGCCGATGAGACGGTGGGGATGACCGAAGAGGAAATTATGCCCTTCCTCACGGAGAAAAAGCATCCAGCCCTGGAGTTGGATTCCATCGTAGGCTAAGTTTTCCCTTTCGCTTATACTTTGGGGGTTGCCTACCCAAAGGGGAACCCCCAATCAGCTCCCCGCGATTGACCTAGGCCTATTTGGGTTCAGGCCAGGCGGGAACATCTAGAGCCAGGTTTTGGCCTGGCCCGATTTAGGAGTTGCCAAATGGCTCTGACCGGTATTCAAATTTTCAAACTTTTGCCTGGCACCAACTGCAAGAAGTGCGGCTCCCCAACTTGCTTGGCCTTCGCCATGAACCTGGCTTCTGGTAAAGCCGAGCTAGCCGCTTGCCCGGATGTCTCTGACGCGTCCAGGGAAAAGCTGTCCGCCGCCTCCGCCCCGCCCATCCGGCCAGTGGCCATTGGTTATGGCGAGACGGCCTTAAAAGTTGGTGGCGAGACGGTGCAGTACCGTCATGAGAAAACTTTCTACAATCCCACTGGAATTGGCGGTCTCATTGAGGATAGCTTAAGCCTTGATGACATCGCGGCCAAGGTCAAAAGATGGCAGACCCTGCAGTATTTTCGGGTGGGCTTGAACCTGCGGCCGGAATTGGTTATTGTCAAAGGCGGGGCTAATTTGGCGGCCGCGGCTAAGGCGGTGGTGGATAACAGTGACTTCTCGGTGATTCTGTACAGCGAGGATGTGGCGGCTTTAAAGGCGGCCACTGAGGCTTTGGCGGGTAAGAATCCCCTGATTGGACCGGCCACGATAAACAACTATAAAGATGTCGCGGCGGTGGCGGTGGCGGCTAAGGTTCCAGTTTGGCTTAAAGCCAAGGATCTCGACGAAGTGGCCGTGTTGACTAAGGGCCTGAGTGAGGCCGGAGCTAAAGATTTGGTCATTGACACGGGAGCCCGGACGCCGAAAAAAGTCTTCCAAGATTCCGTGTCCTTAAGGCGGGCGGCTTTGGTTGGTCAGAACCGTGATTATGGTTATGGGACGATCACCTTTCCCTGTGAAATATCCGATAATTTAGCCCTTCAGGTCGCCGTGTCGGCTAGTTTGGTGGCTAAGTACGCCGGTATTGTGGTATTATCGGATTTGGATGGAGCGGTGGTTTTCCCGCTACTCCTTCAACGGCTCAACATTTTCACTGATCCACAGCGCCCCATGACCCAAACTGAGGGCATCTATCCCATTAACGATCCTGACGAGAATAGCCCTGTCCTCGTTACCACTAATTTCTCCTTGACTTACTTCATTGTTTCTGGCGAGGTAGAGGCCAGCCGCGTGCCAAGCTGGCTGTTGATCAAAGATTCCGAAGGTCTGTCGGTTTTGACAGCCTGGGCGGCCGGGAAATTTTCCGGCGACGATGTCGGCCAGTTTGTCTTAAAGCGTAGCGGAATTGTGGACAAAATTAAGCATAAGTCCGTGATCATTCCAGGATACGCCGCGGCCATCTCGGGCGACATGGAAGAGGAGCTCCCTGGTTGGACAGTGGCCATTGGACCCCGCGAGGCGGCCCATTTGACTAAATTCCTGAAGGAGTTCAAGGTCTCCTGATCTATATGATCTCTTGATCCAGAAGATCTGGCTTGTCCTTACCCCTGGCTGGCCCCGAGTCCTGGATTTCCCGTTAACAATAAGACAGGCTACCGCTTGTAACCCGAAAGGAAAATAATTTATGGCTCAAACTTACATGGTCACCCTCGCCGAGAACCTCAACGTCATCAACAAAAAGATTGGGGCGGCTTTTAAGGCTAAGGATCCAGGACCTGTCCAGGATATGGTCAAGGCCTTGGTGGCCACGGAACCGGATTGGATTGACATTAACCTGGGGCCAGCTCGTAAGAACGGCGCGGAATTGATGCCCTGGGTGGTGAATTTGGTGCAGGAGATCACCGACATTCCTGTGGTGCTGGATACGACCAATATTGACGCCATCGCCGCCGGTCTTAAGGTCTGTAAAAAGCCACCTCTAATTAACTCCATCATGGCTCGGGCGGAACGCTACGAGGTTCTTCTGCCGTTGGTCAAGGAATTTGATTGTAGCTATGTGGCCTTGATGTGGGGCCCCACTGGTATGGCTCGGGACGCCAATGAGCGGGCCGAGTTGACTACCGAGCTATTGATGCACGCGGCTGGCCTGGGCATTCCGGTTAGTAGCGCCTGGGTTGATCCCATTATCACGCCAGTCAACATTCAGCAAGATCAGCTGATGAATAACCTGGAATTTTTTGAAATGTTGCCGGACATCGTTGGGGCCATTGAGGAAGGTGGCGTTTGTAAGTCCACCAATGGCCTTTCCAACATCTCCAACGGCAACCCGGATCACCTGCGCCCCATCCTCAACCAGGTCTACTTGTGCATGCTAGCCCGCAAGGGGATGTACAGCTGCATCGTTGACGCCTTCGATAAGGACATCATGGATCTGTCTAAGGGCAAAACTCCTTGGTTCGCGGAGCTGGTCTACGGCGTTATGGACGGTAAGGAATACGATTACGGCAAGCTGGACAAGAAGGAATTGGACGTGGTCAAGACCGCCAAGGTCATTTTGGGCCACTCGTTGTTCAGCGCTAGCTGGCTGGATATCTAGTCTGAGCGTCTAGTTTGGACTAGAGCCTTTAAGACTTTTTTATCTAATAAACCGGCCTTAAAAAGGCCGGTTTATTAATTTTAAGGATATATTTTTTAAGAGAAGGGTGGTTTTTTGTCTTAAGTTGACGTTAACCTAAAGACGTTAACCAAAGACGGCTTTCCGGTGAGCGGTAAGCGGGAATACTAGGGCGAATCATCCCTTCCGGCCGCGAAACAGATTAAGCAGGCCAAGGAGTATAGAAACAAATCATAATAGACGCGGAGTTTTCCACCCCGTTGGTCAGAAAAACGACCAGCCAAGCTCCGAGTGGCGATGGTGGACAAAAAGGCTGCCCCGACCGCCAGGCCACCAAGGGCGTTGGAAAAACCCAGTTGGATCGTCACAAATGAGGAAATAACTGGTAAAGGCATGGAAACGGCCAAGTAGGCGGTGAGAAGGGCTAGGACATTCCATTAAACGTTAAAGATGGGTAATAAGATAACAGGACGGAACAAATTTGTCAAAACCGGTAAAAAATTCTCATGATAGCCGGTGATTTTGGCTTCAGCCCCCTGGTCAAGAAACATTCGGCTCAATAATTACTTGTTTAGCTCTCAAATTTTTGGTACACAAGATGATGTAGTATCTCTCCTAATTTCCGACCCTTTATATTGTGGTCAAGCGAAGGCCATCGCTCTAGATTCATGACTTTAGAGCGCGCCCCCGGCTTAATGATGGTTACTTTTGATTTTTCTACGCCATCCACAATAATTAATGACTAAGGGTAACCAGGGCGGAACATTTTTTGAGAATGGTTCCGCCAACTCTGTTGAGAAACCGCTTTTTTTACTTTCAATTACGCCACTATCGTCAAAAAAAGTTTCCGACTTGGCGCGGGCCAAAAACCGGTTAGACAAACTCCTGGCCGAGGTTGATATTTGTCTAGTGGCTGTGGTTAGCAATCCGCGTGGAAAAACAGCCCGGCGCTTGATTGTCCGCCGCCTTGAAGGCGGCTCAATTGAGGACATTATAAGATTGACGGGCCAGCGATTAAAGGCCAGTCATGATGATCTAAGGAGAGCTCTGGCGGGTGAACTGTCGGATTTTCGAAGCGAGACGCGATGGAAAGCTTTGGGTCAGAGCCGTTCTTTGGAAGCTGATATATCCGATATGGATCGAACCCTTCTCTCCTCGCTCAAACCCTACCAAAGGAACTGGAGCCGCTCCAAACTATATCCAGGCCTTGGCTTGACTGGGGTGGCTCGACTCTTGGCCCGAATAGGCCAGACCTGGGGGCTTTCAAGGCTCCTGAGCGTTTAGCTTCGTGGGCGGGTCTTGCCCCTGGTAACCATGAGTCAGCCGGTAAAAGGCCTAGCGGCCGAAGAACTCGTCAGGGTAACCGTTGGATCCGTCGGATATTGGGTGAGGCGGCCCAGGCCGCAGTCTGGACTGAACGCGCGTTCCGCAGCCAAATTTAAAGACCTAAATCAGGCGTCGGGAGCGCGAAAGGTCGATGGTGGCTATCGCGCGCGACATTTTAAGGGTCGTCTACGCGATCTTGAGCGAGGAGGCGCCTACAAGGATTGCGCTGTTGACTATGCGGCTCTTATGGTCAAAAAGAACGCGGCGCGTTGGATCAGATCCTTAAAAAAGTTCAATTTGATTATCAATTTAGGTTAAAAAAGAATTGAATATCATAAATATAGTTCAATTTTGGTTTCTATTGGAACAAGCTAATAATGGGCGACCAAACCGAAAAGGGGACGGCCAGGGAAAGCTCCGCCCGAGCCGGATGTGGCGGCCCAAAAATAGCTTGGCTCGCGTTTGAAGAGAGCGAGCCATGTTTATAGCCTGTATAGCCGATAAATTGGCTAGTCAACAGTAAATATACGCTAATTTTTTAGGCTCAACACTGGGCCAGGGTTTTTTTGTCCAAAATTCTAATTTTAACGACATTTCAGGGAGGCGGGGGATTTGAATGTTTCTCCATGTTTCTCGGTAAAGTTGACAACACTGAGGTGGATGATTATATTGAGTTCGTAAAACGCTCTGAGGAAATGGGAACCGACTAACGCTTTAGAGGCGTGGCGATTGAACTTGTGTCTTGTGTCCTGAGGCCTGTATACAAAGTTTAATATTAGCGATTAGAATTTGAGTGTATAATGGATAATTTGATAAAATATACTCCAAATTGCTTAATTATGATCCAAAATAATCTGGCACAATTCTTGCTCTCTCTCTCTCTCTCTCTCTCTCTCTCTCTCTCTCTCTCTCTCTCTCTCTCTCTCTCTCTCTCTCTCTCTCTCTAACAAATAAAAATTGTCAAAAATTTTCGTTAATTTCCTCTTTAAAACTATTTC
>JAISYP010000030.1 GCA_031269825.1 Deltaproteobacteria bacterium
ATTTATATTAAAAACATTATATAAACAAGAAAAAATTTTATACTAAAATATTAAATAATATGATAATGTTTATAATAAAAAAATGCATAGAACAATTTTGTGGGTAGGAAAATAGGGGAAATTTATAGATCGAAAAAAAATGAGAATTACGGATTAATAAGCTATTTAAATTAACACTGTTTTAATTGCGCTGGCCTTTAAACTAGGGTTTTCTCAACGTCATCAATAATGATCCCAGGCGACCAAGCTTTAACGAGTTGGTCAGCGTTAAACAAGGCCAACTGGACAAACCGCCTCCCACCGCCAATCCACCAAAAAAAAACTCCAGCGATTCCAACATCAGTCCGCCCGAAAGGAGCTTAAGCGACTACCTACGCGCTAGCCGTTATATTTTTGATTTTAAAAATCAATAAAAAAATAACATATTTTATTTATGAAATCAATATCCATTGGATAACATATCGAATTATTTATGTTTTTTTAGCCTCACTACCTAGGGTTCACGCGCGATGACCCACCCGAAAGAGCTCCCCGAGGCGGGTTAAGATAGACCATGGGACGGAAAATTAACCCGTTGTCCTTTGATCAAGGGAACGCCCGCGGCCGTCCACCGCCCAATACGGGCTCAACGGCCAGACTTTCAAGAGTTGACGTAACTATAATTATAGGTTTAGCCGAAATCTATCGATTTAGCCGACTACCTCGGGTGGTTAAGGGGATCTGAGATTAGCTCGGCCAGTCTCTGGGTTTAAGCGGTTTAGGCCCAGTTCTTGAATTTGTCAAAACAATGTATTAAAATTTCCTATAGATAAAGTTTGGGGCGAACGCTTTTGACCAACCACGCTCGGATCAATTTTCCTAATTCCCATCGATTGAGGCGCTCTTGGTTTTTTAAACTTTCCGCTTAAAACAAATTAAATATTATTAAAGTCAAATAATTAGTTTGTTTTAAAACTTAAAATAAACTAATCAGCCTTGATTCACCAACCGTGACCAAAAAAACTCGCCTGGACATTTCCCCCTGGCTGGGGGTGGTCGGGAAAAAAATAGTCAAATATTTCCACCTCCGCAAAAAAAATTGTCAAAATATTGAGCCTGGTTGACCGCGCTCGTCTCAATTGTTTGGTCTTTTTTAAACATTAGTTTTTCTTAATTTAATTGAAAGTCTATTTAATTATTTTATTAATTAATAAATAAGTTTGATTTAGTCCTGATTCTTGACCCAAAAAAAGTCTAAAAATAACTTGACAATTCCAGGGCTATTTTGTAGGATGAGACATCCTGTAAAATTAATCAGACTAGTTTTCTTGCCTTGTCGCTCAACTGCTGAAAAAAAAGCTTTTTCGGCTTTGCTGATCAAGCGTGTTTTGGGGAGGTATTATGGCGTCAAAAAATATCGTTGGCGCGGTTTTGGTGGCCGGTGGCGGAGTGGCCGGCATGCAGGCGGCTCTGGATTTAGCCAACGCCGGTTACTACGTTTATATGGTGGAAAAATCGCTGGCCATTGGGGGCCGGATGTCCCAATTGGACAAGACTTTCCCCACCAATGACTGCTCAATGTGTATTATTTCACCAAAACTGGTTGAAGTTGGGCGACACATAAACGTTGAGCTTTTGACCTTGACCGATATCCTGTCCATTGACGGCGAGGAAGGTGACTTCACGGTCACTGTCCGCAAAAATCCCCGTTACATCGACATGAGTAAGTGTATCGCCTGCGGTGAGTGCACCAAAAAATGTCCCCGTAAGCTCAACAACGAGTATAACGAAAACCTGGACACCCGTCGGGCCGTATACGTCCAATACGCCCAGGCCGTTCCCCTCAAATACGGCATTGACGCCAAGGAATGTCTTTACCTAACCAAGGGCAAGTGCGGAACCTGTAAAAAACTATGTCCGGCCGACGCCATTAATTATGAGGATAAGGCCGAGGAACGGACTTTTCACGTTGGCTCGGTCGTTCTGGCCCCTGGTTTCACCCCCTTTAGCCCCAAAGAGTTCGACACCCTTCGTTACAACGATGTCAAAGACGTGATCACGGCCCTGGAGTTTGAGCGCTACCTGGGAGCCACTGGCCCCACCATGGGCCATGTCATCCGTCCTAGCGACCACAAAGATCCCAAAAAACTGGCTTTCCTACAGTGCGTCGGTTCCCGCGAAGTCAATCGCGCCTCCAATGGCTATTGTAGCTCGGTTTGTTGCATGTACGCCATCAAGGAAGCCTTGATCGCCAAAGAACACTCCGGTGGCGACCTGGATGTCTCTATTTTTTATATGGACATCCGGACATTTGGGAAGGATTTTGAGAAGTATTACGAAAAGGCCAAGGCGGCCGGAATTAAGTTCGTCCGCAGCCGCGTCCACTCCATCCAACCTGAGGCGGGGGGCGGGGTCAAGCTCAATTACGTCACCGACGGCGGTCAGTCGACGGTGGAATATTTTGACGTGGCGGTTCTGTCCCACGGCTTAGTTATCACTGGGGAAACGAAAGATCTGGCCCAAAAACTCGGTCTGGACACTGATTGTTACAATTTCGCCAAAACCTCCACTTTCGCCCCAGTGGCTTTGTCTAGACCCGGTTTTTACGCATGCGGCGTCTTCACCGGCCCAAAAGACATTCCCTCTTCGGTTATGGAAGCCTCAGCGGCGGCGGCGGCGGCCACGGGCAAACTCACCCCGGCTCGCGGCTCCCTGACCAAAGTCATTAAAGTCCCCCCGCCGGTGGATGTCACGGGCGAGCCGCCTCGGGTCGGCGTCTTCATCTGCCATTGCGGCATTAACATCGCCTCAGTGGTGGACGTGCCAAAGGTGGTGGAGTTCGCCAAGACCTTGCCTTTCGTGGAATACGCCTCTAACACCATGTTCGCCTGCTCCCAGGATAGTCAAGAAAAACTGGTGTCTTTAATCAAGGAGTACCGCCTGAACCGTATCGTGGTCTCGGCCTGCTCGCCGAGAACCCACGAGCCGCTTTTCCAGGAAACTCTAGCCGCGGCGGGCCTGAACAAATATCTTTATGAGATGGCCAACATCCGTAACCATGATTCCTGGGTGCACGCGGGACATCCCGAAGAAGCCACCAAGAAAGCCATGGACATGACCGAGATGGCCGTGGCCAAAGCCGCTCTCCTTTCGCCCTTAAAGGAAAACGTCATTGACGTGGATCCCACGGCGTTAATTATTGGCGGGGGCGTGGCTGGCCTTAACGTGGCCGTGTCTTTATCCAGCCAAGGTTTTAAATCCGTCATCGTGGAAAAAGATCAAAAAGCTGGCGGTAACGCCAACCGGATCCATACCACGATTAAGGGCGAAAACGTCCAACAGTATTTAGACGATCTGAGGGCCCAGATCCAAAACGATCCCAACATTACCCTGGTTCTTGGCTCTGAGGTCAATAAGGTCGATGGTTACGTGGGTAATTTTGAGACCACCTTAACCACTGGCCAAGTGGTTAAACACGGCGTCACCATCATCGCCACTGGGGCTAAGGAACATAAGCCGACCGAATACCTTTATGGCGAAAACCGCCAAGTGGTCACCCAACTTGAATTGGATGAGCTATTAAAGGCCAATGACCCCAAAGTGGCCAAGGCCGGATCGTTTGTTTTCATTCAGTGCGTGGGTAGCCGCGAGCCAGGCAGGCTTTACTGCTCCAAGGTCTGCTGTGGCCACACGGTTCACGCGGCCGTGGAGCTCAAGAAGCTAAAACCCGAGACCCAGGTTTTTGTCTTATACCGCGACATCCGAACCTACGCGCAGAAAGAGGACATCTATAAAGAAGCTCGCGATCTGGGCGTTATCTTCATTCGTTATGAGCTGGACAAAAAGCCGCTCGTCTCGGAGAGCGGCCAAAAACTGTCCGTTAAAATCCAAGATCCGGTCTCTGGCCGTCATCTGATCATCCAACCGGATTACGTGGTTCTGGCCGCGGCCATTGTCTCAGGACGGGAAAACGCGCTGGCCATGAAGTTTAAGGTGCCCATCGACGAGGATGGCTGGTTCTTTGAGGCCCACCAAAAGTTAAGGCCCGTGGATTTCGCCACCGATGGCATGTTCATGGCCGGTTTAGCCCACTATCCCAAGCCCATGGACGAGGTGGTGGCCCAGGCTCAAGCGGCGGCGGCCAGGGCGGTGACCATCTTAACCCAGCCGAAGATGACCGTGGGCGGCATTGTGGCCGAAATCGACCAAAACCGCTGCTCCGGTTGTGGCGTCTGCAAGTCTGTCTGCCCCTACTCGGCCATTGATTTTGACGAAAAAGGCAAAGCCGTGGTCAACGAGGCCATGTGCAAAGGATGCGGCAATTGCGCCTCTTCCTGTCGCTCGGACGCTCCGGCCCTACGCGGTTTCACGAACGCGGGTCTGTTCGCCCAAATCGCCTCGGCCTTGTAATTATGATCGCTCCCCGGTCTCTTTAGGCCGGGGACCTGATCCCTTGGCGGCGCGTTGGTTGTCCTTGGGGATGTAACGGAGAATTTCGTATGAGCGAATTTGAGCCAAAAGTCGTAGCCTTTTTCTGCAACTGGTGCACTTATGGCGCCGCCGATCTGGCTGGAGTCAGTCGCCTGGAGTACCCACCCAACTTTCGAGTGGTGCGCCTACCTTGCACGGGGCGCCTTAACCCTAAATTCATCTTGGAAGCTTTCAAAAGAGGGGCGGACGGGGTCTGGATCAGTGGTTGTCATCCGGGCGACTGCCATTACATCGCTGGCAACTACCACGCCCGTCGTAAGTTCATCCTGCTCCACGCGCTGCTAGAAACTATTGGCGTGGATCCGAATCGTTTGCGGTTCTCCTGGATTTCCTCGGCCGAGGCGAACAAGTTTCAAGCCATGGCCAAAGACGTGGTTGAAAGCGTTAGGGCCTGCGGCCCTAATCTAACTTTCCGCAAAGACGATCTCCAGTTGGGTCTGGCGGAGGTGGCCTGATGGGCAATTTAGAAACAATTACCCAAAAAATCCGCGACAAAGCTAAAAATCTTTTGTCTAGCGGTCAAGCCGAGGTGGTCATTGGTTACCGCCAAGGCACCATTCCTTTGGTGGCGGCTCCCTTTTTCGCGCGAAAGGCCGAAGATTGCGATAAGCTCGTCTGGAGTTCCTTCGCGCGGCTAAACTTGGCTAATTACCTACCCAGCCGAAAAGGCAAAGTGGCTTTGGTGGCCAAAGGCTGTGACGCTCGGAGCGCGGTGGGCCAAGTGACGGAAAACCAGTTTCCCCGGGAAAACCTCTATATTTTAGGCGTGCCTTGCTCGGGTTTGGTGGATCCGGCCTTAGTCGCGGCCAAGGAGCCTCGTCCTATTCGTGAGGCTAAAGAGACCGATGACGCCATCACCATCTCTGGTCAAGATTTTAGCTTGGACATCAAAAAGGAAGAGGTTTTGCGGCGTAACTGTCGAACCTGCTCCCACCGCACCCCAACGTTGTCCGATGAGTTAACCGGGCCTGAGGTTCCTAGCCTCCAACCCGATGATTTTTCGGACATCAAAGATCTTTTGGCCAAAACCCCGGCCGAGCGGTTGGTTTATTTTAAGGATCTCATTAAAGACTGCCTCCGTTGTTACGCTTGTCGCAACGCCTGTCCCCTATGTTACTGCCCCATTTGTTTCGTGGACGAGACCAGGCCCCAATGGTTGGGAAAATCCAACGATCCCATGGACACGCTGACCTTCCACCTGCTTCGCGGCCTCCATTGCGCGGGCCGTTGCACGGCCTGCGGGGCCTGTGAGACGGCCTGCCCGGTCAACATCAAGGTTCGGGAGTTCAATCGCGTTCTGGATCGATCGGTTCAGGAGAATTGGTCATACGAGCCCGGACTGGCCTGGGAGCAGAAGCCCCCGTTGACGGTTTACCAACCCAACGATCCGGCTGAATTCATCAAATAGAGAAAGGCCCTGACTCCCCATGCCAGAATACTTAGTCAAAGAAAACGCCCTGGCGGATTTTTTCCAGGTTCTCGCCAAAGGTCATCGACTATTGGCTCCCCAAGGCCAAGGCGACAACTGTCAACTGGCGGTGGTTAGTGGCCCCGTTAGCCTCAACTACGCCAACACCCATCTGTCGCCCAAAACGGTCTTTTTTCCTCAAACCGAAAAGATCTTGGCTTTTCATAAACTGGCGGACAAACCCCATTACAACGTTTACCAGGATCTCGGCGATCACGCTGAGCCCACGGTCATCTTTGGGATTCGGCCCTGTGACGCTCGAGGGTTATCCGTCTCCAACAAGGTTTTCCAAAACGATCGCTTCACGGATCCTTATTGGAAAGGCAAATACGACCAAACCGTCAAGATTGGCTTAGCTTGCCTGGATCCCTCGCCCCAGTGCTTTTGCGCGGCCATGGGGGGCAGTCCCTTTGGGGAGTTGGGCTTGGACGTCCTGGCCTACCCCAAGGCCAAAGGTTTAGGCCTAAAAACCCTCACCAAGGTGGGCGAAGAATTAATTAAGGCCGCCAAAGCCGAGCCCACCGATCTAGCCAATGAATTAAAAGATTTGGAAAAGAAGGCCATCGCCGCCCAAGGGCCCTTGGATGACTACCAAACCATTAACAAACGCCAGATCATGGAGCTGTACAAGGCTGACCATTGGCCTAACACGGCTGAGCCCTGTTTGGGCTGCGGGGTGTGCACTTTTTTCTGTCCGACTTGCCATTGTTTTGACATCCAAGACGAAGCCAATGAAATCGGCGGGTTGCGCATGCGGAACTGGGACACCTGCATGAGCCCACTTTTCACTCTTCACGGCAGCGGCCACAACCCCCGGCCTTCCAAAACCGAGCGGGTGCGCCAACGGTTCATGCACAAACTCAAATATATCCCCATCAAGCAAGATGGGATCCGGGGCTGCACGGGCTGTGGCCGGTGCGTGGTCATGTGCCCCGCCAACATCGACATTAGGTCAGTGGCCGCCCTGATGGCCCAGGCCAGCGCTTGAGGGGAAGGTGATGATCGTGAACAATCCATATCTACCCTATCCGGTTCGTATCGCCGACATCATGATTGACTCGCCTGACAAAAGTTTGCGAACCTTTAAATTCGAATTCCTTGAACCCGAGGATGAGAAACGTTTTAATTATCTACCCGGCCAGTTCGCCGAGTTATCGGTGCCTGGGCAAGGCGAGATTCCCATTGGCATCGCCTCCTCGCCCACGGAAAAAGGTTATCTCCTTTTCACGGTCAACCGGACGGGCCAAGTCTCCTCGTACCTCCACAACATGCGAATTGGCGACGTCATGGGCGTGCGAGGGCCTTTGGGTCATCCCTACCCTTACCCCGACCTAAAGGGAAAAAACATTGTCATCATCGCCAGTGGTTTCGCCGTGACCACCTTGCGGGCCACGGTGGTCTATCTTCTCCATCCAGACAACCGCCCTGATTACGGTCGGATCACGTTTGTGTATGGGGCCAGAAGCCCGGGGCATTTGCTGTTCCGGGAAGACTGGCAAGCTTGGCAAAAACGCGATGACATTGACGTGTTCGTGGCTATTTACAAAATGGTTCCCGGTTGGACAGGCAAAGTCGGCTTTGTCCCGGCCGTGCTCCAGGAAATTTGCCCCCCCGCGGCCAACACGGCGGCCATCATCTGTGGCCCACCCATCGCCATTAAGACCACCCAGCCGGTTCTTTTTGAGGCTGGTTATAAACCGGAAAACATCATCATGAGCCTAGAAAACCGCATGAAATGTGGCCTGGGCATCTGCGGCCGCTGCAATGTGGGCCCAGAGTATGTTTGTAAAGACGGCCCGGTCTTCACCTTGGCCCAGCTGAACGAGTTGCCGCCGGAATATTGAGAGCGGTTCGGCGAGCGATTTTAACGGTTGAAACACCAGTTTTACGTCTTAAATAGCCGGGAAAAGCGCGTCAAAAAAAATAACACTTCGCCAGGCCCTAATGGGCCTGGTTTTTTTATGGAACGGCTATATTAGAGCCAAACCATCGGCCTGACGCTTACCAGGGGGATTGGCGGAACCAAGGAGAGCTATAGTCGATGGAATGGTGTGGTGTTTGGGCTAGCTTGACATTGTTCTTAAAGGAGGATAAACTGTTTAAAGAGTTGCTAGGAACTTAGTCTTGCGGTGTAAATAGTCTTCTCATACTACTGTTTTTACCGTATTGACTTATTCCGTAAATGATGGCGCGCTCTTCCCCGAGTTGAAGGAAACTTTATCTGACGTTAGAGGCGCTCTTCTTTTACTACGTCAATTTTTTCTTTCCCCTACCGGGAAATTAAACTCGCGTATATATTATATTTATAAACTGATTTATCGGAAGGATACGCCATGGACAACTTTAACAACGGCCTCGATAACCATAAAAACCAGGTTTCCATCAATGTCCATTCAAAAGGTCACGATATCGCCCTAAACCGTTTAACCCTGATCCTTCCTTTACTTAACAATCGACTCCACAGCGCTGAGGCGAGAGAGTTAACTCGACAGATCGCTAAAGACTCGGGATTATCGGTCAAGACGCTCCAACGGTATGTGAGGCTGTACCGGGAAAACCTATTTAATGGGCTTATACCGAAGACCACCGGTCGTACTGGAACCAGATCCATTTCTCCTTTAATTCTTGAAGAGGCCGCCAAAATGAGGCGCGCGTTTCCATTCCGTAGCGTGAAAAATATCATCAAAATCCTAGAGCGAGAGAAAATGGTTCCCGTTGGATCTATCAAGAGAGCTACCCTTCAAGATCAGTTATCAAAAATTGGGCACAGTAGAGCTCAGTTAAAGATCGCCGCTCGATCTAATGTACCTGACGTCCAACGTTTTCAGCATATCTTTAATCCTTCAATTTTAAATGGCTATGTTAATGACAACAATAATACTGTTTATTATACAATTCCTGAACCTTGCGAATTAACATGGGATCATATTAAAAATTACTTATCATTTGAAAAAAAAATTCCTGTAACAATAATTGATGATCTACATAATAAATCACATATATGGAGTGATAAAAATTTAAATTGCGTTTTCCCATGTTATTATAATTCTGGAGCATTTTTAAGAGGAACTTTAGTTTCTAAACCACTTAAACTCACTATTGGAAAAGATGGAGAGCCTTATAAAATATCTGGTGATAATATCGTAATTATTACAGAAGATCCAATTGACGCGTTATCATTAAAATATTATTATAATAATGCTACTATTATATCTACTAGAGGTAAAAATGAAAATCATAAATTATTGTCATATATCGCTGACGCTTCAGAGGTATATTTAACTCATGATAATAATCAAAATGGAAATGAATAAGTAAATAATTTGTGTAAAATGATATCATGTAGAGTATATAGAATCCTATCTCCATATAATCTTAATGATTGAAATGAAGTTCTTCAATATGTATTTAAATAATTATTTTAATTTTATAAGAAATTATTAAATGATTATTTTTTTAATTATTATTAAAAAAATATTTACACAATTCAATTTAGACAATATAATATATCTTTAACAAAATTTAGTGTTTATTGAACTTATAGCTTGAAGACATAAATTTTGATGGCTTCGCGAAAACCTCAGTTTCAAGAAATTACTTAAAAAAAAGAGTACTCATATCAAACAGTTAACAATTTTATTTTCCGCTTTTAGGCCTTCCCGCGAGGCCATCAATTTTCCCACTAGGGAAAAAAATTAGAGTAGGGTTGTTTGTTTGGACAAGATTTCTGATAAAAATGGATAGTTTGTCCCGGTTTTTTGGACATAATGAGGCGTCTAAAACAGCCGCGCCTCTAGACGGGGGCCAGCTGATCGTCGAACAATTATTGTCTGGATGTATTGTCTGGAGTTTTTTTTATCCACGCCAATATCTAGAAATTAACGTTTAAGGGGACGGATTTAGCCATAAATCCGTCCCCTCACTTTTTAAACCGAGTTTATGGTTTGGCTGTTATTAGGCTATTTAGGCCCAATATTGATCGTAATCTCCGATCCCGCTCGCGCTTCCTCGGTGGTTCTTTTTTCTTTCTTGACCGCTCTTAAAACGCTTTCCAAAGCGCTTTCACTATCCACCAAGACAACGAAAGAACCGGGCTCGTTTTTGAGGGCCTCCATGACTAACATCAGGGGTTGGGGACAACTTAGCCCCAGGGCGTTAACCACGGTCATAATCGCTCCTTAAGCCTTTTTCCGTAACCCTAATAGGGCGATGACCAATATCGTGACCACGCTCAACACGCCCGCCGCCGCGCCATTAGGCCCCAAGCCAGCTCCACTGGAGGCGAGCCCAAAATTGTGGGCCATGGCTAGTCCCCCCAACATGCCTAAAATAAAGACCCCCGCGTCCGCGTCACCCTCGCCAGCCAGAAACAACTGTCGACCTGGGCAACCACCAGCCAACGCCGAGCCAAACCCTACTATTAATAATCCCAGGAAGTTCCAAAAATGGAGGGTATGGGCGATGGGTTGTTTGGCGAAACCAGGATGGAACTGCCCAAAAATAAGGTTGGCGGCCAAGGCGGCCAAGACAAAAGCGATGACCCCAAATAGGAGATGGAACTGCCGAAAGAGGACGACGTTCTGAATCGCCCCAATGGAGCAAAAGCGACTCCTTTGGCCTAGAAAACCAATCACCAAAGCCAAGCCCAACGAGGCCCAAAGAGGCGCGCGCAGACTTCCGGGTTCTTGGAGCGAATAAAATAATAGCTCGTTTTTCGGTTGACCGTCCAAGGGCGGGTAAGCCAGACGCAGAATTAGGAGCCCGAAAGCGAAAACGACAAAAGCTAAACCATAACCCCAATTGGAATTTTGGCTCGTCCCTAAGGTAAAGTTTCGTCGGATAAAAGCGGAGCCGATTAAAACGCCGACTAACAACCCCAAGAGCCCCAAAATGGCGTTACCGTCGCCACCAGCCAAGCGCAAAAGGGCTCGCCAAGGGCAACCCAGAAAAATCAAAGCTCCCACGCCCACCACGGCCCCCAGGAAAAACCTAATCAAAGGGTTGGAGCCCTGCCGAGGCCGAAATTCTTTACTTAATATGGCGGCCAGGAAAGCCCCAAGAACCAAGCTAAAAAACTCTGGCCTGACGTATTGAGCCGCCTCAGCCCGATGAAGCCCCAACCCGCCGGAGACGTCTCGACCAAAACAGGCCACGCATAGCCCCATGTTAGCTGGGTTACCCAGTTTCTGGAGAACGGCCGCGCCCAGACCAATGACCAGGCCAGCTAAGACCACCCCTTTGGTGGAAGAAAAGAAATTGTTCGCCATCTAACCATTCCTTAACAGCGGCGCCTTGCCAGCAGCGCCGTTTAAGCGCGTAAAGCGCGATAAACCCGCCCCCAAAATCTATCGCCCCAACGATTCAATCCCAGGGCCGTCAAATCAGTCCAATCAATGAAATCCGCTTGGCTCTATGAGCCTATTGGCTTTATGAGCGAGATCAACCAAATCTAAAACCGGTCTTTAATCTATAGATAAAACCTTTGATAATAATAGAAAAACTAGCCTCACGCGCGACGCCGTCTAGAGCGTTTAGGCCCTACAACTCAAAAATCCAACTTTCCAAACTAAAGACCCAGCGCTTCGCCTCCACCCGCCCAACCCCCTTTTTTATCGGCCTTTTACCACCACTAAGACCAGACCTGAGGGCCCCAATCAGGGGCTCGATGTTGGGTAAGGTTCGGGGAGGGTTTTGGTTAAGTTGAATACGGTCTAGCGATTAGTTATTTTTGTTATAAATAACAAAAATATAATTTTTTTATCAATCTATCGAGTTTCCTGGCCTGAGTCAAGACAAAAAATTGATTATCGCCACCATTGACTCCGTCCAAAAATCTGGAGCCAGAATCAATCGCTGGAAAGTTGGTCGCTAGAATGATGGCCTCGCGAAAAGTCTAAAATTCAAGAATCAAAATTGATAAGTTATTGAAATTAATACTATTTTACTTGACGATTTCCCTTAAACTAGGGTTTTCGCGAAGCCATCTAGAATAGTTTTAAACGGTGGTTAGGCGTTTTCTAGCTAACTTAGATTAAAAAAATATAGACGCGTCTTTAAGACGATGGTAGACAATAAACAAAATCTAAAGAGATCCTTTAAGAGCGGCGGATGAAGATGAATGACGTGGGTCAAAATAATTATATCATAATCAAGTATATTTATCATATTTAATTTAAATTTTAGATTATATTCATTTGATTATATCTTTTAAAAATATTTATAAATTAGCTATTTATAGTATTATATATAAAAAATATTAAAATTTACTTTATATAATATTATTTTATCTTAAACGTCGTAAATCGAAATTATAAAATCTTTTTTAATGGATCCAGGCTATTTAGAATTACCCATAGCGGAATTGCCCGGCTGGCGTCAGTTAGAGATAGCCGCTAATAAATTTATTAAAATAATCCGTAATTCTCATTATTTTTCTGGCTATAAATTTAATGATTATTTTCAGGAGTCTTCTTTTGCAATCATCGACATCTACTTGATAGACTCTCACCAAACTACTGGAAAGTCAAGTGCTAGCTTGATTAGGTTACATTTTGGCGTCCTTATTATTTATTCCTTAGGGCGACCAAGTAGGTGCCGTTCAGGCATCTGATTATTAAAGATCCAAGGGTAGCTTTGATTTATTCTTGCTGCCCTTAGGGCGA
>JAISYP010000052.1 GCA_031269825.1 Deltaproteobacteria bacterium
TCTTGGGGGTTTTCTTCCAGATACCTTAATAGGTATTCCACTAGCGTTTTAGTCTTGCCACTACCCGCCCCAGCCACCAGACAAAAGTTGGTCTGGCTAGCGAGAACCGCCTCTTGGGATTTATCAAATCGCTGGGCCATAACTCACCGTATAAAAGCGCGTCAAAAAAAGCCACCAAAGAAAAATTATTAACAAAAAAAACATTGTCTACGTCTGCCCAAAACTAATCTTCTGATCGCTCGTCAAGGGGCGCGGCCTGAGAACAGACGAACCTAAAATGGCAATCGTCGCAATCTTTAGGCTCGCGGTAGACCCCTCGCCGGAGGTCACGCCACAGATTGGCCATAAAATCCTGGAAAATCTGAAGATCAAAATCCACTTCCAATTCCACGGATTTATCTTTGGGATTGATGAACTCAAAAAAAGCTCGCGTCGGTAGGCCAAAATGGTTTTCCACGGCCAAACGGTACAACAAAGGCGCGTAACTAACGCTATTGACGTTTTTATCAAATGACTTAGCGTCGTTAACCTCGTTTTTATTACGTTTAAGTTTGTCGTAATAATCCGAATGAGTAAGCTTGTAATCTCGGATAATAAGGCTGTCCGGATCTTTGGTTATGTCGACCCGATCCACTCGGCCACGCAGGTAAACCTTGTCCTGGCCCTGGCCAAAAGCCACGGCTGGGCCAGGCGCGGGCAGAGAAGTTTCCTTGGGATCGTTCCCAAAAGGCCATTCTAGGGCCTTCACGGCGGTCTTAGCCAAATCAGCTTGACGCGCCAGCCAAGAGCGCAGGCTTTTTCCTAGAGCCGTCAGCTGACGCTCAAAAATCGGCTCGCGGCCAACGGGGTTGTTCCGGGCGAGGTTAGAGCTAAAAACCTCAAATATCTCCTTCAGCCGGCTCCAGCTTAAGTCTTTTTTCTCCGTAACATCAACTAAGGGCCGCATGAATTCCCTTAAAACGCCATGAACTAAATCGCCTTGGCTTATTCTATCCCAATCATCCATCGGTTCCACGGCCGTGGTCAGTTTTAAGATATGGGCCAACCAAAACTTACGCGAGCATTGGGCGTAATCTCTCAAGGGGGAGAGAGACAAAATCGGCCCATCCGAAAGTCGAGAAAAAGTGTTGATCCACTTATCAATGATCGCTGGCGATAGATTTTTGAGCGGAGCTTGGATGACTCGGCGAGCTTTTAAAGACGCCCATAAGAGAGCTGGGTTTTCCGCGGGGATTAAGCGCAAAATATTTTCGGGCGGATCCACATTTTTCTCGGCCAGATACGTCAAAAGCTCGCCCTTATCTCGCAAATCATTTAGTTTCAAAGAACGCCCCACCGCCACGGTTTTAGGTGGATCCTTGGACCACAAAGCCAACAAGGGTTTGATGACCGCGGAAGGCGAAAGGGCCTTTTTCCGGGCGCCTTCGGTATTTTCCGCGTACGACAAAACCACGCTCTTGGCCTGACCAAGGGCGGTGGCGAACATCTCCTCGCCCTGCCGGTAGCCCTCTTGTGGCCCTGTCCATAAAGAGCGCCCCAAAGAGGTTTGGGCTAAACTTTTAATGAACTCGTCCGGCCACCAACGCCCCTCCGCCTTAGCCGAAGGAAAAACTGATTCGTTAAGACCTAATAAATACAATTTTTCAAAACGCGCGCCATTTAAATCGTAATAATTGACCAGCCAGACGCCCGAGGAAGGCGAGGAGCCTGACGAGCCTAAACTAACCGCGCCCAAAGCCCGGCGCGACCAAAAGCGAAACGCCTCCAAAGACGCCTCGGGGGCGTCCACGGAACCAGCCACGGCCAAAGCCAATTCTTCCAAAACCTGTCGATATTTGACCGCGGCCACTTCTTCCAGCTTTAACCTGGGCCCATACTCATTTAATGTTTGATCCATAAATTGGCTCGGGCGATCCGGCCAAATGTTTAAAACCTTGTCCGACCACTGGGGCCAACGTTGACGTTTGAGTAAATTAGCCGGTTTATCCGATAAATTTGGCCAACCCAAAATTTCCAGGATTTCGGCGAAGGTGGCGAAAAAATGGGGCCAAGTCTTTTGTTGGCTTAATTTAACTCCTAAGGCGCGGGTCAGTTTAACGGCCGTCAAAACTGGCACTAGCTCCGTCTTTTGACCGTAAGCGATGGCTCTTTCCAGATTAAGCTCGTAAGCTCCCCCGGCCCGATCATCGGAGATCCCGGCGGACAAAATCGACTCCAGAGGCCAATCTTTCACGCCAAAATTAAAATACGGCGAGCGGGCCACCTCCAAAAACCTTAACAATTCCCAATTAGAAGTAAAAAGAGCCAACAGGTCGTTAATGGCCAAAACCGGGGCGGCGTTAATTAACGGTTCCCCACGGTGGCAATAAAACTCAATCCCAAAACGACGCCCGATATCCAAAAAATCCGCCAGATACGTGTCCATATGGGGCACGGCCGTGGCCAAATGGCGGGGCGGAACGCCCGCCAATATCATTTTTTTCAGATCTCGCCCCACCGCCTCCACTTCCTGGTAACGGGTCGGGGCTTTAAGAATGACCAGCGCCTCCCCCACGGGTGGGGGATCAAAATCAACCGGGGGGCCAAAAATGTTTTGGCTAGCGTAAGCCAAGGGCGCGGGGGTATCCTCGTAATCAGGGTCATCTTGGTCAGCGAACTTAAGCTCTAAGTTAGAACTGGGGGACTTGTAAAACTCCTCCATCAAGCGCAACCGTTGGAACCCCCAATTTAATCCCCCGTGATCTCGGCGTTCCTCCGTGAGCCAAGGGGGTATATCCAGGCGGATCTTGACCATTCGGCCAGAAAGAGCCAACGCTTTCAATAGCTCCGTCTCAAAAGGGGATAACCTTTGGCTATGGTAGCAATGGATCGTCTGGATTTCCCGTAAAAACCGAAAATCCTCCCCCTTTTTTAAAGCGTGAATAATTTTGAGCCGAAGGGTAAATTGATCCTCGCGCTCGCCCAGCCAACGGTCATACGCCTCGCCTAAACTAGCTAAAGCCTGGGCCAGAGCCTGTGGGGCCAAAGCTCCCACCTCGGGCCAAGTTAAACCGGCCAAACGCAGGCGATCTAAGCCATCGGCCAATTGGTCGGCCAATTCGGCCGTCTGGGCGATGGTTGGTTCCCCGGATAAACCCAATATGGGACGCAAACTCGGGGCCTGACGGTTCAGAAAAAAAATCTTGTCCCAGTCATCCACCAGTTCCGGCCAACGTTCCTCGGCCAGACGTCGTTCCAGATGGCTAAAAGAAAAAATTTGGGCCCGCAAAAGGACATTTAACCGGCTCATGATCTGATCGCGAACTTGGAAAGCGACCATCTCGTTGGGGACGATAACCAGATCCGTGGGCGGAAAAATAGTGCCCGGCTGGGCGTTGGCTGGAGCGCCCGGCTTAACTTTCAGAAGACTTAATAGAGGTGTGATGGGAGCTATGGTCACGCTAGTTTCACCGGGGCCAAAAAGCGCAGGAAAAAGTCGATCCGCCGATCTCCACCTGATAGTTTAAAGGTCATATGGTAAGCCTCGTCTTCTTTGGCGACCGGCGCCAGGTAATGAGCCACCAGCTTTTCCGGGGGATCAAAAACAATGTCCAAGCCAAATTTAGCCCAATCCGAACAGGTTAAACCAATAATGATGTTCAAAAATTCGGCCAAAACGTTTTCCACCCCCTGGCGATGACTAGCCATTTCCGGGTCTAAACCCATTTTGACCGCGATGGCCCGGGCCAAATCTTGGGCCACCTGAAAAACATGGAACGCGCAAATTAAAAAACCACCCACCGGACGCCCCTGAATCTGGCCCTTAAAATCAACCCGCGCGCCCTCGACGTACTGACCGTCCGCGAGGTTAGCCTCGCGGGCTAACCCCCCCGCGACCGCGGACAAGGAACTCATCCGGACAATGGCTTCCAAGGCGTGATTGTTTAATATCTCCGCGCACCTGTGGTATAATGTGTCCCATTTCATCAGTTAGCGCCTGTAGCGGACTTAAACATTAGTCCGCCGACTCCGAGGCAACCCCATCTTCTCGCACCCTGGTTTGGCTCGACTGTAGCTGGCCACCTTATGGTAAGGATCCACGGTCACCGTGATCCCGCATTCCCCACTGGTCACTAAGTTCGGCTTAGCCGCTTCCCGACCGCCTGGGCCATAATCTAGGGAATCGGGGCTAACGGCGGCGGCCAAACGATCCCAATGGTATTGCTGGCGGCCATCGGACAAGTTGAACTTGTAGGCGGGATCGCCCCAAGCCTTGATCAACTCTTCGATGGGGGCCCCCAGCCAATCGTTCATGATCTGAGTGTAATTCTTGGGCGGATTGACGATCGAGCAGCCAACCAAAAGAATGAGCCCGGCCAAAAGCGCGAAATTTTTCATAAAGACCTCAAATGTTTACTAGCGATGGGTATTGGTCAAACATTAAAACTTTAACAGATTAAAGTTGTTTTGTCGAGTAAAAATCCTAAATAAAAAAACCTAAATAAAATTCACTTCGCGAAAGCTATATTTACGCGGTTAATGAGGAACCCCATTAAAGCGACCACCTCTAAACCACCAAAACCCCTAATAGACCACCCTTAAAAAAAGGAACCCCATGCCCATTCAAATCATCAACGGCGATTTAATCGTCATGAAAACCGACGCCATTGTCAACGCCGCCAATACCTCGCTAACCATGGGTGGCGGAGTTTGTGGCTCCATTTTTCGGGCCGCCGGGATTGAGGCCATGACCAAAGCTTGCCAGGCTCTAAAGTCTTGTCCCACGGGACAAGCGGTCATAACCCCCGGTTTTAACCTCGCCGCCCGATATGTCATCCATACGGTAGGCCCAGTCTGGCGTGGCGGCCAAAACCGCGAGCCAGAACTTTTAGCCGCTTGCTATCAAAATAGTCTCCAACTGATTCTAGACCACGGCGGCCAATCCATCGCTTTTCCTTTAATATCCGCGGGCGTTTATGGCTACCCCAAACTACAAGCCCTGAGCGTGGCCCAAAAAGCGATCCATGATTTTCTGGTTAGCCTAAACTCTTCAGCCAAAATAGAGGAGGAGCTAACGGTTTTCCTGGTCTTGCGGTAACCTCAATCGCCACGTTTAGTCCACCCGATTAAACGTGGTGTCAATGGACGGCGAGCCCGGTTGCTCAATGACACAGTCCACCTCGTTTTTATCTTTCTTCGCTTTCGGGTAGCAAACCATATTGGATTGGGAATACTTGGAATTGTCTTTAGGGCAAATCAGCCCTCCCCTTTGGGTAACCACCAAAGTTCCATCGCTGAAAGTGGCGTAAGCCGTGGTGGAGCAGGTCTGGTAATACTTGTTCTTGGCGTCGGTCTCTTCCAAGGTGACCACGGCGTTGCCTTTGGAGTTAAAACAATATTTTACCTCAATAGGCAGTCCCGTCGATCGGCCGGACAACCCCTCGGAAAGAGACTCCCAACAGCCTTCCATGAAAGAAAAATCGTTTTTCTCCGCCGCCCCAGCGGGAATTTCCAACGGGCTATTCTTGGGCTTAGATTCCGGCTCAAGTTCGGGTTCCGCCTCCAGCTCGGGTTCTTCCTCATCCATGGGTTCTTCCTTAGGCTTGGGATCTTCCTTCGGTTTGGGCTCTTCTTGAGGTTTTAGCTCCGGCTTAGGCTCTTCTATAGGCTTTGGCTCCGCCTGGGGATCTTCTTTGGGCGGCTTTTCGGTGGGTGGCTCCGTGGACTCGAACGGTGGCGTCAGCGCTTTGGGCAATGAACAACTAGCTAATTTCGTGGAATACAATTTACGTAAATCGTCCAACTGATGACGTAACCCTTCCTCTTCAACGTTGTTGCGGTCAAAAGTGGCCGCGTCCAAGTGAGGTGGGTTGAGTAACTGATCAAAAAAAATCCTTAAACCAGGAAAAAGAAGAATAAACGCGATGGCCAACAGGATAAACCCCAAAAATAGCCCCAAAAACAATTTCCAGAGACTATGTTGACCGTAAACCACCGTGAGCGGTGGCGTCACCACAAGCGGTTCCGTCTCCTCAAGCGTCGTCTCCTCGAGCGGCGTCGCCTCGAGCGGTTCCGTCTCCTCCGAGATGGGAGTCAGATTTTCGGTTAAACGCGGGGTTGACTCTGGCAACTCTACCAAGGAAGCCGTTAAATTCGCGGAATTTAAGTGGGCCCCGTCAAAAGGGGTTAAACCCCAGCCCGCCACCACCGGCCGACCACCCACCATATAAACTTGATACTTTTCCGGGTGACTTAAAATTAGGGCCAATAACTCCCCAGCCAATTTCCGGTTCCGAGACGAGGACGTCTGGAACTTATTGGCCAATTCCATCAGCTCATTCTTTCTTTCCTCGATCACTTCCCGCGCGAATCTCTGATCCTCCTGGCTTAAGTTCTCGTACGGAACCACTTGCCCAGTCAAATTGGAATACCAATTGATCTGGTTGTGGTCAGCGTTTTTAACCGGCTCGGCCAACAATTGAGCCCGATCTGGGGACAATTCATCGGAGATCAACTGGTTAAAAAGGTAATAGCGAGATATCATATTCACCCCATCATGGGTGTCCACATGATAATCAAGAATTTTCGAGGAATGGATCATCTGCCTGGGCATGGGGATTCCTAAGCCTTAATCAAGCCGAATATTGTTTTCGGCTAAAAACAACAACATATCACGCCCACCCAGCGCCACATTGACCTGGCGATTGCTCTTTTCGTCAATTCGGATAAAAGTGTTGATGCCAATGACCTCGCCGTTTTTGTCGATTAAAGGCCCCCCACTATTGCCGTGGGAAACATCGGCGGTGTGGCTAATCAAAGGTAAATTCCCCTCAATCCGCTGAATAACGCTAATAACGCCCTCCGCGTAGACCAATTCAGGAGCCGCGCTCATATTCCCGTTCAACAATTCGCTCATTTTGGGATCAGCCTTGGTCAATAACCCTGGATAACCCCAGGCGCTAACCCGATCCGCCCGTTTGGCCTCCCTGGAAATCTTCAATACCTTCCTAGGAGGTAGCGTGGGCGAACCGTCTTTATAAGGTGATTTGACTTTTAAAATCGCGTAGTCCCGAAAGTTATCCGGCTGACTAACCAAAACCAGTTCCGCCTTTTGAACATGACCAAGTCTTTTGTTAGTCACCATGATCTTCCCGTTTTTTCGGGCCTTTAAGACATCCTCAACAACATGGCGATTAGTCATGATCAGGTTTTCAGACACGAAAAAGCCCGTGCCAGTGGAAATGTCGACTTTGCCCACCGCCAAAACGAGAACCGTGGCCTCCTCAATGTCGTCCATGATAGTTTGTGGGTCATCGGAAGATTGTTCCGGTTTATAGACTTCTGGCTCAGGGACGCGCTCTGGCTCGGGCTCGGGCTCAGGCGGCGATGAATTTTTTTGGGTCGGCTCGGCTTGGTCTTTAGGCGAACCCGGAGTCGCGCCCGGACTACCCGAGGCTGAGCCAACGGACGGAGCTTGGCCTAAAGCGCCTGCCCCGCCCAAAGCTGGGGGAACGGAATGGGGCGGACGGTCAAGTTTAGGCGACGAAAACAGACCCGGAGCCGCCGAGGGATCGGCGCATACATCCTCATTAAGAAGATTCTTATAACGGTCAATCTCAGTTTTAAGGGCATTAATATTAGCCGACTGAAAGGAAAAGGTGTCAACCTTAGCCACTTCAGCCCTATAAATGGTCTTGTTATAAAAAAAATAGAAAATTAGCCCCAAAATTAAGCCGGCCAGGAGCAGGCCTATAAAAAAACCCACCAAGTAGGAAGGCCTATTGACCACCGTCACGGAAGGAGCTAACTGAATATTGGAATTATTCTGACCCATAAGCTCACTTAGATCAAATTATTGTTGATAAAATCAAAATAACTCAATTTTAACAACAATCAAACTTGATTAACTGATCCAAAAACCAAGCTCCCGAACCCCAAGGGCCAGGCTCAACCCAGGCCAAAACTCAATGGGAGCGATTAATCTCCATTAATACTACAACAATAGCGCTACCTGGCCAAATAAAAAAACTTTTTGGCGAGCCGGCCGCCCGAGTCGCCCAACAAACCTGAGTCGCGTTAAACGCGATGGATAATTTTGGATCTTGATTAGACGCGCCAAATTACAACAGATCCTCCAACTTAATTTTTCGATCTTGGCCTTCCAAAGACAATTTGATGTGATCAACCACGATGGCGTAAAACTTACGTAATTCCTGGTTGTAAATATCATCGCCCTTAATGTCGTTAAAGACAAACATTAACTGATCTTCCAATGTATTTCGGTCAAATTCGACAGCGTTTTTGACCAAAATTTTATAATAGTTAAATTGGTTACGGATAGCCAAATCAAAAACTTCTATATCTTCTTTTAAACCGCTGGCGGTATTTTTAATCACATTGAACGGCTCAGTCGCGGCGGCCCGCTCTTTGGCGGAAAGTTTTTTCATTTCATTGGAAAACTTGTCTAACTGCAGGTTAGTTCTGTTCAAATCAAAGATGGCTCGCTCTTTTCGGCGTCCAGTGTTCCGAATACTGTAAGCGGTGTTGATCAAATTTTTACAATGAGCCTTAATCGAGGCTTCCTTTTGTAATTGTACCATCACGCTAAAATCAGTAAATTCAGCCAATAAAGATTCAAAAGTAGCCTTTTCAGCCGGATCCTCTGTCGTTTGAATTAATCTATGTAATTTTTCCAGGGGATTGGCGCCAGTTTCCGTCTGAGCGGTCTGACCCAACTGTTTCCACTCCGAGGCTAGCTCCTTGAGCCGAGAAACACTAGAAGTGGCCACCGACGATAACGTCAAGCGAAACCCCAGATCCGGAGCCACGGTCGCGCCTTTCCGCTCAAAAAGAGCCACTTCCTGACGACGGCCAGGCAGAACATCCTCTAATTCGCCAGTATAACTACCGCCTTTTTTAATAAAACCGCCGGTGGCCGCTCCATGGAGACGACCGCCGACGGTCATCTTGAATAGATCCAACGTCATCTCGGCCACGTTGCCCACGGTATCAAAAACGCCTAATGGATTGGGCAACAAAGTTCCGATCCGACTTGGGGCGGAGGCTTGCGAGACGCTGTTATAAAACAGACCATACGCGCCCGCCTCTTTGCCATTTAATGGAAACAAAACCTCGCTTTCCAAATCCTCCGTGGAAACCATGTGCCCGCCGCGAGCCGCGTATTCCCATTCCGCGTCGGTGGGCAGACGAATCAAACCAATATAACGGTCGTCGTCGGGAAACTTTGGCAAATCATCAGGATGATTTTTAATCAAATACGTCATATATTTTTCCGTAAAAGCCAAAGCGTCATACCAAGAGACGTCAGTTTTAGGCAAAGCCGATTGGGCGTTGATAGGCGAACAACCTTTCATGACCGCGTCAAATTGGGCGTTGGTCACCTCGTATTTACCGAACAAATAGATTTGGTCGCCAAAAACCTGTCGCGTAACGGGATTCATGAGACTTTTGGCGGCTATGTCTTGTTGTCTCCTGGGTAGATCGGCCAAAGATAAAGCGGAGCCTAAATAGACGTTATATTTACGGTCAAAAAAACCGTTAGGATTATTTTCCTCTAGCTCGGTTCCCAGACGAGTCTTCATGTCCTTCAGACGCCCACTGATCGGCAAAGACACCGCCTTAAAAACCATCTTCAAATCGCAAGGCATGGGAAAGATTAGATCCGCCGGGTCGGGCTTGGGATTATAGGCGTTTTCGGGTTTAACCGCCCCAGCCCTGACTAGCTGAGCCCAAACGGCCGAGGAATTAAGGGCCAGGGACAACAAGACAATTAGCGTCATCAAAAATTTATTCATCTTGCGTTTCCTCCGAAGGCTCATTAAATCGAGGCTCCTGATCCAGGTCACGGTGACCACGGCCAAACTGAAAAACCTTAAAGCCCAACGGATTCAAGGCTAACTTTTGACACTAAAACCGATAAATAATCTAACAAATGGATATAATACCGATTTATTATCTTTATAGGCTATTTTAAAACGTTTTAATGATCTCAATGTCGTAATATTGATAAGATAGTTTTCAACTTTAATGTGTCACCTAATTGGGCTATTTTTCTTAATAATCATTATCTAAGTCTATATTATTGACGCGAATTCAACCATTAAATCCAAAAAACTGACGCTAGCCCAAACGATCCCCAAAACAGCTCAATCATACTCGCCCAATCATACTTCCCGCATCCCTTCGGAAGGCTCAAGATCCCGCAGGCTAATCACCGCCGCGGAGGAAGCGGCCAACATAAAACATAAAACCGCGCCCCCGGCCACGGCTAACTTTTCCGGGGAAAGAACGCAAACTTGTTCGCCTAAACCAAAATGGTCGCCAAAATATAAGTTTAAAATCCTACTAAGCCCTAAAAAAAGCCCATCAGCCATTATGATCGCCAAAATACCTGTAAAGATAGATTGAAAGATCGTGAAAGCCATCAATTGGCCGCGAGAAAGACCTAATAAAGCTAATACCGCTAAAGAACGCCGAATTTTGGCCACTTGATCCACGGCCCCACTGGCCACCGAGGCGAAAGCCCCGCCCCCCACCACCGCCAGGATCGAAAGAAAAACCACGGTGAAAGCGTGATCCAGGCGCCGAACCAAGGCGATTTCCTCGGCCCGAGAAACCATATCCAAGTTCTTTTTGGCTAAATAAGCCTTTAACGTCTCCACCCCGTCCAAATCTTTAGCGTACAGACGAAAACGGGGATAGAGAATTGGGGCTAGGGGTTTTGTCCGGCCTGACCAACCATACTCCGGGATGGCGAAACCACTCCGGTAATCTTCCAGTCTCTTTAATAACGGCAGTGAGCAAAAAAGGAAATAACCATCGGCCAACTCTTCCGGCAGAACGCCCACCACCGTTAATTCCAACTGAACCGTCTCCTCAAAACCTTTGGTCAAACGGCCAATTCGCCCTACCAATTTATCCCCTGGTTGGATGGCCAACTTGCCGGCCGCCGCGAGCGTGAGGACAATCTCATGTTCTAACAACCCCTTCGGGCTAGGCGGTGGCGTGGCGGCCAAGGTGATAGGATCGCCCGGCCCAGTGGGCAAAAGATCAACCCTTAAAGCTGGAAAATCCGGCTTTATCAAGGCCATGGTGGCCGAAAGAGTTCGCGTTTCTGGAATGATAAACCCGGTCGCGGGGTGGTTTTTCATTTCCTGAAAAAAACTTTCCGGAAAACCGCCTACGCCCCGGGGCGTTAATTCCAGGTTCCGAGGGTTTTCGATCAATCGCGTGGTCAAGGCGCCAATGATCCCATCCTTAATGCCCATCAAAGTCAAAAGAGGGACTAAAAAAGCCACCAAGGAAAAAATGGAACACAGGGAAAAAAGGTAGTCATGTCCATAACGCTTAAAGGCCAGTTTTAAGGTTATAAAAAAAATACTGTCCCCCCTTGACTGGCGCCCGAAAAAAAAATAATACCAGTCAGCCTAATATTAATCAATCTAAATCGCGTCCACCTAAATCCGCCTCAAGTTAGCTATCACCGGTTGATCGGGATCCGTATCCTCGCAAACGATCTGAAAAACTTTAAATCCCTTGTCTTTAATCAAATCTAAGTTGTGCGTGGAAATGACCAAGGCCTGATCCTGACTAAGCTCCAATAAAAGCTCCAAAGCTTGCCGAGCGGTGGGTGGATCTAGCGACGCGGTGGGCTCGTCAGCCAAAATTAAACCCGGCTCGTGAATCAAAGCCCGGGCGATGGCGCACCGTTGTCTTTGCCCCACGGAAAGTTTGGCTGGGGATTTAGATAATATAGTCTCAATTTTTAACGTCTGGGCCAAACTAGCCAAACGGGCCAAAGCTTTTTTCCCCATTTTTTTTAACCGCGCCGGCAGCAAAATGTTGTCACGCACCGAAAGAAACGGCAACAAACCACCGGTCTGGGTCACGTAACCTAAATCCCGGCGCCGAATTTTTTCAAAACGACCGATATCCTTACGCCGCCAGGCCGCGAAAAGATCTGTTTTTTCGGCGGACTGGGGACGCCAGGCAAAGCCAACGGCCTGGTCTGGTCGTAAAATTAAAGCGGCGAGATCCAATAAGGTGCTTTTGCCACTGCCGGAATCGCCAATCAAAGCCAGGCGATCCTGGGGGAAAATCTCCATATTTTCAATGAAAAGCTGGTAACCCCGCCCCCCAGCTCGTTTTTTTAAAACCTGATCAAAAACCAAAATTGGCTCGGTCACGTTGCTCTAACCTTAGGGCAACATGGTCAAGGGCACCCGATAGAGCCACTCGCCATCATTATTCTTATCGAACTTAGCCCAGTTGTCGACGTCTTTATCGTATTCTTCGTAAGCCATTAGACGCGCTTTAATGGCCCTAACAAAGGAATCTTGCTCCCCAGGGGACATGGAATACCAGTTGGCTTCGGTCATGCCCATAATTCGACTCTTATAAGGCAGATCTTCCAAAAATTCCCCCAATACGCCCAGCTCGCCCAATTTAGTGTCCGGCGTCAAGGAGAACTGGGTAGGATCGCGGCTGATCTGGGCCGAGGCGGACAAGATACTCTTAAAAAAATTATCCGACTGCTCGCGCATATTGATCTCGGCTTTGGCGACGATATTTTGTAGTTCCTTGGCCATGGCGCTCAACTGATTTTTCGTCAACAAAACGCCCACGGTCACGGTATTGGTTTGGGTGGGATCAACTTTACGGCCAAGATTACTCAGATCCTTATCCGTGATCCAAGATTTAACCACCCTGGGCGCGCCAGCTTTGTTCCGCGAGCCTAAATAATCCAAAAGGATAGAGTGACCAAGGATCTCGCCCACGTTAACGGCCTTACGCTGTTGAGGCGACAATTTTTGCGGGGGCGGGATCTTTTGACCTTGACCGCTCGGTTCGGGAAAAAGAATCCCGTCCATGGCGTCAATGAGTAACTGAGCGGTATCGTCGAAAGCGATGGCCCCTGATTTCGCGTCCGGGGCGGGGATATCCATGTAATTGGACGAGTCGCCACCGCTAAAAGATAAAGCCTTATAAGCCCGCTCCGCGGTCATGTGGTCATGACGACCGGCGGGGGCTTTAATATGAATAGGCACGATCTTAATGTTCTTGGCGGCGGCTTTTTCATAAATCGTGTCCGGGGTGGCCGGAGTGGAGTTAAAAGGATCTTCCAAGGGCAAGGGACCAGCGTCGGTCAATAAAAAGATGATCCGCCCTTGGTAAGGCTTCCAGTCCAATTTATCGATCGCCGTGGATAGCCCGGCCAGCGAGTCTTCGGCGTAGGAGTGGGTGGAGGCCTGAGCTTCCTCGACTTGATCTAAAGCGTCCAAGAACTCGTCGCTCTCCATGGCGGTTCTTAAAGGCGAGATAATTTTCGTGGTGTACTCTATGTCAGGGGAGCGCGAAATACTGCTCCGAAAAGCCACCACGGCCAAAGCCACATTCTCGCCTTGGCCCGCGTCCATAATTTGGTCGTAAATACGGCTGGATAACTCCAGGCATTTATCGATGTAAGGCCCCATGGATTTAGTGGTGTCAATGACAAAGGCGATGGCGTTGGTCACCCGATCATTGGGCGGGGCTTGACGGGGGCCGCCCAATTCGTCCTCATCGCCCTCCTCGTCCTCCCTAACTTTAACCTGTTCTGGGTAATGGGCTGGATCAATCGAACCCACCTCCAATAGTTTGACCGACTCAAACTGCTCATCGTAATTGAAGATCGGCATGAGATAAAAATGGTTGTAAGGCACCGCCCCGGTCTTGTCATCCGGCTCCATGGCCACCACTGGGAAGGAATCGGGGGGCGTTATATTCTTCGCCAAAAGCTCGGCGAAATCCAAGGACAAGTACTCCAATTCTTGGACAATGTTCTCGTTAGAGGCGATGTCGATCAGAGCGTCTTTACTTTTAAAAAACATCACCGGTTTGCGTCCCACCCGGTTGGAAAACATGAGGACTAAAGATTGTTTCCAGTCCGAGGTCAACTCGGCCGGTAGCCAGAACAGTTCTCGCCCCATGGTGTCGCCAGCGCACAACAGCCAAGGCTGACCATTTTCCAGTTTTCGCTCATAAACGTAGAGCATCGAAAAAGGAACTAACGGAGCCCCAGCGGGGCCGCCAACGTTAGCCCGTCTGACCGCGCCTGGATGGGTGATGACTTTTTGATAAAGGGTCTTTTTGCCAGGCATTAATAAAGGCGCGGCCCCCCAAACCAGTTCCGAGCCCAAAGATAAGCTTAGCGTCAACACGAGTAGCCAAAAAGCGAATCTAATTTTCAGCATAATTGGAGCCTTTCGCCAAAAAAACTAAAAACACTACTTTAAGTTGTTAGCCCACTCCAGAAGAGCTCGGGCCCCTTCGTCGCCACTAGCCGCGTTGGCGTCAGCCCACTTTATCAACGCTTTCTGGCGCTCGGCGGCCTGGTTATGCCCAGCTTTTTTGGCTACCTCGTACTCGTCATAGGCGTACTTGGCGTTCTTAACCACCGAGCCCGTTGGCCGGGAATCCAGGGGATCGAAGAAGGCGGCGAAACGCATCTGACTTTCTGGGGAAGTGGGCGCCAATTTCCTTAATAGAAGAAAAACCGCGTCCTCGGCTCCTGGCTGGCCATCCAACTTGGCCACCGCGGCCGCTAAATCTTCGTTGGCGGCTCCAGTCCGCAATAAATTTCTGGCCGCGTCAATTGGTGGTTTACCAGAGAGGTCGCCGGATGGCGCGCTGGGTGGAGCTGACTCTGGCGGAGCTGGCTCTGGTGGCGTTGACTCTGGCGGCGCTGACTCTGGCGGAGCTGACTCTGGTGGAGCTGACTCTGGCGGAGCTGGAGCTGGTGGCGCTGACTCTGGCGGAACTTCTTGGGCCGGTTCAGGCGTTTTCTCGGCGTCTGGCGGCTGGCTAGGCGCTTCCGGCGTGGGTTTGACTTCGTTATCGTTACCCAGGTAATACCAAATAAAGCCCCCAGCTAGCAATAACAAAGCCAATAAAACCCCCACCCCGATCTTTAAGCCCTTATGACTTTTTTTGTCTACAACCGGCGCCGCGGGCGTGGGCGCGGGATCGGGTGGGCGAACCAGGGGCGCCGACGGAACCGGGGGCGCGGGCGGAACGACCACCGGTGGCGCGGCTACTGGCGGCGAAGGCGGCGAGGGTGGCGTTTCTCGGACACTGGGGCGCGCCTCCCCGGAGGAGGCGCTGGCCGCCGTCCGGTTCATCAAGGTGACGGCCTCGGTGGTTTTGTTGGTAAACTTGGCGTTAGGATCGGGCAAGTCAATGTTGACCATATCCCGGGGCGGCTTCCAAACCCGATAGGTCTCCGCCTTTAACTGGGCGAACTTCGAGGACTGGCCCTTCAAAAAGAAGGAATGGATTTTTTCTTGAAACGCGTTCGTAAAATAAGGCCCCAACTCCAAGATCAGATCCGTCCCATCCCAACTTTTGGCGACCACCGGCAGATACTCTTCCGAACCCAGCGTCCAACGCTCCTCGGACTTAGGCCCCTGCAAAAAAGTCCCCGAGGGATGGCCCTTGACGGCCAAGAAAAAAGACCCCAGCGCCTCATCCTGATGGAGCTTTTCGTCCTCTTCGGCGAAATGGACAATCAAAAGGGCGTGGCCGCGGCCCTTGTCGTCGTCATTTTTCAGCGTCGCTTTCATAACCCCATCCTAATCCTGGCCCAAAGCCCCGCGAGCGGAAATATTGGACTCAATGATTTTGCCCAACCGCGCGTTTTCCTCAAGGTTATAGTTTTTATCGGCGAAGTCCACGTTCTGGATGGACAACCGGTAAAAAGCCCGGAGCCAATCCTGGCAATAGGCCTGATCAAAATTGGCCTGCGTGTCAGGTAGAACCGGATTATCGCCCGGGGGCTCGGTTCTAGCGAATAACAACGTCTGTCGACCCAAAACTTGAACCGTCCTTTGGCTGTCCGTTAAGCGGGTGGGGGTTAGACCTAGAAAATTGACAAATTCCGCCAAATAAGCCGAGGCCAAACGGCTTTGTTTCCACAAAAGTCTTTCCGGGTTGACGTTGGAATAACTTAAAGCCTCCCGCAGCTTAGTCTCAATGGCGTCCATAACCCCTAACCGTTTAGCCCCCTGAACCAGCTCGGCGACAAACTGTTGGAGAATTTCCCGCGAAAAGCCATAATAACGCAAATATTTAGCGTCCCCCAGGCGCTCGCCCAACCGGTTCTGCCAAGCGTTCTCTAAACGGCGACGATAACGATTGGCGAAATCGCTCACCGCCGGAAGTTGATTTTGGGGACTAGCGGCCGCTTCCTCTTCCGAGCCGCCAAAAAGAATGGACTCCAAATCCAAGGCGACCTCCGCCGCCGGCGCCACCGGGTCATCGTCCAAAAACTCTTTTTCCGAAAAAGATTGCGAAAAAATGGCGTGGCATTCGTCGTCGGATAGGAACAACGATTGAAGAAAAAAACCAAACCGGAACGTTTTGACCTGAAGAGTGGCCAAATAGCCGGCCATCTTTTTGAACAAGGCCTCTTTGATCTTCCGTTCCTCTTCTTTATCCCCACCCTGGTAGAATCTTTTAAGGTTCTCCTCGACTAGGCGCGACTCGGTTAAAGCCAGATTGGTCAACTGGCCCAGTTTCAGATCCGTGGCCAGTAACGGCGTGAGCTTTTCGATAATGTAGTTTGCCCCACCGTCGGATCCTTCGACAATGGCTTTCCAAGCCGCCGTGGGGTCATTAACGTGTTTTTTGGTGGCCTGGGAGGCTAAATAACCCTCAAAAACCTTCCCCACCCAGTCGGCTTGGTCTGGTCGAACGCCCTTTAATTTAATAAGACCAGATTGGTCGTTTCGGTCGACAACAAAAAAGGCGTCGGAGTAGCCTGTATTCATTAGCCAAAAGATATTGTTAAAAGGCCGGACGTCGGAGCCTTTCTTGGCCCATGCCAATGGCCACTCGTGAGAGCTAAAAAACTGTAAAAAGGAAGCGTTGTAACGGTTTTCCCAACGCGTGATCAAATCCGAGGAGCCCACGCCCTTCTCCAGGATCCGATCAAACTTGGTCAGAACCATAAACAAACAAATCGGTTGGCCAAAACGATCCTCGGGCGTGTCCCCATGGGCGCTTTTAATCCAATTATTAATGACCATGGGCAAATCGGGATTGTTCTGCACCGAGTCGGCCACGCACAGGAGCATGGCCGTAATTTCGTTACGAGAGCAATATCTTTCAAAAAGATAGGCCACTTTTCCCCGTAAAAAACAATTTTTTAGGATCTCCGGGTTTTTCACGTCATTGGTGATGTCGGTCAGCTTCATCCGAGCCCGATACCCAGGGAAATCCAAGATATCGGCGTAATCCATGAACTGGCCAGGTTTCTCGACCACCTTAACGTGGATCTCGGCGATGAGAGCGCTCAAAACCGGCCGGGACAGAGACGCTTTCCGGCCACCTAAACTCATTACCGGCACTTGGTCGCCACCTTCATCCAACAAACCCAACAGACGATCCACGCTTAAGACGCTGTTTTTACGGCCATGCGAGCCCAACTCGGGCTCGTAAAGGGCGTTTAGGCCACAAAAGGCGGTCTCCTCTAAACCAAGGCTGTCTAAGGCTCGAAAAAGCTTTAAGTAAAGTTGGGTGAACTCGCCAATGCCGCCCCATAAAACGCTAAACAGCGTCGACCGATCGGCGGGGGCCAACTTAAGGCCCAAGCCAATGGCCCGAGGCCAAAAATGGCTATCCAATAACGGCCCAGAGACGTATTCATGGGAAATTCCCTTGACGTACTCGGCCAAATCCTCCATATCGTCTAAGGTCAAATTGTTTTTGACGGGGGATTTACTGGCCAAGGCGTCCAGAGTGCGCTGGACAGCCTCCGGCTCCAGTTTAACCGCCCCCTTGGCCTCGCCAAAAAAAGTGTTGGCCAAAATCTTAACGATATCGATCTCCGTGAAGAGCTTTAGGAGCACCGGCAAGGCGGGATCAGGAATCTCAATGGCCCGATCCAGGGAAAAACGCGTCACTAACCCCGTGGTTTCATTGCCACCCTCGGGGTTAATTTCGCGTATGTAATCCAAAATGGTTTGCCCGAAATCCACTTTCAGGGAACCCGTGGGCCCCTTGGCCAAAGCCGAGATCAGGGTAGATTTGCCGGCCTGGCTAGGGCCAAAAACCGCGACCCCAGTTTTAGAGCCGGCCGCTTGGGCGTAATTGTTTAGTAGCCGCGCCGAACGCCGTAGACCTTGGCGCAGAGCTGGTTGGAGCCCCACCGCCACGTCCGACTCGTTATCGCTGAACCACTTCTCGCCGGCTAGGGCCGATTGGCGGATTTTCAGGCAAATGTCTTTAAGATCGTCCAAATTGGTCATACTGGCCAATCATTCCTTTCCCGACGTTAGATGTTTTCCAGAGCCCCGGTGTCCAACCAATAACCGCTGTCGCTACGCAGAGTCTGTAGCCGGACAACCACCGTGCCCGGAGGTAGCCCTTGACCGTTTTTATCCGTCACCGAGACGACCTTCAGAGTCCCCTCGGTTCTTTTAATGAAAGCCGATTTGCGCTGGTATTCGGCCGTCTCGTCCACCTCGACCATGATTAGCTCTATGGTCACTAGATATGGCAAGCGCCCCACGGCTTGTTTTTGCGCCTCGGGGGAACGATAATCCAGAGTGTAAAGCCGGGTGGTCGTCCAGCGCGAACAATTAAGTTGCCGAAATCCGATGGGAACCGGCGCGTTGAACTCGATTTCGCGGGTAAGCTCAATCTCTCGGCCCGATTGTAGATCCAAATCGTCAAACCAAACATGCTCCTTGGACAGACGCCCATGCCCATCTAGCATGCCAATATAGCGGTTAATGGGCTGCGGCACGAAATTGGAGGTGTCAATGGTGATCCCCTCTAAAGAGCCCTCGGCCAAAGCGCAGATGATGGCTCCCACCACCACGGTGGTTTTGGGATCCTCAATGCGCCCATGGGTGACAAAAGGATAGGCCGCCCCCACCCGGTACTTGTGCATATGGGTTATCCGATCCACGGGCAAGCAAATCCGCTCGTAGGGGGCTCGGACAATGGCTGGCCAGCAGGAAGGCCGACCAGTCAAAATCAATAGATCGCACTCGTAGAGCTTAATGATTTCGCCCATATCGTTCATGATTTTACCCATGACCATGCTCACGTCAGCGTCCACTTCGCGCGCGTCCACGGTAAAGGTAAAATCCAATAAGTCAAAAGCCGGCCAACCGTGCCGTCGCAAAGGGGCTTCCAGGTAGTTGATGATCTGGGTCATCCAGCCAGAGGGTTTTTCCTCGGCGAACCCTAAAACTTGACCCACGTTAACTTCCAAAAGAAAATCATCCCCAGCCAGATCCACAGTCTCATAATGCTTTAAAATATAAAGGGCCACGGGAGCGGCGATCTGGGCCACAAACTGGCTACGGAGCTGATCGTCGGAACGGTTGGAGGAGACGGTGCCCATTTTGGCCGTGTCCTTAAACAACATGGCGATATGGCTGTCCGCGTCGGCCACCCCCCGCTCCGTGGCGGCTTTGGCTAAATTTTTGAGGAACTGGGTCAGAATGATCTTCCGCATGATGTCATCGCCAGCCACGTTAAAGCCATCCCGAAATTCCTGATTAGGCTTAATCAGCGGCGAACTTTGGCCAGGATTATGGATAAAATAGGTGGTGATGGAAAGATCCGAAGTGCCGCCGCCAATATCCACGCTGGCTAACCTTAAAGAACTAGCCGCTTTCCCCCCGCCTTTGCCTGGAATGGGCCTTTGACGACCCAAAAGATCGAATAACTCCACGGCGTTATTGTGAAATTTATCGTAAAGCTCATTGTAAAGCCAAACGATCTGCGTGCAAGTGGCCTCGTCCCAATCGCAGCGCACCAGAGGGCTTTGCCGAAAATCTTTGACCTCCTCGCCACCCTTGATCTGGAAAGCCGGGCGATAATAATCATCCCAACGCAGCGACGACCAGACCGATTCCACCGCCAGGTAAGCCCAGGTTTTAAAGATATTTTGCTCCGCCAAAGGCATGGCGGTCGGCACGGTCAAGATGACGCTCTGTAGCCGCCTAGGCGTGTCCGGATGCTCGCGGTTGTCCCGAACGATCGGATTGTTAACGCAGGATAAAGCCTGGGCGATGACTTCGCTCAATAAAAACATCATTAAGGAACTACGGCTATAGCGAGCCTCAAAAGCGGCGATGTCGTCATCGGAGGAGTAACCGGATTTAATGACCTGGGGAATGGGCACCCGATGACCGGAGCCGCCATCGCTAGCTTTAACCACCGATACGGGAACCCCGGCGGTGTTGACGCTCATCAAAAAAGAACCCCGCCCCACGGCCGGTTCCTCCACGGATCTATGCCGCTCGTAATAATTGTTCAGGTGCCACTCCAATTCGCGCTGCTTGGTATCCCAAAGGTAACGTTTGGGGCTAGACATGCCGGTGGGGCCCATCTCCTCGCGAGAATTAGCCGACAGACGCGTGGCTTCTGGCCCCAAACGGACGGTGGATGGCCAGATGAAGCTATCGCTATGTTGCCGCGATTTTAAGGACAACTCAATGGGCCCAAAATAGGGCTCGGCGAACTCCACCTTAGTGTCCAAAGGCTCCCCATAAATATTGGCCGGAGCCGAAAGATCGCGCGCTTGCAGAGAGTAGCAATCAGTTAGCTTAGTGGCCCGCTGGGGCACTGTCTCCACCAAAACGCCGGTCAAACGGGAGTTACCGATGTCAATGACCAGATCCACCTCAATGGGTTTAACCCGTTTGGGGTTGATAACGCGCGTCGGGCTTAGGCCACCCGATTGATAGACGGCCCACAAAAAGGTCTCGTAAACGGCCATGTACTCGGTGATGATGGTGGGGCCATCATAGGCGTAATCGGGCAGATCGTCCGAGACCCGGGAAATGAGCTTGCGCGGATACTTGGATTTATAGCGATCCCAAACTTTTCTTAACGCTTCCTTAACCCAAGGCAAACTATCGATGAACCAAGAGTTATCGCGCTCATGGGCGGCCAAACTAAAAAAGGAATTACCGGCTACGTCCGACTCGGACAAAGCGTGATAAATACTCATGCCCCCATCCAAATTGATGTTGCCATCCCCAGACTCAACCTGAGGATCAAAGACCAAAGTCAAACGGAAGCGCAAACTTTCCTCAGAGCCGAGCCGAGTCAAATAAGCCCTGACCCAGTCCGTGGGCCCATAACCATACCTGGGCAAATGATCATCCCACTGACCAGTCTCCACCAGAAAAGGGATGGGCAACCATTGCCCCTGCAAGCAATTAAAAGCTTGAAGAAACTCGATCTCGTAATGGAGTGGCAGAGGTTGATTTTTCAGGCGATCCACGTACTCGCCCGGGCAATCTTCGCGCTCCTTTAACGGAACCAAGACGCTTTCTTGATCCGAGCCAGCCAACCGAGCCACGTGAAAAGGGACGCGGGCTTTGGCCATGGGTTTATCTCCCCGACCAAAAGGAACGGATAGATCAATATCGCAGTCAATAAACTGGAGGGCTCCGCCAGCGATGATGCTAAAGCTCTTGTTTCTTTTCACGAATGACAATCCTTTCCGATTGGCGCGAACCGACACCTAGTTTAAGCGAGTAAAATCCGACCGCAGTTCTTTTTCCGTCGACTCTTGGACGATGGAGCAACCAACGCTTTTGTCTTTTTCCGATTTAGGTTTGCAAGACATGACGAATTTACTGTACGTACGTCCATCAGGGCAAGCTCGATTAACGTTCTCGGCGATGACCACGCCGTTACCCTCAAAAGAGGTGCTCGCCTCGCCAAAGCAAGTTTGAACGAAATTTCCACTCGCGTCCGTCTCGTCCAAAGAGACTTTGGCGTGACCAGATTTATCAAAACAGTACTTCACGATGATGGGCAACTCCGTTTCCACGTTGAACAAAGAATCCGATGAGGAGGCCCAACAACCTTCCAAGAAAGAAAAATCCCCCGTCTCCGCGGCCCCTTCGGGAATCACCATACCCAAAGTTGGGGCGACCTCGGTAATGGGATCCGGCGTCTCCCACAGATAGGGTTTAGAATTCCAAAATAACCACCAAATCGCTAAAAGTAACAACAGTAAACTCAAAAGGAACCAAAACCAAAAAGAAGAGCGTTCCCGCGTCTGTTCGACCTTGGGCGCGTCTATGAGAACGGTTGGCGGCTCCTCGATTGGCGCCTCCTCGATTGGCGGCTCCTCGGTTGCCTCCTCGATTGGCGGCTCCTCGATTGGCGCCTCGATTGGCGCCTCCTCGATTGGCGCCTCAGTTGGAAAAATGTTTTGAGCCTCAGCTTGAGTGGCCGATGGCGGATCCAAATCACCGAGATTGGCCCGTAACAAGTTGGAGATCGCCTCAGATTCATCCGATTCGCCATCTCGCAGGAAGCTAGTCAGCCCCCACCCCACCACCGCTGGCCGATCGCCGACCATATAAATATTGTATTTTTTCGACCTCTTCAAAATATTGGCCAACAACTCCCCGGCCAATTGACGATTTCTGGAGTTGGAGGTCAAAAACCGGCGAGACAGCGCCATCAAATCCGCCGCCCTCTCGGCGATAACATCAATGGCGTAGCGCTGGTCATCAGGGGCCAATTGTTCAAACGGCACGACCGGGCCCGTAAGGTTGGTATACCAATTTACCCGATTTTGATCCAAATCCTTAACCGGCTCGGCTAAAATCTGGGCTTTATCCTCGGAAAGCTCCGCGGCGACCAGTTGGTGAAACAGCGGGTAACGAGAAATCATTTCCACCCCATCGTGGGTGTCTAAATGATAGTCAACTATATTGGTGGTGTGAATTAGTCGTTTGACCATCGCGATACCTGCCGCTAAGCTTTTATAGCTATTAGGCGCGTCAGCTATAACGCGACCTTATTGAGCTAACTCAACTATTGATTACTAGTGATTACTAGGCGCTTGCCAACTACCTGACCAAAATCGCCCTATCCAGCCACCCCTCCAACCCAAAAAAAACGAAAAAGAGCTTTTTCGTCTTCATCCTGGCCATACCAGCCGGAGCGGCTAGCGCGGAAAGGAGATCCAAAGATCTAAAGCCGCGCTTTGGCCGGTCTGGCTAAATCCGCCCACCGCGTCAATCGAGCCTTAGCCACTGGTCGTTGGTTAAGATAGTTGGTAACGGACTGGGACTGTAACGTGGAAAACGTTTTCCCGGCCCTGGCCAGCTCAGGGTTGACCAGTTTGATAGCCCAAAAGGAAGCCACCAACAAAAGCGCCATCGCCACAATCGCTAAAGACCTAAAACAGAACCGCCCCCGGACGGGCGCCGATATATTGGGCCAAGCCCACATTTTTTCCCCGTTGAGATAGGTCATTTAAATCACCTGAAAAAAATATTAACCCGCCAGCGCTAGCGCGGGAAAACGATAAAACCCATCGGTCATTAACAGCGAGAGAACATCTACTCCAACCTTATAAGGTTTTCCCGCAAAAAATCCAACAGATCCTCCCCACCCAAAGACACGTGGATCCGACGCGGCCCCTGATTATCTACCCTAATAATAGCGTTAAGTCCAATAACTCGGCCTTCGCGATCCACCAAAGGGCCACCACGAAAGCGCGGCGACATAGCGGCGGTGTGGGAGATTAAAGGAGCCTGTTTATCCACCAAGATGGAGCTAATGACGCCTGGGGAGAAGATGGACTCGGGAAAATCCCCCGACGCGACTTTAGCGTCTGAAAAGCCAAAGGCCAGAACCCGGTCGTTTTTTTTCGCCTGGCCAACAATCTTCAGTCCCTTAGGGGGGTTAGGGCCAGAATTAACCCGCAAAATGGCGTAATCTCGAAGCGTCTCTGGCCGACTAACCGCGATAATCTTGGCCTCCATGGACAGACGTTGGTGACTATTGACCGCCAAAATAGTGACGTTAGAACCAAGACGAGTCACCAGGCGCCGATTAGTTAAAATTGTGTTGTTATTGACAAAAAAACCCGCCCCCGTGGCGACAAAATTTTCGCCTTTGGAGTTGACCCCAGAGGACTGGATGAAAGTCATGGCTTGCTTAACCTGGTCTAAAGCCTGTCGCCGCCTAGTCGAGGCCGGTTCCGGAGCGGCCGCGTTCGGGCTTGGTTCTGGTAGGAGGAAAAAAGGGGCTTCCTCCTCCAGGCTGGATTGAAGACAAACATTTCCCTCCGCTTGGAGGGCTTTTTGGTACAGATCTCGGTCTTCGCGCAAAATCTCAATTTTAGAGGCTTGTAGCGCGATTGGGTCAATTGTGGAAACTTGAGCGTTATATAAGACTCTAATATAAAAAAAATAGTACAAAAGCCAAAAACACAAACCCACCAAAGCCAACCCTAATAAAAACCCCATCGCGTAGCGGCGTTTTCTCTCCACCATTGGCGACGGTTTAACCGGGGATTGACACTGGCTCATAGCTATCCTTAAACAATAATCCTTAAAACATAAGATGATTTTGACCAAACACTCGGCCAGCGCCCTAGCCCAAAAATCCCACCGCCCGGCAAAAAGAAAGACCATAGCCTACAGGCCATAATCCGTCCTTCGTTAGAAGCGAGCCCCCCAAAATGTGGGCTCGCTCGCCAAAACTAACGCTTTAAAAACTTCGGTTGATTTCGCGGCCAGCCACCAGTTCCTGACTAAAGTCCGTCATCAAGGCGGTCAGAGTCGACTCCATTTTAGAAGCGCTCTTAACCTCAGCTTCGTAACTGGCTTTTTTCCTGTGCACGGAACGAATCAAACTGGCTGAGGCCCGATCCGGCCGATCACTTTCCATTTCAATAACCTGGTCAAAGGTGGAGGCCATTTGGCTAGAGCCTTCGGAATAGTTCTGCAAAATTTTGTAGGCGTCGTTAGTCCCATCTTTGATTTCTTGTAACCGCTCGTACATCTCCGCGTCGCTAAGTCGGCCGCTTTTATAATTTCTCGACAAATTTTGGTATTCTTTTTTGTAACAACCGGCGGTTATTTTAGCCGCGGCCACGGCTTGCTTCATGTTGCCTATATCCATATCCATGGCCTTATAATAGGTTTGGAACCTTTGGGCGTGATCCATGGCCTGAACTTCGCTGGAAATCAGGTAACCCAAACCAGCTCCAGCCAAACCGCCCGACAAAGCGCCTTTGACAATATCAGACTTTTTGCCACCACCCTGCATGTAACCAATGGCCGCTCCAGTGAGCGCCCCAACGACCGCGCTGGTAGCCGTGGCTTTGTTTATCGCCTCGGCTCTTTTCCGTAAGTCGGAGACAGGCCGGTAGCACTGAGGGTAGTGCTTGACCACCACGGTTTGTTTGCCCAACTTTTGGCCAGCGCAGCCAGACGCCAGGGTGGCGGTGAGGGCGATAGCCAATATCAGAGCCATTTGGCTCTTCGCTATTTCTAAAATTTTCAGAATCATCTTCGTTTCTCCTACAAACAAAATATGAAAAGAGACATACTAATTTTTTGAGGCATTATTAAGTGATTTTTTTCGAAATTCTATTGGAAAAACAGAATTATATTCATCATGTTGAATTAAATTACATGTCGCTTGAGTCCCTTGAGGAGAGTAAGCGCATTTTAAATCATATTTGGGATAACTGTCCGCGCCCGTCCCCGGGCAAGCGGCGACCGCGCTAGCGGTCACGATCAAATTCCCAGCCTGATAGGTCACCTCGCCAGGAGCCCGACAGACCTCCGTGGAACCCGGCTCGCTGACCATAAATTCCACCTTATTAGTCGCGTCTCTAAAGCAAAACTCGAAAGACGCCTCTTTTCCAGTGAAAGAATTCAAAAATTTATTCGCCCGCGAGTCCCAACAACCCCGCAGGTAACTGAAATTTCCCGCCAAGACGTCTTCTTGGGAAAAAATCAAACAAAGAGACCTTTTTTCCTTATAACCCAATTTATATCCATCCACGGATTTTCTCAATTCCGAAATATAGGCCTCGTTATCGTCAAAGACCACGGCGTTCAATTTGGGGGCGAAAAACAGGGAATTTAAAGCCTCAAACACCTGGGCCTCAGTGAAATAGACCGCCAAAAGACCGATTAAAAGGCCAAAAAGACCGCCCAAGGCCATTTTTTTTAAAAACCGTCCAAACCGCCAACTCTCGTCAATGGTTTTGAACTTGACCACTTCCAATTTAGGCGACTCTGGATCCATTTTGGGGTCTGACTCCAATTTTATTTCCTCGATAACCGGCTGACTACAGGCCAACCCTAGGCCCCACCCCACGACCACAATCTTGTCAGTCGAACAATAATACTGACAAAAATTAGGGAGTTAAAAATCCGAGCTAAAAGCTCGCCATTATTTTTATCTTTTATGAGACTAGAACTAAGTAATTTTTTAGACAAATCACTAATAAAATAAACAAATTTATCAATTTCAGTCTGAGCTTGAGCCTGTTGTTCCGGCGGTAACGCGTTCAAGGCGACGAGTTCGTCATCAATATCGGAAAACCAGTTGATCCGGTCTTGTTGAAGATTTTTGACCGGCTCGGCTAAAATGACCCGTGAGTTCGGGCTATACTCTTCGATGATCGAGCCTAGCGCAATATAATTTAATATTATTTCTACGCCATTTAGCTCCAAAATATGACTTTGGCTGAGGCTTCCGCTATGGATCAACTGACGAGGCATTGAATATTAGAACTCCTTGATTAAAATCCTCGGCGTCTAGCCTTAAACTTGACCAACAAGCCACGGACACGGTCTTGATCCCGCGTCTTGAAGCCATGACCATAACCCAATCGTCCTCATCATTATCAAGAAAAACAACTAATAAAACGTAAAAAGACATAAAAAAATAACAATAAAAACAAAAAAAATAATTAATTTTTCTTCAATATAAAAAATGCGTTATATCAAACCTTATCAAACTTGATAAAACTTATACAACATAAACACAATATCGATCATTGACAATTTTGAGGAATATTTTTTGGCCAAATTATTTGATTAGCCCCATTTTTGACTACATTTTGGTTACAAGCTAGATCATTATACGCGAGAAATTCAATTTTCTTGTTTATCAACGCGAATTTTTTCTTATATTTTACTCGCATCAGTCCTTGCTCATTAAAAGAGCTTATTTCCTCAAATTTAGGATTGGCCTCCCATTTAGCCTTCTTATCCAGCGTTCCCCAAAACCCATTAAGTTTTAACCACAGTCGACTTTCCCCGGGAAAATGCCGGTAATCTTCGAACATAGGCTTGAAGGCGACGCTACCACTAGCCCGGAACACGCCGTATTTTTCCCCATCTTTAACCACGACTAACTGGCACTCAGGGATAAAAGTGGCCATATCGCGCTCGGGTTTAATCAACCAACCCCCTTTGGAGTTGATGAGCCCCCATTTACCTTTGGATTTAGCCACCGCGACGCCAGGATCGTAAAATGACCCGCCATCCTCGAAATTGAACTCTACCGCGACTTGACCTTTGACGTCAATATAACCAAATTTGCCCCCTTTTTTGACTCTCGCCAAACCAAAATCGGAAAAAGATTGGACTTCTTGGTAAGCGCCGATAATATAGCGGCCTTGATTGTCACAATAACCTTGGTCTTTTTTCCTAATTTTCTCCATGCAAGGGGCTAGTTTCCATTTAAGATCATTGACAAATTCCCACGTTTCGGCCATGGTGAGCGTTCGCGTTCCTGGTTTGTCCAAAGTATAGGCCAAAGGATCGGAATCTTTATGCTCAACCCATAATTCATTTCGTTTTTCATTGTAGACTACAGTTGTACGAGATAACGGAACTATAAAATTTCCTTTTAGATCTATAACACCAAATTTTTTATTACTACTAACAAAAAAATAATCTAAATTATTATGTACTTGATTTAAATCAGTAAATTTTGGATCTATTAAAACTTTGCCTTTCAGATTAATAATGCCTTCACTTACGGTTTCATTATTATTTTTTTCATCTTTAACAAAAATTTTAATTAAATTTTTACTTTTATCCGTAAAAGAACCGATATTGAGCATGGACGAATATTTCGGCTTGACCAGCCACCCAGCGGTAGGCGATAAAAGTCCCACTACTCCGTGGTATTGAGCCTTATACAACCCTTGACTCAAATACCCTAGTTCCTTAAACCGCGGTTTGATCAACCAACGGCCAGTGTTATCCAAGGCCCCCCACCAAGATCCGACCTGACCCATTAACCCAAAATCCCCGTCATTATTAGCGAAAACGACCCCGTCCAAGCCAGGCTGAACCACCCAAGCCCCGCTGGGATCAATCAAACCAATTTTTCCCGCCGAGTTGGCCACTTTCGCCAAGCCATTGGGGAAAAAATTTTCCGCGGAGCCGAAAATTGGTTCCAAAACCACTTGGCCTTGGAGATCCAGGTAACCCCACAAATTATTGAACTGAAAACATTGGAGCTCTTGGCCCGCCCCCGGCTTAGCCTGGCCTGGCCCATTGAGATCTAAAACGTCTGGCGCCAACTCAAATTGGACAGCCCAGACAGGCTTAACCAAGTTGATCGCCACAAAAAGCGTAATAAAAAATAAAATAGAGGCTAAACTCTTCATAAACAAATTAAACAACCAGGAAGCATTCAAATTTAAACGAAATTCCGCTTCCGTTCCTCTGTTTTTTTTAAAATTTCCACATTAAGGCAAAAGGGGACATGTAACTTCTTGGCCTTTCAAAATAACAAAAGATCTTAGGAAAGTCAACCCCAATTTCAATTTTTCCCTCACCCCTTTTCCCAGCTTCCTCGCTAGCGAGCTAGCGATTCACAAAATAAATTTTCCAGAACAGACTGAAGAAAAAAATTTCAACACATAAATCTTGAAATTATAAAAATTATTTAAAATTGTGATAAATACAAAATAAATAATAAAATTAGCTTTAAACAGCTATATTAAAATTTAAATACATTCACCTGTTTTGTAAATTATTACAACATTGTGCTTTTTTCCATTTTATTAAATTCGCTAAACCAACGAAAAACTTCGACCGCCAAAAGGCTTTTAATCCTGACCGAAATATGAAATAATAACCCAAAATCGGCCAGGGAAGCTGATGATATGGGTAGCGAACCCTTAGCGACGTTTTGGATTGGAGCCCGAGCGCCAAACTCCTTAGGGCCAACCGCCCAGAACCGGGCACCAAAACCGGCTTTAGAATGGTCACTATTGATTTTGTTACTCTCTATAGATTTGTCATTCTATAGATTAGGCCCATTAAAATGGTCAATATAAATTGGGTTCATAGAACCGAACCTTTTAGATAGTTTATCGTATTTTAAAGTTATTTTGATGATTCTGTCAACCCTTAGGCCCACGGCTTGAGACGTTTATTTTTTGATCGATTAATAATTTTTAACATTTAATTAGTCCGATACTTAATGTTAAATTATTGTTTTTCATTAACAAGGAACAAATATGTTTGACGACTATTTCAAGGACAAAATCCCTGAATTCAACATCAACAACAGCCTTTTTGTGGCTCGGCCTGGGTTGCCTTTCATCTTCAGCTCGGGGATCGCCTTTTTTATCGCCTGGTTCTTCGACTGGAATGTCTTAGAAATCCTCTTTTTCGCCTTTTTTCTTATGACTTTGATCTTTTTTCGGGATCCTCGCCGAGACACGCCCCCGCCAGGCTTCGGCTTGTCTCCGGCGGACGGAAAAATCATTCGGATCGATCAAGGGGCCATCTGTCCTTTGACCCAGGCTAAGACCATCAAGGTCAGCGTGTTCATGAGCGTCTTTAACGTCCATGTCAACCGATCGCCCATCGACGCCCGCCTGGATTCCCAAAAATATTTCGCTGGCAAATTTTTTAACGCCAGTTTTGACAAGTCTAGCGAGTTAAACGAACGTAACGCCCTAGTTCTCATTGACGACCAAGGACGCGAGGTGGTCATGGTTCAAATCGCGGGGCTAATCGCCAGAAGGATCCTCAGCTGGGTGACGCCAGGCCAGTATCTCCAAAGAGGCCAGCGATTTGGCATGATCCGCTTTGGCTCCAGGGTTGACCTTTATTTGCCCCCAGAAGCTGAGATCATGGTTGTCCTGGGTCAAACCGTGCGCGCGGGTTGGTCACCCATCTGGCGGTATAAAGATTAAACCCTAACAATTCCATTATTTGGAAATTTCCTGATCAATGACCACGCGTTCCGCGTTGGCCATTGATCAATTTTTTCAACTATAAGGTAACGATGCCTAAAACCGTGGCCATCATCCCCGCTCGGTGGGAGTCCAGCCGTTTTCCCGGTAAACCCCTGGCCTTGCTAGCCGGGCTACCCATGATCCAACATGTGTTCCAAAGAGCCAAACAAATCCCCAATCTATGGGGGGTCTGGGTGGCCACGGACGACGAGCGGGTTCAGCGAACCGTGACCGAGTTTGGCGGGGAGGTTCTGATGACCTCCCCAAAACACCAAAGCGGCACGGATCGCTTGGCCGAGGCCGCGACACTTCTAAACCTCGAAGAGGCGGATATTGTCATTAATGTCCAAGGCGACCAACCTTGTTTAAATCCACTCCACCCAGGCTTGTTGGCCCAGGCCTTGCGGACGAGTTCGGCCCCGGTCTCCACCTTGGCCGTGCCTTTGAGCGATCCAGCCGAAATCGCCAATCCTAACCATGTCAAAACGGTTTTTGACGCCAATGGCCGGGCTTTATATTTTTCTCGTTCCCCTATTCCCTATTATCGGGAGGGAACGGGAGCGTATTTTAAACACATTGGCCTGTACGCCTACCGGGTGGGGTTTTTACGCGAATTTGTCCAATGGCCCCCTGGCCGTTGGGAGATGGCGGAAAAACTGGAGCAACTTCGGATCTTGGAGCGAGGGCGCGCCATCCAAATTGTGGTTGGCCAGGGGTTATCCCCAGAAGTGGACACGCCCGCGGATCTGTCAATCGCTGAGGCGGCTTTAAGTCAACTCGCCTCAACTTAGTCTTTTTTTCTTTCCACCCCCTAGCCTTCACCCTAAAAAGTCTTCCCCTTAGAAAACTTCCCCATAAAACTAGCCCGAACCAGCGCCCTACCAATAAGAAGGCCAGACCTCCCCATCAAGGGAGATCTGGCCAACAATCAAGAACTAGACGTCAAAAGGCGAAACCCGTCCGCCGGAAAATCAGCGACCAAACGACCTCACTAATAAGGTAAGATCTTTTTACCCGCCGTCTCATCCAAAGCGATAGCCGCGCCAAGGTAAACAGCCGACCCACCGCAAACGATCCCTAGATAACCAGCGAAAGTTAGGATAGCCGCGCTTTCCGTGAAATAATAGGCGGACAAGGAAAAGAAGACAATGACCAAGGTGACGAACACAAAAGTCAAAATCCGGCCCCCCTTCAAAATCGCCAGCAGCAATAGGAACGCGTACACTCCCCAAAGCCCAATCCAAGCTCCCAAAAGCGGAAGGCTCGCGGGTTTGGCCCAACCCAAAACCGGGAACACATTGATACCAAACAAAGAAAGCCAAAACGCTCCAAAAGCCACAAAAGCCGAACACCCAAAGGTGTTGCCCTTGAAAAACTCCATGATCCCGGCGATGGATTGGGAAATACCGCCTAGGAAAAACGCCATGGCTAGGATAGCCGCTCCGTCTGGCAAAAGGCCAGCGTTAGCGAAGCTGAGCAAAACAGTGGTTAAACCAAAGCTAACTAGCCCTAGAGGGGTAGGATTAGCGAATGTTGTGGCCATAAGACTCCTTTCTACTTTTCCAGGACTTCAGGGGAAGGCCAAACCTGGATTAAAGATAGGGCTTGGCGAAACGAATATCCGCGTGCCAATCAACGCGAATTCTGAAAACGGACTCCCCCGGCCCAAGACCAAAACCAATATTAAAATTTTTTAATATCCTAATATCCAGTATATCCGTCTAAATGTCAAGGAATTATTTTACTCGCGAACATTTTTTATTATTCCAATAAAAACAAATAGTTATATAAATAATCGGCCCTTAGCCGGGTCTTCGCGCCAAAAAAAACAAAATTTCCTTCAACCTCAATGAAAAAAAACTGTTCTTGAGTGGACTCGGAGACTAATTCTCCCCTCGCCAAAGAGATTTGATGGTCTCGCGAAAACTCTAAAATTCAAGAATAAAAATTGATACGTTATTGAAATTAATACTCTTTTTCTTGACGTTTTCCCTTAAACTAGGGTTTTCGCGAAACCTTCAGGTCTCCGACGAGCGACCAATCTAACCAGCGAATTAAAAAATTAACTAAATTGCGATAATTAAGATATTTTTAGTTCTTATACATTACTAAAATATGATATGATTAACAAATATCTATATAGAATAAATTATAACTATTAAAAATATAAAATTTATTAATATATTATCAAAAAACAATATCATTATACATTATATTTAAGTTATAATTAGAAAATAAAATATATATTAATTAAAATAATTGAATACATATAATAAATTTTTATACTATTATTATATTATTATATTATTATATTAATCTATAATAATTTATCACTCATATCAAATCTTTATCCTATATAAAATAATGTTTATTGTTCTTATAGGCTAAAATACTAAAATTTTTATAATTTTAATGAAGAAAATTAGACGATGTTTTTATTTATAACTTACTTATTAAATATAAAAAACATTAATTTTCAATGGAACGAGTTATTTTTTTCATTGTTTTTTCAAAGACTGGTCAACAGCGCCAGCGATCAAGCCGAGAACCAATAACTCGCGACTAACCAGTTTAAAGACGGCGAAGACACACGGCTTTAATCCATCCGCGCCGGGTCATGAAATGGGTTGTCGAATCTTGTCGACAGCTCGCTGTCTTTAGAAATAGATGAGATGTTTTTTCCATAACTCACCTAAAATATTGTCCTAATGAGTCAGCTGATAGATCTTTTTATAGCTATCACAATATGATATCTAATGAAAATAAAAAAACATATCGCCTTTGAGAAGGAATATGGTTAATCTGATAAAATAACGCTAAAAATGACAGAATAAAATTATTAAGCGACTTTTATAGTCAAAAAAATTGTTGTCAATTACTAATGATATATTGTTCTCGTAAATTATGATGAAGCTACTAAGAACTCGATTGACGAGAAAAATATTATTAACCTTATAGGACGCCAAAAAGAGAGAAGGAAAACGCCTATTGTCGACAAATGTTATACGCGATAAGGTAGAGAGATGTTTTTGAAATTAACTGGGCTAAAGTAGTTAAATAATAGAAACTATAATGGCTAATTTGTTCTTAAAACAATTTAAAATTAAACATTTAGGAAATCGCGCTGAAATAAAAACGGCTTTTGAAATTCTAACCAATTTTTGATTAGCGAATCCATATCTTAACGCCTGGACAGTTTTTCGCTAGACGTTTAAGGCTATTTGGTGGACACTTATGACGTAGTTTATAGTTCTTTTATGATATAAAAATCTAATAGACGATCTATTAAAATACTAATAATATTGTTAATTAGATATTAAATAGAAATATATTTTATCTTATTAAGACTCATTAACACATTCTGACTTGGCGATCTAAATAGTTCAACTTGAGCTTCGCTCTAAAGCGAAACTAGGAGAGGTTCGGTCTTTCCAAGTTCTTGGCTATAGATGACCAGATCACCTCAGTCATATTGACAAGGTTAAAATTAATCCTATTAATGAATAAATTTAAAGTTAAATTTTGTTCGTCACAATTTTAATATAATTATTTGTAGGCTAGAAAATTTAATTTGAATAATTGGGATCGTTTTCCTAAAGAAGACCAAGCTTGTTACACCACGTTCATTGGCTATCAATTTTATCTAATAAAATCCATCAGTTACCAATAAAATCGTTCAAGTTCACTCAAATTCCAGGCCAAGGAACTTCTCCACGCCAATTATTCAAGGCGAGTCTAGTTGGCCTTAATGAGTTAAGTCGCCTCTTCGCCGAGCCGAGCGTTGGTTTAACTGATAATTAGAGTTTAACGGATCAGTTAAGCGCGACAGCGCGGTTGAACTGGATCCATTAATGTTTGGGAACTGATCGGACTATGGCCTCGCTGACCAGATCCGCCGCCAACGCCCCCAGATATGACAGATCCGCCCGTGGGCCCACGCCCGAACTCAGAGCGAACACCGTATCCCCATCAGACAACAGGTGGGACGGGTAAATGGCCCGGGCAATCCCACAACTGGCCAGGCGAGCCAAACGGTAGGCCCCGAGCTTATCGATCTGGGCGTTGGTGCCCACGACTACCAAAACCGTGTTCCCAGGTTGAAGGTTTTCGGCCAACTCTAGGGTACTCAAAATGTCCTTCCGGTCGGCTAAGCCACCCTCAGGCCGCTTTAGGCCAGAGATAATTTCCCCGGTTTTGTGGTTGACCACGCTACCCAAAGGATTAACCACCGCCAAGGCGGCCATCATTAGCCCAGTCTTGCCCACTTGGCCATAAGAACCCAACCCTGAGGGGCTAGAAAGGGCCTCGCCACCTAATTTACCCGAGACCGCCGAATACCCCGCCCCAAATGGGCCACTGTTCAATGGCGCGTGGCTAGCGTTAGACGCGGCCAAATAACCCATCCGCTCATCCGGCAAAAGTCCCTTGGATTGGTTGGCCGGATAGTCGTAAATAACCGCGCTGGGCACAATGGGAACCCGGATGGGCCCAGTCGGAAAGCCCACGCCCTTGGCCAGAAGAAAATTGACCACCCCCGTGGCGGCGGCCAGGCCAAAAGCGCTGCCTCCAGATAAGAGCAGGCCATGGATGGCCGGAATCAATCCTGAAGGTCTCAAAAGATCCATTTCCCGGCTCCCTGGAGCGAACCCAGGGGTGTAGGCCGAAGCGATGGCGCCTTCAGGACAAAGAATCGCCGTGCAGCCCGTTTTAGCCACGCGATCCTCCTCGTGACCCACCAAAAAACCTTCAATTTCCGACAAGGATATGGTAATCATAATTAACCTAAATAATAAAGATAAGAAGTTAAAAAAATATCACGCTAGCTTCGCGCCGCGATACCGCTCCCACTGAGCATACCATATTATGGAAGAACAAGCGACGATTTAAAAATCCTCAAGCGCCCACGGCCCTCAAGTCTGGTTGGGCCTAAGGGGAAGGTTGGCCAAAACAAGCTCTTTAGATCCATCCACCTCTGAACCTCTCCTCGCCACGCGGCTATAAGGGCTTAAGCTTTAACGTAACGTAACCAAACCACGGCCAATCCACCACCTTAACGCTTAACGCCATAGACAAGCGCGCTTGTTACCAGATCTAGCCTGAGCCGGTTGATTTTTCCAAAGCCATCATGACTGACCCAATGGAACTGGCGCGTCTAAGCGCCATAAATATTATTAGGAACATGGTCAATAATGATTTTAGTTATGTTGACGCCATAACCAAGGGTCTTTTGGCCTTCGATATCTGATATGGTAACTTTCCCATCAACTGAATCAGGCGAAAGGGTTCGGGTGAATTGATCAAGAAAAAATGATTTCTCTTTAAAATTGATGGCTTCGCGAAAACCTTAGTTTAAGAAAAATAGTCAAATAGAAGAGTATTAATTTCAATAACTTATAAATTTTGATTTTTGAATTTTGGACTTTTCGCGAGACCATCAAAATTAGTTTGACGGCCAAATCTGGCGCGCCCTAGACAAGATAACTATTCCGCTTAGTCACCAGGCCCACCTCGTTTATCCCCATTAAAACTAACGCTGAACTAACCCTATAGTCCAGGGCGAGCTTACTAGTAGTAAAATTTTGAATGGAGCGCCGCGGCTGACTTAATCACTAGACCAAGAGCGGCGGCCTAACGAAAAATTATTTTCCCAATACGCCAAACTTATGGTTACATCGAAGAGCCATGATGATATCTGTAGTCTAAGCCAGCGATAAAGCTAAAAAAACGAAAAATAAGAAAAAATTAACCAGGCTCGCGTTTTTCCACCTGAATCCCTAAAAATATTATTGGCGATTCTGGGGCTAGCTGAACAAGAAAACATTTTAACCTCAAAATCCATGTTCATTAAAGAGATCCGCGCGTAGGTTCTCCGGCCAACGACTGACGCGTCTTGGCGGCAACCTTTCCCAAAACCAATATTTATAATTTATCAGGTGTCATTATTTTTTTATTTTAATCATTATCATTAAATTATACTATTACTATTATAAATTAATAAAAAAACTATACTAATGAATTAAATATAATAATATAACAATAGTACCTATTAAAATAATATAGTTAAACAGCAGAATTAAAAAAATATCACTTATTTTATATAAAACTTAAACATAACATAAACAATGGGATATCTATCATCACCAGTTTTTTAGCCACCACGATCCCAGGTCTGGGCCTTTAATAATAATTGGTCAAAAAACCAGGATGACTTCGCGAAGCCCCAGTTTCAAGAAAATAGTAAAAAAAGAGTAATAATATCAAAAAGTTAAAAACACTATTTTCCGCTTTTAGTCCTTCTCGCGAGGTCATCAACCATTGGCCATTGGACAGGTTAGAGCCTTATAAATGGAGCGGAAAGCCCAAATTCCGTTGGCAAAAAACCGTTCTTCTATTATAATAGCTCCATCCTCAAACTTTTAGGCTTTGACTTAAACCGTTGAGCCTTTTGAGGTCTTTCGCTATTATATTTTCTCTGATCATGGACGCCTTTCACCGGGACAGCGTTTAGAAGGATTGTTTCATGAAAAAAATTCTGTTTACTTGTCTTTTCATCTTGACTTTAGCCGCCTCTCCCTTATTGGCTGACCTGACGGGGAAAACTATCATCAACGGCGTTGACGCTAATTTTCCCCCCTTCGCGTTTATTGACCACGATGGACAGATCAACGGATTTGACATTGAATCCATCAACTGGATCGCTCAAAAATTTGGGTTCAAAGTCAACCACCAGTCCTTAGAGTGGGACTCCCTAATCGCCAATCTTATGGCCAAAAAAATCGACATAGTTTCCTCGGGTCTATCCATCACCGCGGTGAGGTCGACTCAAATCTCCTTCACCACTCCCTATTGGACGGTCAACCAGGTGGTTCTGGTTAGTAAAGACTCCACCTTGACGGCGGAGAACGTCCTAACCGGCGGCCACAAGATCGGCGTTCAGCGTGGGACTTCGGAAGCTAACTCCATGAAAAAATCCAACGGCGTTGATGGCCGTGACTACACTCTGGAGGACTACCCCTCGCCAGAGCTAGCGGCCAACGACGTGGTCAGCGGCCGAATCATGGCGGTGGTAATGAACGACGCCCCAGCGGCCGAAATCACTAAAAGCCTCTCCCTAAAAATAGTCGGTTCGGCCGGCATCCCCGCGGAACAGTTCGCCTTTGGGATCCACAAGGCAAACCCGGAATTAATGTTGACCTTAAACCAAGGTCTCAAACAACTCATGGCGGATCCCTTCTGGAAAACTTTAAAGAAAAAATACAAGCTAGGCGAATTAAAATAACCTCCCTTTAACTTTTAGCTCCGAAAACTGGTTAAACCGCGAGGCTCAATTTTTTCTAGCTCTTCCCAATCCCAGCGTATACTCGCTCGCTCTATTTTTGGGGAGCTCGATTTGAGGTTAATCTTTCTGGAAAATTGTTTGACGCCCAACTTATTCATCCCCCTTCCCGGTGGCTTTCGGATTAACTCCCTCTAGGCGCGTCGATAGATCATATTTTGATAAAACGCTCTTCCCTCGCCTTGGCGGTCTCCAGCGCGCGCGTCACCGGCCAGGCCAAGCGGCGACCTCATTTTATTGTTGGCGCCTTAGAACGCTATTTTCTGGGAACCCACGATCCCATAGGGAGCCAATAATTTCATGACTTTTCTTAACGTCTCCGGCCTAGGGCGTTCCTTTGGCCCACGAAAGGCCCTCGTGGACATTAACCTCCAGCTAGACGCGGGCGACCGGGTGGCTTTGTTGGGGCCCAATGGAGCCGGGAAAACCACGCTTTTAAAAATTATCGGCGGCGCCTTAGCCCCGGACGTGGGCCGAGTGACCGTGGCGAATTTGTCCCCAGGGGAAGCGAGGCGTCGACCTGGTTTATTGGGCTGGCTACCGGAAAGGGCTCCCTTAAACCCAGATTTAACGGTCGAGGAACACCTAAAAATAACGGCGGCGTTTCTGGAACTTAGTAAAGCAAAAACGCGCGAGCGGATCGGTTTTTTGACCGAGGCCTTAAGTCTAAAAACCAAATTGCCCCGTTTGGCCGGTCAACTCTCTTTAGGCTCCCGTCGCCAAGCGGCCTTAGCCATCGCTTTACTGGGCGAGCCGCGTCTATTAATTCTAGACGAGCCGACCATTAGTCTCGATCCCGAAGAGGTGGCCCGGCTCAGAAATTTGTTAAAATCATTTTCCCCGGAGGTCTGTTTTCTCATTTCCAGCCACGTCATCGCGGAAGTGGCCAAAGTGACCGACCAAGCCATCATCCTCTATAACGGCCATTTAATCGCTCAAAAAAGCTGGCTCGAGTTAGGGCCGGATTATGAAATTGGTTATTTAAAGGAGACTAATGAGCGCGCCGATCATTAACCCCCGACGAATCCGTCTTCTGGCCTGGGCGGAGTTCCGAGCTTTCTGGACCAACCCCTCCGGCGGGTTAGCCCTTTTGGTGTTTTTAGGGATAGCTGGCGTTCTTTTTTATAACGCCGTGGCCGATCACGCCACCGCCAACCTCGGAGCCCTGGCCCGAGGACGACTTTTAAGCGCGGATCTATCTATATTTAGTAATGGCCTGACTAACCTAGGGCTCGTTATACTCTTGGTTTCCCCCCTCACCACCATGCGCTCCATGTCGCCTTACGCCCAAGGCGGGCATCTGGATCTGCTCCTCGCCTGGCCTTTATCGCCCTGGGAACTAATCCTCGGCCAATATCTAGCGGCGGTCATGACTCTGGGTCTTTTGACCAGCTTAAGCTTATTGCCCTTTTTGGTCATTTGGTTTATGGGCGTGGGTTCCTTGGCGGTTCTCTTGTCCTCGGCCTTAGGGCTAGCCCTTTTGATCTCCGCGTTCTCGGCTCTGGGTCTAGCCATCGCCACCCTGACCTCCTCGCCCCTAGCCGCCGCCCTGACCTCCCTAGGCGTTTTGGCTTTTTTATGGTCTTTGGGTTGGGCCGCCCCTTATTTGCCGCCCTGGGCCGCCTACCTGGCCCAGGGTTTAGCCATCGCCCCTAGGCTCTCCCATTTCGCCTTAGGCTTGATTGACCTTAATGACGCGCTCTTTTTTCTGGCCCTCACCCTGGTTAGCCTCTGGATCGGTCGACCACGGGCTGACCGGGGCTAAAAGTCCGCTATCCCTAAATCGCTCGATCATTTTACTTTAAAGCTGGGTAGACCTAGCTTTGCCTCAGCCCAAGTTCGCCGCCAAACGGTCGATAATATCGGGCCGCGTCCAAGGGCGGCGGAAAGACCAAAGGAACCCCCACGTCGCCTGGGGATGGAGACTTTATGGCCAACATTTTCAATAACCTTTTTGACCGGGCTTTTCTGGCCACCAAAGGCGCGTCTTGTTGGTCTCCCCTAACGAACGCCCAAGACAAATTTAACTTCTGCCAAGCTTTATTTAATAACAACATGGAGATGGATAATTTCAATGGAAAAACCTTAAATAACCAAATAATTTTTCCCCTTGTCCAGGCTCTCGGTTGGTTTTATGTTCAGCCAGAGGACGCGGATATTACTGACCCTGATTCCGGCGCTGACCTCCGGCTTTTCGCTGACAAAACCGCCTATTTAAATTTTTTAACCTTAAACAAAAACACCCGCCAAACGGTTGTTTCCGAATCGTGGCCGCTTTTAGCCATCCAGCCAGCCACCCTTGAGCTAGACAACCACCAAACCTCAATAATCACCAATCCCTATTGGCGCCTACGGGAGCGTTTACGCCAATCAAAACAAGCTTGGGGTTTTTTGACCAATGGCCGACAATGGCTCCTGGCCAACAACCCGGCGAGCCTAGACAAAAAATACCTCGCCTTTAGCTTGGACAAAATCTTGGCGACAGGCGATCTAGCCGATTTTGAGCTTTTTTGGAACCTATTGAGCGCGATTAACTTTCAGCCAACGCCTAATGGCCAGCCAAAAATTGAACTTGTCCGCCAAAAAGACCAACAATTTCAACAGGATAATTTTTCTCGACTCTGGAGCGCCATCACCGGTTTCGATGATCAGTTTTCCCTGTTTGAGGACATTGGCCGCCACTTATTTGTGGCCAACGACCGTCGTAGTGACCCCACCAATTTGAATCTGGTCTTTGAGCAAAGCCTTATCTTTTTCCTCCGCCTAACCCTTTTAACTCATTTTGAGGGAAAAACCCTAGCCAGCCCAGATAAAACCACGCTAGATAAAACCACGCTAGATAATCCTGGGCTAGATAAGCCCCCAATAGAGCCAAAGGTTACCTTAAAGTCCATCCGCCACAGCGTCAAGCCAACTTCTAACCAATACCAGGGCTGGCTAAAATTGCGCTCGCTTTTCGCCGCCGTAGCTGATGGAAAGTGGGCGATGGCCCAATTCCCGCTGGAAAGCGACCTGTTTGATCCCCAAAAAGCCCCTTTGCTGAGCCAGGGCGAGGTTTTTAGCGACGCGGCTCTCGCGCGCGTCTTCAATAGTCTTTTTAACGCGGCCCCGGATCTAGAAAACGCGGGTATTAACCAGGCCTTATTTTCCCCCGCCCAGCTGGGAACCATTTACGAGGGGCTTTTGGGATTTGAGTTCCGCGTCGCGAGGACGGAATTATTTTACGCCAGCTCCCACAAGCGTCGACCATCAATGGAAGGCTATTTTGAAAAACAACAATTACAAACCCAAAAAAATCTCCTCTCAGTTAAAAGACAATATAAAAAGGGCGATTTATATCTAGTTAATTTCCATAACCATCGCAAAATCAGTGGCAGTTACTACACCCCGGACGCCCTGGCCTGGCCCTTGGTGACTCAGGGCGTGGTCAGCCAACTGGCCGGGCCATTCCAAAATCACTCCCTAGCCGATCTAAAGATCCTCGATTGCGCTTGTGGATGTGGCCAATTGTTGACCGTCGCTTTAGGCGTTCTAGCCTACCAAGGCCTAAAACGTTTAGACGCGGACGCGGATCCGAAACTAAAGAGCCTGTCGCGCCAGGAAATGGACGCTATCAAAGCGAACCGCCGAAAACTGGGTCTCTATTCTGACCCCATGTCCCTGGATGAGGTCGCGGTCTTGAAACGGGTTTTTTTAAAAAGGAGCGTTTATGGGGTTGACCGCTCCCCCTTCGCCGTGGAGCTAACCAAGTGGGCTCTATGGAGCGACAGCTTCATTTATGGAGCCCCCGCCCCTTTTCTGGCCGGACGCGTTAAATGTGGCGACAGTCTCATGGGCTCGGATCTGGCGTCGTTGGCCCCAACCGCCACCAAAGCCCCCCTGGAGAGTGGTTTGCTTCAACGTCTGCGCCAGTTGAGCGAAGAAATCGCGGCGTTAAGCGCCTTACCCACCTCTCCTGATAACGACATCATAAATATAAAAGACAGATATTACAACAAAATATTACCAAAAATTAATGAACTTAATTATTATGTTAATTTTAATAATTATTTAGATATTTTAAAAGTCAAAAAAATCTATCCTTTGCCACCAATTTTCGCGAAATTGAACGACCGCCAGCTGGGACAAGCTATAACCGCCACCGAGAAAAATGACCTCGCGCGATTGGCGGACGAAACCGAACAAACTAGGCGAATTTACGGCTTTTTCAACTGGAAAATTGAATTCGCCGAAGTTTTTTCCCCTTTAAACCTGTTTGGCCCTGGATTTAACCTGATTGTAGGCAATCCCCCTTGGGACAAGACCAAATTTGAAGAACCTCTTTTTTTCGTCCAATACCACCCCAACTACCGAACCTCGCCCAATAGCCAAAAAAAGGCCATCGCCACCGATCTACTGGCTCAACCGGACATCCGAGCTAAATACGACCAGGAAAAGAGGCGGGCGGAACTGTATAATGAATACCTAACTAAGAAGTTCCCTTTAAGCCAAGGCAACGGGGACAACAACCTTTTTCGGTTTTTTATGGAAAAAGCCTGGAATTTATTAGCCCCGGGGGGTTCATTAAGCTACATTCTCCCGCTTTCATTCCTAACCGATGACGGCTCGACGCGATTGCGAAAAAATATCCTAGAAAAAGGCCGACTGGTTCGTTTTGATGGTTTTGAGAATAAAAAACGGATCTTTCCCCATGTCCACCCTCGCTATAAATTTGGGCTGGCTCAAATCGAAAACACGCCGGATCCCGACCAAGTGGCCCAAGTCCGCTTCATGTTGACCGATCCGCGGATCTTAGCCAAGGAAGAAGGCCGTTTTCCCTATTCCCTGTCGGACGTTAAAGGCTCCTCGCCCAAAAATTGGGCTTACTTAGAGACTGACGGCGGCCACGACCTGTCAACCCTGAAAAAGCTTTATTCGAAATTCCCCTCTCTCGATCCTGGGTGGCTCGATTTCCGCAATGAGCTGCACGCCACCAATGACAAGAATATTTTCCACGAGACCAGGCGAGCCCATTTTTTGCCCCTCTACAAAGGGGAGATGATCTGGCATTACCAGGCTTTGGCGGTGGAACCGAAGTATTGGCTTGATCCAGAGGAGTTGGACGAATATTCGCTAAACAGTCTAATTTTTAGGCTTATAAACGACCTTAAAGCTCAATTCGCTAGCGATATGAGCCTTAAAAAGGTCTTTAACGGTGGCTTTAACTGGTCAAAAATATTAAACTATTTGGGGATAAGTCAAAAAGAGGGCCCAAAACCGCTCCTCGTCCCAGAAAGGCGCTTCCCGCGTCTAGCCATCCGAGCCATCGCCAGCGACACCAACGAAAGAACCTTGATCTCTGCCCTGGTTCCGAGAAACATTGGGGCCCAAAACTCCCTCTGGCTGTCGATAGCTGGTCATTACGCCCTGGATCTAGAGAAAAGGACAGTTGATTTCCAGATAATATCCCTAGCCAGACCGCTTTTTGTCCAGGCCATCCTCAACAGCTTGACCTTGGACTGGATTTTGCGCGCCTCGGTGACCATTAACGTCAACAAAACCCATATTTTCCGGCTGCCCATCCCTCAGCCCACCGATCAAGAGTTGGCCGCCAACCCGGTCTATGTGGATTTGATCCGCGACTCCGCCGCGATCAGTCTCTATTATCACCCCGAGCTGGGTCAGGATCTGGCGCCGTTCGTTAACGCCGAGGGACGAGAGGCGCTTGACTCCACCGTGGCCTTGGAAAACCGGTTAGCGAACCTGGAACTGAAGGTCGCCCGTCTTTATGACCTAACCTCAGAGGAAATGAATAATATTTTAGCCAACTTTAAAGTTCTAAAATCAAAAAAACCAACCTATCTAGAAAATATTAGAAAAAGATTATGATAATTTTATCGCGTAATAACTAATAAAAAAAGAATAACCTAAAATTTGGCGCTAAAATTAGAAAAATATCCGACGTATCAATATCAACGGGCGTCAATATTTTTTTTATCCTCGACGATGATTTCCGTCGCCAAAGTTACTTTTGAGCTTGGTGGCGCTGGCCCCCAGCCAGTTAGCCCAGTCTTTAAATTCCGCTGACTCTTGCCCGTCGCGATTATATCCGCGTCTAGCGCCCATGGCCCGCGAAAAAAGACGGGCCGAGCTCGGCCAACTAAAAACCTTAGTTTTGACTCCCCTCGCCCAAGCGAATCGCTCCCCATAATCATGGCGGTGGCTGTTTTAACCTCAGGTTATCCTGGCTCGGGTCATAGCCTAGGGAAGATTTTTCCGATAATCCAAATTGGGGCGCTGGATCGCGAACAAGCGGCTCAATTGAAAATTATTTTGTCCACTGAGCCGCCAACCGTCAAAATCTAATTAAATTTTTTGACCCCGAAACCACTGGCGACGCCGCTGGCGCCAGCGATGAAACTTAATAACTTTGTCCGTTTTACCTTAACCAAATAATTATAACATCGGTTGTGGTAACAATATTTTTGAGACGTTTATCAAGTTCGCCTACGCTAGCCAATATTTACTCTATCATTTCCTCTAGACAACCAACAATACCCACGGATAATTTGTGGTTATGAAATGAATCGTCACCGCCAACATTCATTGACCTGGCCTCGCTCTTTCAAATGTCTAACTATTGTCGTTAAGAGACGGAAGAGTTCGCTTTGGTTTGTGTCCACCCATTAGTAAAGGAGAAGATTGTCTGAAGCCGCAAAAAATGTTTATTTCCAGTTTAAATTTCCATTCAATTAATTTATTATCGATATAAAGTAAACAATACAAATAAAAATTAAAGATTATCGTCTAATTTTTACTTAAATCATATATATATTTTGACAATTTTATTATATACCTCTAACATCACAAAAACGCGCTCTCTTCGCAATAAACTATGAATAAAATATTTTCGTGGCCGCGTAAATTGTTAGTTTTAAAATTAGAAATTTAACCCATGGCAAGTTAGAAAAATGTTCTTGACATCCCTAAAAAAATGATTTAGGCTATGATCTAGTTTTTCGCTATGTATGATTTTTGATTTTTGGTTAATACGCGCCTTGAAACTTTTTAGGCTCTAAATGGCTTTTAGGGGATAAACGCGCAAGCGTTTGTCCGGGGGTTCTGTTCGCTTTGGCGGCCTTAGGCTACCAAATTAATGTTTAATTAGTGAAAGTTATATGCCAAAACCTATTATAAACAACGTTTTAGAGGCGCGAGCCTTAGTCGACATTTTTAACCATAAATTACCTCAAGTTCTAAATATTGATGATAATTTTAATTATTTTTCTAAGTTATATTGCCAAATAAATAGCTCCAGCTCAAGGAGCCCTCACACTATTAATATATTTAATAATTATGTATTACCCATGTTGTCAAAACTTAATTGGTATTATTTATATGATAAAATTAATATAAATCCTTTTAATAGTAAAAATATAAACACTATACTATTTTCTAATAAACAATCATTTGATAATTATACTATAAATAATCTTAATAAACAATTTTCAAATTTAAATAACATTGATATAGCGCTAGAATATACACATTGTCCTTTTATTTTTAATACCACCAACGCCGGTCAAATAAACCATCCCCATTTTCAGCTTCGCGATTGGACGCGACAATTAAAGGGAACCCGAGCCTTTCTGACCAATGGGTTTCAATGGTGTTTGTTAGACAATTCTTTTTTTTCGCTGGACAAAAACTACCTAGGTTTTGATTTGGGGGAAATCCTAAAAAATGGGGATCGGGCCAGTTTTGAGATTTTTTGGCGCGTGTTTCAGGCGGCTAACTATATTGTTCCCCCTGGTGGCCAAGCCAACATCGACAAACTTATCCAAAGAAATAAGATCAGACGTCCTGGCCAAAAATCCAATCTTAGAAATTTGATCTATGGCGCCGAGGGACAGTTCTCCCTGTTTGAGGAAATTGGCCTAACCTGGCTCAAGGCCAACGGTCGTCGCTCCGACGCCGCGAGTCTGGCCCTCATTTTTGAGGCCAGTTTGAAGTTTCTTTTCCGTCTAATGTTCATCGCCTATTTTGAGACGCGTCATCAAGCTGAACTTAATTACCATCCAACGTACAATAATTTATCACTAAAAAGTATTATATCAGCGCTTAATCCGTCTGCCCACCAAAGCCATGGCTGGAATTCCCTGATCAGGCTTTTCCAACTTTTCGCGCCTAGCGAGCGAAATCTGGGCCTGGAATTTTTAGGCGCTGGCTTCTTCGCTCCCGAACAAAACCCGCTTTTAACTCCCGATTTGGTTATCCAAGATGACCAGCTCAGTTTAATTTTTGATAACCTTTTCAAATATAATGATGATGGCCAACCACTCGATCGCGATTTTATCGAGGATTTTTCCCCCCATAATTTGGTGACCATCTACGAGGCTCTTTTGAATTTTGAATTCCGCGTCGCCGAGGTTGACCTCTATTACGTTGTTTCCCAGCGCCATCAAAAGGATAAATTTGAAGGTTTTATTGATAAACAAGGTCTAGATTTTCTTAACCATCCTTTGTCAATTAAAAGAGAGTTACCAAAAGATTCTTTGTATTTAGTTAACTCATCTAATAACCGAAAAATCAGTGGCGGCTACTACACCCCTGACTCCCTGGCTTGGCCTTTGGTCACTGGGGGGGTTAAACGCCAATTGGAAGGACTGGGGAGCGCGGGCTCCATCCTGGATTTGCGCGTCTTAGATTGCGCTTGCGGTGGTGGGCGTTTATTGACCGTCGCGTTGTCCGTCTTGGCCGACCAAGCCATGGCTCGGTTGAGCGCGGATCAGGACAAAAAATTAAACCGACTTTTATCGCGAGAAATGGCCTATATAAATGATCGTCGCGTTAAATTGGGTCTAGAGCCCTTGGATAAACCCCAGGACAAACGCGCGGCTTTAAAGCGTCTTTTGCTAAAACATACCATCTATGGCGTTGATCGCTCAAATTTAGCCGTGGAAATAGCCAAACTTTCCCTTCTAGCGGAGACCTTTATTTATGGCGTTCCAGCTCCCATAATCGATCGCCATATAAAATATGGCGATAGTTTAATGGGCTCTGATATTAGCTCTTTAAGCTCGATGGGCATGAATGACCTTTTTGAAAATCACTTAATTAATCATTTAACTAAACTTAATAATAATATTATGTCTTTTAATTATGACGATGACTTAACTACTAACCAACCAAGCTCCTCCAATCATTTATCTACAGATGATCTAGCTTATAATAATTTAATTTCAAATATTAATGATATTAATAATATTAATTATCATTTAAATTTTATTAATTATTTAGATATTTTAAGGATTAAAAAAATATCTCCCTTGCCCCCCATTTTCTCCCTCTTAAACGCCCGTCATCTGGGCCAGAAGGAGTCAGCCCAAGATAGAGCCCAACTGGCGGCCTGGGAAAGCGAAATGAAAAAAACGCGGGATGTTTTCGGCTTTTTTAACTGGAAAATGGAGTTTCCGGAAGTATTTTCCCATTCCAATCTGGCTGGCCCCGGTTTTCACCTAATCACGGATTTTCATGGGAAAAATAGATTGAAACTGACTGACTTAAAATACTAATATTATAACCTAATTAGGCATATTAACTAGCTATAATATTTAAAATTGTTTTAAAAGAAATAA
>JAISYP010000071.1 GCA_031269825.1 Deltaproteobacteria bacterium
TTCTGTCAAAACCCGCAAAAAGTCACACTCAATGTGGGGGCACCGACCGTTAGGGGGAATGAATCAAAAGGTTCCAGCGGTTTTCTATAGTCCGGCAGATTAGGAAACTCTTATTTATACAATTATTTTTTCATGACTGGCCAACATAGTGGGCAAATTTTTAATTGCCTCGGTAATTTTTTTCTTCGCGTGAGAGGCGTATGAGGCGACGTCGCGCGTTAACTTATGGCTCATTTTCCTGAATGCCTTACCCGGCTTAGGGATCAACCCAACTATAAGGTCTATGATCAAACCAATCGTTAACGGATGTTGAACAGTGTTCTGGTATGAGTGAATGTTTGTGTGGTTAAGATCCCGTGAACGGATACGGAGATAGCCTATTCGACCAGAAATAGTTGTATATATTCATTTTGAGGAAAATCAGAAGCCTTTCCCAAGTATGGCGGGTGTTGTAGGTTAAAATTATGTCCCGCGGTTTTGGGATTACCCTTAGCGCTGAAATCTGACCATTGGCCGCCATCCTGGGAATACGCGGGAGTTGAGAGCCAAAACGCCAATAGAATAAGGAAAACGCGAGCGGAGATGGGATAACATGTTTTAGAAAGCGTTGAAACGCCTCGTTTGTGTGTCGGGTTAGTAGACCTCTAGCGGGCTAATAGCTCGTTAAAGATCCAGACATGGGTTGTGGCCAGTTTTATTGAGGTAAATCAATCGCGCCGCTTTATGAACGGTCGATAACGCCTCGAAGGCCACGATATCGCGATCCAGATCGGGCGTCTTATAACAATATTCCTCGCTGTTATTCTCCTTACGCGCTTTAAGCGCGTTAATCAATTCATCCACATTAAGGATCCGCGAACGGATCCCATGAGCTTTCCTCTAATCCTAGATTTCTTAGTTAGTTTAGAATAATAAAAGCTTTCAAAAATAGCGATTTAAGCGCCTTTGAGAAAGCTTTTATGGTTGTTTAAACCGCGTTAAATGTTGACGGCTAAGATAGCCTTAAATCGCGCTAGTAGCCTTCACGCGCTCGTCATGGGTCATTTTGGCCAGCTCTTTAACCTTGCCCAAGTCAAGTTTAAGGGCCTCGGCTAGAAGGGTTCCGTACTCGGGGTCAGCCAGGTAACAATGGGCGGCGTGACGGGCCTGGACGTTTTCGGTGACGCCGTCGATGTTTCTGGCGGTGTTGTCAATAAGCGTTCTTCGCTGAGAGTCAGTCATTAACCGGTAAAGCGCGCCGGGATATTTAAAACAGTCATCAGTGGCGTCAGCTTTGGGCTCGTAGGAATCCATAGCCCCTTTCAGCTCTAGCGGAGGCTCGCGTTTGTCTGGTTGTTCGGCCCACTGGCCAAAACTGTTGGGTTGGTAGCCCAGGGTGGCCCCGTAGTTGCCATCAACTCTCATCTGACCATCGCGATGGTAAGCGTGATGGCTATTTCTGGGGGCGTTAACAGGGATGGAATGGTGATTGACGCCTAAACGATACCTTTGGGCGTCTCCATAGGAAAACAATCGACCTTGGAGAAGTTTGTCAGGCGATAAGCCAATCCCTGGAACAATATTGGCGGGGTTAAAGGCGGCCTGCTCAACGTCGGCGAAGTAGTTTTCGGGATTGCGGTTGAGCTCTAAAACGCCCACCGGGATTTTTGGAAACTCTTTATGAGGCCAAATCTTGGTTATGTCAAATGGGTTTTCATAGTGATTCTTGGCTTGTTCTTCGGTCATGACCTGAATAAACATATTCCAACGAGGGAACTCGCCTCGAGCTATGGCCTCAAAAAGATCGCGCTGGTGGCTCTCACGGTCGGAACCGACTATCTTGGCCGCTTCATCGTCGGTTAGGTTTTTGACGCCCTGTTGAGTGTCCAGATGGAATTTGATCCAGACGCGCTCGTTTTGGGCGTTAATCAGGCTAAAAGTGTGGCTACCGAAGCCATGCATGTGTCGGTAACTTAAGGGCAGACCCCGGTCGCTCATCGTGATGGTGACTTGGTGAAGGGCCTCGGGCAACAGAGACCAGAAATCCCAATTGTTTTGGGCTGAGCGCAGGTTAGTTTTGGGATCTCTTTTAACCGCGTGGTTAAGGTCAGGGAAACGCAGAGGATCGCGTAGGAAAAAGACAGGCGTGTTGTTGCCAACGAGATCCCAGTTGCCATCCTCAGTGTAAAATTTTATGGCAAAACCTCGAATGTCGCGCTCGGCGTCAGCCGCGCCGCGTTCCCCAGCCACCGTGGAAAAACGGACGAAGACTTCCGTTTTTTGGCCAATTTCGGCGAAGACCTTGGCTTTGGTCAGCTTGGTGATGTCGTGAGTGACGGTGAAAGTTCCAAACGCCCCTGAGCCTTTCGCGTGCATCCGTCTTTCCGGGATGACCTCGCGGTCAAAATGGGCCAATTTTTCCAGTAGCCAAGGGTTTTGAATAACGATGGGGCCACGGTCGCCCGCGGTTACGGAATTGGTGTTGTCCACCACCGGCGCTCCAGCGGCGGTGGTTAAATTTTTTTCTTTAGCCAATTCGTCATCCTCCTTAAAGTCAGCCTTAATGAAGTAATTTTAAAATGTACTTAAAATGATTTATAATAACAAACAAGAATTAAATATATAATAATTATAAGTTTAGAAAATCAGAGTTTTACTGGAAAATAAACGCGCGTAAGGCCACAGGCTAAAAAAGCCCGCTAAAGAGAGTTACCAACAGTTTAAGGGCGGTTAAGAAAATTCGCGCCATTATAGTCTGAGAGCCAAATTTTTTTAATAATACATAAGTCCAAGATAAAAAGCTAGCGACCGATCGAGGCGTAGTTTTTACCTTGGCCAGGGCCTTCTTAAACAGTACGGCAATAGACTAACTTCGGTAGAGGACGTGGACGCCCCCGTCCTCTACTAAACTACATAAATAACAGAATTTCTTCATCAAATACAGATGGTCAGCGCCAAGTAGCGTGGTCGGATTGCCCAGGGATAAGTTTATCGCCTGACTGATATATGGGCTACGACAACCATCAACATGGACAACGGTTACAACGGTTCCTAATTTTGAGATAATCTCAAAAGAGTTTGATTTTGCTTCCTGAGTCTGGCATGTCAATCTAGTCTTTAAACGATAGTGGAGGTCACCATGACAATCATAAAGAAAACCATTGAGATTCCAGCTGATCGACTTTTGAAGCTGGAGTTGGAGTCGCCAGATAGTCTTCCACCAGGGAAAGCTGAGCTCAGTTTGGACATCACTCCCGAGCCTAAGCCTAATGGTAAAGCTATTATGTCTCACTTTGGCTGTTTGAAAGGCTCTACCGCTTTTGGCGAAGATTCTGTTGAATTTCAACGAAAAATTCGCGCTGAGCGCTAAATATCTATTTGCTACTAATATTCTTATTTATTGCTTAAAGAATCAGTATGAATTAGATCTATTAGCTAGTTTTTTAGCTAACGCTAGTTATATCAGCATTATTTCTAAAATTGAACTCTTGTCATTTGGATATTTATCTGGAGATGAAGAATCTAGGGTTCAATTTGTTTTGAACGATTTTATTGAAGTACCATTGTCACAAGAAGTAACACAGTATACGATTAACTTTAGGCGTAAAACTCATTTAAAATTACCTGACTCCATTATTGCCGCGACAGCCGCGGTCATTGGAGCGACGCTATTAACTCGCGATCATCGACTCTTGGCTTTGGTCTCTACAGGCTTTTCATTTCCAGGATCATTGGCGCCTTTGGGACTAGCCCCGCCTGAATTTCTTAGTTATATTTTACAACAATATATAAACAATAATTTTCATAGTTTAATAAAAATAATTTGCCAGAACTAATTGAAGCTTATTTTAAATCTACTTATGAAGGACTATTTCTACTGTCGTCAGAAAAACTCAAGGCTGAGGGCACGACAAATCCTGAGAGCCATCTTCGTAATAAAATTCAAGAGCCTCAATTAGATTGGCTAAAGCGTATTCAATGGTTGGTTTAACCTTGAGAACAGACGCTGTTGTCTGGGGATTTGGCCACATAGCAAGGTGGTTCACTGGTAACAATGATATTGAAATTGTTATTCATAATTTAAAACTCCTTCAAATATTACTCTTTCGCTTGATCCATCAAAAGTATATATTATTCATTTTATTAAAGTACGCGCGTTAGTCAGCGAATTTAACCAACACTATATCCCTATCATAAACTACTACCCCAGCGACAATTACTGTACTGGCTTGATTTTTATATTTTTTGTCTTGTAATGTCTTGAACAACTGCGCTAAAGCCTCATTAGCTTTTTTATTCATATTTTTATTTAAATTTTTTGGTAATTTATCATTATCGGTAATTTTAGAAATATATTTTATCTCTAGAACAGTATATACATCATTAGATAAGATAATATCAATATCAGATCGACCTCTTGAGCTGGAGGCTTCAGAAATGACCTTTAACCCTAGGCCATCGAAAAAATTTTGAAATATGGAGTGGAAAAAAAATTCTCCTAGCTTGGGCTCATCTTTCCACATCTTTGTTCGGTCAGCGTGTTGAGGATAAGCGACTCTAGCCAACTGACAATGGAGGATATTAGCCAGTTCATCAGCTTTTTTGGAGAGGATATAACTTGTAATCTCAGCTCGAAATTTATTTATAATTTTATAATTACTTAATACTGGAAAAAGATTGTTAAAAAGGCTTTTTTTATAATATTTCATTACCTCATTATTAGGTATTTTTAATGAATACAAATAATTAACATCTTCATTGGACTTCTTATCAGAGTCAGAAGTATTTTCGCTCTCAATAGTGGCATTATCAACGGTCAAGTAACCTGTTTGAAAAAGGATAGAAATAGGTTTAAGATCGCCTATTTCTGTTTCATCAACATCCTCTTCACTTATATTTTCTAAATTATCTATAAAGAAGGCGGTTGGGTCTTTGGACATAACGTGAGTGAGAATAAGAGGTGGACCAGTTTTCATCCAAAAGTTTGCTAACTTATTTTTAGAAAAACAATTATTAATCGAATAAGGATTTAAAACTCTAGTTTTACCATCCCAACTATAGCCATTATATTTATCTAAAATTTTATTAGTAAGAATTTTATGGTTATCTCCTTTTTTCAAGATACCAGAAGTGATCAATGATGATAATAGATTATCAAATAAAGGTGAAAAATTATCAATAAACTCGTTTTTAGTGTAACCACAAATACTAGCGTATTCTTTTTCATGAGTAATATCATTGAGATTATTAAGAGCCGAATGGATGGCAGTTTTGGCAAACTTGGAAATACCTGTAACAAAAACGAAGCGCAGGATATTTTCAGAGTTTTTCAGTCCGATATAAAAGTTCCGAAGAGTTTCTCTCATTTCTTCAGCCAGTTCAGGCTTATCAATATGATCTAAAATGGGCTTGTCGTACTCATCAATAAGAACTACGACAGGCTTGCCTTCATTTTTATCACTGAGATCCGCAATGAGCCACTCCAACGCCTCAGCGGGAATTTGGTTTTTTATAGTCAGGCCTTCTTTAGTGGCGATTCGCGTCAGATGGGAGATAATGGACTGCTTAAGCTCATTCTTATCGCTGGAGCTCCTAGCCAAATTCAGTCGAAGGACGGGCGCTGGTTGAAAGTCATGGCCCTTAGAATGAATATCAAGTCCCTGAAAAAGTTCCTCATTTCCTCGGAAAAATTGTTCCAAGGTGTCAACGAACATAGTTTTGCCGAATCTTCTAGGTCGGGCTATAAACCAATATTTATATTCAACATCCGATATTAAATCGTGAATATATTTAGTTTTATCAACATAAAGTAAGCCTTTAGTTCTTATTTCACTAAAATCACTGTGACCAGAAGCTAATTTTATTCTTTTAGTTGACATTTTGAAACCTGTCGAAAAGTGTAAATTTCTTCAACTCGCGCCCGATTGAAATATGTCCTGAACATCAGCCAAGAGGTAAAAAGACCGTCTAATTGTCCAAAGCCATTTTCAGCGTTAATTCAGTTTAACAACAATCGAAAAAAAAATTTTATTTACTGGCTAAATTTAAGTAAATAAGATAGTGAAATAATTTAATAACTGATAACTAGTTTATAATTTTATTTATTCATCGCGAATTTTTCGTTGAAATTCAACAAAATCTTCACCAAAAGCGGTAGCGCCTTTCAAACAGCCAAAGTGAGATATAATAGCTTTACCATAAGGCCTATCCTCGGGAGTGATGTTCAAAATGAGCTCAGCTTTTCCTGGTGGAAGACTATCTGGCGACTCCAATTCCAAATCCAGTTTCAAACGCCGAGTCAGCTGGAATCTCAATGTTTTTTTTTATGATAGTCATGGCGACCTCCACTATCGTTTAAATACCATATTATCATACCAGACCCAGGAAGTAAAATCAAATTCTTTTGAGATTATTTTAAAATTAGGAGCCGTTGTCCATGTGATGGCTGGCGTAGCCCATTTATGAGCCCAGCGATAAATTCAAGCAGAAAGTCGGGGTTAGCCCAAAAGCGTCTATCCAAAACCCTAAAATTTATACCCCCTAATTCTTCAACGTTTTGGCGATCAGCTCTCCACCTAGGTTGTGAGCTATTTCTGGCCGATTAAATACTGATTCCCAGGCGGAAACCTTCCCGCCCCCTGACCCATGACGGAACAACGGTCGTTTCGGGGTCAAATCAAAAATAATTATACCAATTATCTCATTTTTCTATTGACTCGCGCCTAGGCGTGTATTATCATTAAGATCTAAGCCTAGTGAACGGGCCGAGGCGACCATGATTGGTGGTCTCGCGAAAAGGCAAAATTCAAGAATCCTAATTTATAAGTTATTTAAATTAATACTCTTTTACTTGAGGATTCCCATTAAACTAGGGTTTTCGCAAAGCCATCATGATTACCCGCGACCCAGTCAACGCCGCTGACAGCGCTCCTATAATGGCCTGACATTTTAGCCCTGACAGAGATAACGACTACTTGTAGAAAGATTTAGAGAGTCTTGGGCTGAAACATTTAGAACTGTGATCCTTCCCGCCCTCCCGGTGGATCAGGCGCCCAAGCTTTTTTGTTTCAATAATGGACGCCCCACCCAGGATCTCCGAACTCTTCTAGTTTGGTCGTCCTCCAGAACTATTTGATTTGACCGACAATCAAATCCTGGACGCCGTTAAGTTCAATATGATGTTCCAACGTCCAACGCGCCCTCAATTTCGCTTGCTATTCTGACGCGGAGTCTGACGCGGAGGCCAGGATCGCCCTTCGCGCCTACATCGATTTACGGTATAAATTAATTAAAAATAATATCATTAATCACCTTTTTTAACTCAATAACCGTCCATCTGGCTGAAGTTTTTCCCGTGGTTCTTTCCCAGCGACTGCTAGATAGTGCGCGGCTCCAATTGAGCGTGAAGAGTCTCGGGTCGGCGGAATCTTCGCTCTAGATCCGTCGATATTTTTCTCCGCGACCGCCAGAAAAAACACCGGGATCTTTCTCACCTGATTGACCCATCTTGGGCCGAAAAATATTTAGGCGAGACCATCAGGCTACGGCCGCTTGAGCCAGGTTTCGCCTGAAAAGCGTCATAACGCCTAACTTTCTTTCGGCCATGATATCTTGTCGTTAGTTCGGCGATTCGAGGCTGATCCTGTTGTTTCCAATTTGGATGGAACAAAGATTTTTTACTTGAGTATCGTTAACATTATAACCATGGAGATAAACATTGTTATTATTATCGTTGAAAGTAGTAGAGTCGTCTTTTACTCGTCTAATTTCCTTTACTAACCTCTGGGTTCGCTGTTCCACCTCAGGCGGACATGAAAACAAAGAGGGGGGCCAGAAAGAATTCGCTCGATCATAATTAGATATGTTGTGACCAAAGCTCGCTGGGCAACGAGTAGCCAGCTCCAAAATTGAGGCTAGTCCGCCTCCGAGGTCTTCCCGAGGCGCTAACTCGGTAGGTAGCCATGAGTCTATAAAAATAGTGGTTAGCTCCCGACTTCGAGGCGCCTGTTTTGATTTTGGCAATAAACCTACCGTCAAAATCCCATGATACATACCGAAAGTCTACAAAAATGGCCCTCTTTAAAAAATTAGAGCGCGACAAGAGCACTTTTTGATGGTATAATCAGGCTTTCTGGGGTCAGAGGACTGTTTTTTAGCTTCCTTGGCCAACTAAAAATGACCTAATTTATGATAATCACCCTTTTTAGGCAAAATTAGCTGGCAGGCCAGGGGCGGCGGTTAAAGATCGGCTAAGCCAATTCCACGCCCAAAAGTGCGCGACTAAGCTGACCGTCTCCTAGCGGGAATAAAATTGATGGTTCCGCGAGAAATCTAAAATTCAAAAATCATAATAGATAAGTTATTGAAATTAATACTGTTTTTCTTGACGATTTCTTTAAACTAGGGTTTTCGCGAAGCCATCAAAATTATCCCTTGAATCAAACCATCATCTTTTATTACTATATTCGTCATTCGGTCAATTGAGGCGACTAATGTCTTTTCCCACAAATCGCTCGAGCTGGTTCCCCAAGTTCCTAGTCTTCTCGCTAGCCACCTTGGTTTTTGGCCACCTATCGCCTTCCGTTATGGCCGAGCCTTCCGCCAATCCCAGCGCTTATAACTTAAACATCCTCCACTCCAATGACAATCACGCCAATTACAGCGGCTTTGATCAAAAAAACAAGATCTGCCACCAATCCATTTGCCCAGGCGGCTCGGGAGGTAGCTTACGTCTCCAGAGGATCATCAAGGCCTTAAAAAACCAATATCCAGACGCCCTGTTGTTGAACGCCGGGGATGAGTTTCAAGGGACGTTATTTTGGCGGGTTCATTCATGGCTCCCCACTTTTCTCGTCTTAAACGCCTTGGGTTACCAATTCTTTGTTCCTGGCAACCACGAGTTTGACTCAGGCGTGGCGACTTTCCAAGCGTTCGCCGACCAAATAAAGGCTCAGGTCATTTCGGCCAACCTCAGCGTCAAAAACGCTAAACTTAGGCCGAAAAATCTCGCTCCCCACGCCATAATCGAAGTCAAAGGCCGTAAAATCGGCTTGGTGGGTCTAACCACCTCCGACCAGAACATTTATGGCGACTTGGTGGGTAATCAAAAAAACCAGCCTTTTGAGCTGATTAACGAGAAAAAAGCTTTAACCGCCTCCATCCAAAAGCTCTCCGCCCAGGGCGTGGACATCATCGTCGCCCTCACCCACATCGGTCTAGATCAAGATATAAAGCTCGCGGCCGAGGTGGAAGGCCTGGACATCATCGTGGGTGGGCACTCCCATACTCTTTTAGGCGAATTGCCCAACTCCAAAGGCCCTTACCCAACGGTGGTTAAATCGCCCACTGGCCAATCGGTTCTGGTGGTCACCGGTGGTTCCCATGGCCGATATCTGGGTTTTTTACAGACCGAGTTTAACGAAAAAGGTCAACCCATCCACTGGTCTGGGGGGCCATGGCCCATCACCGACCAAACCATCGCCACTTTAAAGGCTCCCCCCGAGAGCCTGACCACGCGAGTCTTCTTGGACGCCCTGTCTCTGTCCATCCAAAATCTATTAAGCCAAAAAGTTGGCCAAATCAACGTCCCTGGCTCGGATAAAGTATTAGAACCCACCGCCTACACCTGCCGCCAACAGGAATGTCGTTCTGGCGACCTGGTGGCCTCAGCCTTGTTAGACTCCCATCCCCAAGCTCAGATAGCCTTGGTCAACGCTGGTTCCATCAGAGCCCCACTACCCGTGGGCGACGTTTCCCTGGGCGATATCCTCGCCTCTTTGCCATATGAGAACTTCGCCGCGGAGACCAAAATCAGTGGCCAGGAGCTGTTGGAAGTCTTAAATTACTCGGTTCAAAAAGATAAAGGGCACTCCGGCAAATTTTTACAGATCGCCGGACTCCAAGTGATTTTTCAAACCTCCGCCCAGAGAGAAGCTCGAGTTAAAGAGGCCAACGTCTGGAACGGTAAAGCTTGGAAGCCTATCAACCCTAAAACCAAATACAACCTGGTCTCGGTCGATTTTCTGGCCCATGGCGGCGATGGTTACGAGATTTTCCCAAAACTGAAATGGAAAATTTCCCCTCAATTAGCCTCGGATATTTTAACTCTTTATCTAAAAAAAGAACCTATTAACGCTGATTATCAACCTAGAATATCTTTTATTCTTGAATAAACATAACATTATAGATAAGTCGCGGTAGGAAGTGCCCTTTCGGGCACCCCCCCGCACAGATCCCCGCGAGCGGAATTACCGCGCAGGGCTCCTCAATTGAATCAGACGTGTGTACCTTTGACTAGGATAGGGGC
>JAISYP010000075.1 GCA_031269825.1 Deltaproteobacteria bacterium
AGATTTGTATTTCTACTCGGCCGAACTTGGATGAAGACGGTAGAAGAAGTCAGAAGGCCCGAATGACATGGGAGAAATTCACCCCAATAATTAAACAATGGCTACCGGCGCCGGTCACCGCGCACCCCTGTCCAAATCAAAGGTATACACGTCCGATCCAATTGAGGAGCCCTGTGCGGTAGTCCCGCTCGCAGGGATCTGTGCGGAGGGGGCCCGAAAGGGCACTTCCTACCGCGACTTTACGTAACGATTCCCCTTAAATTAGGGTTTTCTCTAAGCCATCAAAGATAAGGTTTTTATCGCGAGAAGGGGGCGGAAAGAATCGGAGGCCAACCCTGCGGCCTGACGAATAGAAATCGCCTATAAAGTAATCCTGGATGGGCCAGCTGGCTAGGCCGCGAAGCCTGACAAACGCGGATTAAGGGGCGTGAACGCGGTGGGTGGATGAGGGGAAATATCGTCTTAACCCAGGGAGATCTCAAGGGGGCCGTTAAGTCGGCCAACGGCGCGGTAACGTCGCGGAGCCTTGAGAAGTCAGCGGACGTCATAGTGTGCCGCGCTTAACTACGATCACCTCTTACGCCCGCCCAAAAAAAATCATAGTAAGCTAAATTTGATGACTTAGAGAAAAGCCTAGTTTAAGGGAAAGCGTCATGTAAAAGAGTATTATTTTCAGTAGTTTATAAATTATGATTCCAGAATTTTGGACTTTTCGCAAGACCATCAAATTTAGCAATAAATATAATTTAATGTAATATGATAATAAAGATATAATTATAGTTATGCGTTATCAAACATTATGCATCTATTTCCATTAAAAAACTTAAAAAAGTATGTAAAAAGCTCGATAATGATTCTATTCTTCTGTATTATAATCATTATACAGGATTATAAGGCATGATGTAAGTTATAAAATCAATTTAATAGCTGATGAACGGTCTCAATTAGAGACTTTCACCTTCAAAAATTCTTCGGAACGCAGACTTGTTACACAGGCGAATATTATTTTACTAGCTGATGATGTGGAAAATAACCGTGAATTTGCCTATATAGTTAACTTTTCAAAGCGTAATATTATCAAATAGCGCAAAAAATACCTAAAATTTTTAGTTTACGGACTGGTTATTGATCCCGATGTCAGCGATTTGAATCCCATTGATGTGATCAACGTCGCTCAAGGCTAGATCTGAATGGTTATTCACGACCTGATAGGCCGGGTTGTCAGTTTGTCTAGTAAAAGGCATAAATTCTCCCTGTTTGGATGAATTGGAGGCGACTAAATCGTCGTCGTCTAAGTTAATTGCCTTGACCTCACGGTCATGTTGATCTTGCCTGAGTCAGCTTGGTCGCGTTGGCCGTAAAGCGCGGTTATTTAAGATTCCGGGCTAAGAGCCACTATTTTATAGTTGAAGGCGGTGGCTGTTAGTAGTCTGACAGACATGATCCTTCTGCAAATTTTTATGCCATCTCCAACGTCGAGCCGGAAGCCAATAGTCTTACCTCAAACAAAAATAATTTTATTAGCCTAATATTAATGTTTTATAACAAAGTTAATGATAAAATAGATATATTTATTTGTCTTGAAAAATCTAGTCGCCATCTGGTCGCGAATATGATAGAGCCAAAAAAGGAGAATCGCTTGTCCCTAAACAAGGTACAAAAATTTTTTGGGAGTCAAAATAAATATTGTAATTTCAATAGATTACATTTGATGGCGCCGATTCCGGCCTTAGGAACGGCCAATGAGCATAGTGATGTTGATTTATGTTTTTTCTTTACTGATTATGACGATCGGATTGCTGTTGGAGTTAAACTTTTTGCTTTGAAACGTAAATATGACGCGTATATTGAGCCACACATCACGCTCAGTTCGGATTTTAATGATGAAAATCCTTTCGGCAAGGAAATTTTACGAACCGGTCTTGAATTATAACTATTTATGGTTTAATACAGTTTTAAAAGATATTTTTAAAATAAATAGGAAAAAGATTTTTATGATCAATTTTTTTAACCTTGTGTCTCTGGTCAAGTCATATGAAATGGCGTGGAGTTTGATGGCCTTCTATCTGGAGTTTTAGAATATCCAATGCCTGGAAATCCTTAAGGTTAGAATGATGAATTAATTTTTTTCCATGATGAAACTGGATATGAAGATTATCCCATTAATCAGGCGTCGATTCAAAATGTATTTGATTGTTGTTATCAATATTTTAAAAAAGTAAATGCTTCTATTTTAGAAATTGAAGGATAGCCGTTGGTTTTTTTGGGTATTTTGTGAGGGATTTACGCCAGCGCGTTCAAAGCTAAATTTAAGACCTGATCAGACGCCGGGGATACAAAAGATCTATAGAGGTTATCGCGTATAAGGTACTAAGAGTCGTTTTCGCGACGCTGAAAATGGAAGACACTATTGTCGAATATGAACCCATAGGTCTAAAAAAAGGCGCCACGTTGGATTAAGGCGTTATTATAATTTAGTGTGGTATACTAAAAAGAGCCAAATGGCAAGGATTCGACCCAACCAGAGACTGTTTTGTTGCTAACCGAAAATGGGGCGGTCAGAAGGGAAAGAGATCCGCCTAAAAAGGCGGACACGCTAAAAGCAAGCGTGGGCTAAATAAAGTAGTGATTAGCCTTAAAATTAAACTTAGACTGTTCTTAACTTAATAAATTAGGCAACTTTATAGAGAAATAAGATTTATTTTATTTAAAATATTTATAATTGACTTAATTTTCGGTTTAGCGGCGTTTAATCAAGGGCAAGTTTCACGGTAACTGTTCTATTACCCAAAGTCTTTCCATATAGGAGTCTCCTAATGAGACCTGACGCCTTGAACGGGGTATGCCCATATTACACGATGTACCCACTCAACTTTCCGTTACGAGTGCTGAAGGAGCATGGAAAGCGCGGTGACTGGGTAATTGATCCCTTCTGCGGTCGGGGCACCACAAATTTTGCGGCCCGCTTGCTCGGGTTGCCTTCAATTGGCGTGGATAGCAGTCCAGTAGCGGTAGCCCTCGCGAAAGCTAAGCTCGTCAGCGCAGAGCCGGCTCAAGTCGTGGCGAGCGCTAAGACCATTTTGAAAGCGGCGAAGGAACCGACATCATTTCCTTCTGGCGAATTCTGGAGGCTCGCGTTCCACGAGCGTACGCTTACGCGGCTTTGTCAATTACGCGAAGCGTTGCTCGACGAGTGCTCCACCTCAACGCGTATCTTATTGAGAGCGATCATCCTTGGAGCTCTCCATGGTCCGCGCCCGAAGAGGGCTCCATCGTATTTTTCGAACCAGTCGCCGAGAACCTTCGCGCCTAAACCGAATTACGCGGTGAAGTTTTGGGCCGCTCGTGGTATGCGCCCTGACGACGTTGACGTCTTGTCGATCATCAAGACGCGAGCGGAGCGTTACCTCGCCGAGCCTTTACCGGATGTCGAAGGCAAGGTGGATCTTGGTGACAGTCGAGTGGCGGAAACGTTTAGCGACACGCCGAAGGCGCGATTCGTCGTCACGTCTCCTCCATACTACGGAATGCGCACCTATCTACCAGACCAATGGTTACGGTTTTGGTTCCTCGGTGGCCCAGATTTCGTCGAATACTCCCAGCCCGAGGGGCAACTCAAGCACTCAAGCTCCGCTTTCTTCGCGACCGAAATGGGCCGCGTCTGGAAGAACCTAGCCTCGCGGATGACCTTGGGGGCGCGTCTGGTTATCCGATATGGTGGGATTAATGATCGCGCCGTTGAACCGATGGATGTCCTTAAAGAATCATTGGTCGACTCTGGTTGGAGAATAGTTACTACGAGATCAGCGCCGGATTCTGACCGTGGACGCCGACAGGTGCGACAGTTCCTATCCAAGCCGAAGAAAGCCATCACAGAGTATGATGTATACTGCCATCTGGCCTGAGGAGAGAGTTCGTGACAAATAATACTCAAAAGAAACAGAAAGTAGGAGCTAATGATCGGCCAGAACTGGCGAATCATCTCCTTAAGTTTGAGAAATTTTCGTTTGAGAACCGCGAGGATAATCACCAGGCGACGGATGAGGAACTGAACAGTCGCTACGTGAGTGGCGAGATTAGGATCGTCACGGAGCAGGCCCGGTATCCACTCGCTGGTATCCTTGGGACGCTCAAAGAGGAGATCGAGGGAGACACAGGCAAGGAGCTTCGTTATAAACTCGATCCTGAATATCAGCGGCGTCATCGCTGGAACGTCGAGCGGAAGTCGATGCTCATTGAGTCATTCCTCATGAACGCGCCGGCGCCACCAGTCTTCCTCTACGAGCGTGACCTGGCGCGTTTCGAAGTGATGGATGGACGTCAGCGTCTTACAGCGTTGAGTGATTTCTACGCCGATGAGTTTAAGCTCACTGGGCTACAGCGCTGGTCAGGTCTTAACGGGAAGAAGTACTCGGAACTTCCGACGAAGATACGCGATGGCATTGATCGACGTTATATTTCGTCGGTCATCCTCCTCAAAGAGACAGCGGGTAGCGCGGAACAGGCCGCGATGTTGAAAAAGGTAGTCTTTGAGCGTCTTAACTCGTGAGGCGCGCGGCTTGGCAATCAGGAGGCGCGAAACGCTGTTTACGACGGACCTCTAAGCAAGCTATGCTTAGAGCTTTCCGCGAATGATAAGTTTCGGCGCATGTGGGGTATTCCGCTCGACCCGCGACCTGAGAAGATAGACGACGAAGAAGTCGACGACGATACTCACGGCGAGTCGACGAAGGCGGGCGCTAACATGTTCGAGAAGATGGAGGACGTGGAACTCGTTTTACGCTTCTTCGCTTACCGAAAGATCGGTGAGTTTAAAACGGGAGTGAACAAAATTTTTGAGTTACTCGATCGGTTTATTGTTGAAGGTAACAAGTTTTCGTTAGAAAATCTCAATCTTTACCGCTCAATGTTCGAGCGTACCATCAATTTCCTTTTGGATACGCTTGATTGTGAAGCGTTTACCACTAATCTTGAACCAGCCAAGAGGCGACCAACCAAGATAATCTATGACCCCCTCATGTTTGTCGCGAGCGGTTCAGATGTGAAGACTCATCGCGTCAATCTCATTAAAAACAAGGCGGTATTGCGCGCGGAGTTAAAGGCGATGTACGGGAAAAATCCTTCCTTGTTCTCTGGGCGTAGCGCGAACTTCAAGGATACCCAGGATCGGAATTGTCTCATGACCAAGACTTTCGCTAACGCCATCGCCAAGATCAAGAAGTAATCACGGTGGAGTCTACCTATGCGTACTACATTGGTTGAACTTTTCGAGGAGCTCGCGGATCTGAAAACGTTAATTGATTCGATCAAACCAGTTAATGACGCTTTATCGGATCTCAAACTCACCGTGGTTCAGCGCTACATCTCTATCAGAAAACGCTTCGACGACGCGGCATTCTCTGTCGCTTTGTACTCGTCGTTTGAAAAATTCGTCGAAAACCTCATTGTGGAATACACGCGGATTGAGTCTCGCCATGTCGACTACCAGGCTCTCCCAGAGAAACTGAAGGATAGACATCTAACTCAGTCGGCTGAACCGCTCTTCCGTAAGCGCCTTGGGAAGAACCGTTACATCGGCATTCTCCCGTGTGACGTGGTTAAGAATTTATTCGATTGCCTGAGCGAAACTAAACCCTACCGCTTAAATGAGGCGGCGATCATCTTCCATGACAAGAACCTCTACGCGAATGAAGTCGATACTGTCTTCAGCGCGCTTGGTATTGAAAATATTTGTGCGCTTGTGTGTGACGCCGACGCGACAAGGGCTTGGTACCGCGACACCCAGAATCTCGATACGTCGCTAGAGGTCAAGGTGAGGCCAACGGTTATTGAGGAGCGTCTCAAAGACATTGTCGTACGCCGGAATCAGGTCGCCCACCATGGAGGCGTTCCCCTTAACATCCTCGGTGTCGACGCGATGGGCGACGCGGTAGCCTTCATTAAGAGTTTGGCCACTTCAATCTTCGGGCTCGTGGTTGGGACTTACTTCAAAAATCATCACGCTGAGTCAACGAACCGCGTAGAATTGGTGTTACGTTCCAAGGATAGCGTCTACCAAAACCGTAAGATTGTTGTCGTCGAAAAGCCCTTTAAGAGAATCTTCGTTGGTCAGCCCGTGTTTGTCATCCTTGAGTCCACTGGCGCTCGCTGGGGTCGAGTTAAGAACTTGCGTGTCGACAATGTAGAGGCACAAGATATAGAGGAGAACACGAACGCTCCTAATGGCGTCAGGGTTAGACTGGACTTTGAGTATCCAAATAACGCCAAAGTGAAGCTAATTGCTCTCCAGGATGATGACGACGTGGTCTGGCCCCCGCTCGCGCCAAACGAGTAGCCAGTTCCAAGATTGAGGATAGTCCGCCTCCTAGGGCTTCCAGAGTCGTTAACTCTATAAGTAGCCATGAGTCTATAAGAATAGTAGTTAGCGCCAGACTTAGAGGAGCCTGTTTTGATTTTGGAAATAAACATACAGTCAAAACAACATGACACCGACCGAAAGTCTACAAAAATTGTCCTCCTTAAAAAATTAGGGCACTATAAAAGCGCTTTTTGATGGTATAATCATGATTTCATGAACTAGAGAGCTGATTTATAGCTTTTTTACCAACAAAAAAGCGCCTAATTTTATTATAGTTAACCTTTTTAAGCAAAATTAGATGGCCTGCCAAGGGCGGCTGTTAAAGATCGGTTAGTCCATCTATAGCTTTCAGTCCCTCTCTCGTCAATCTTTCCGTCCATATAGGCCCACCATAGCTTTTAGCGATAAAAAAACTCCCCCGAAATATCGTGCCAGGGGAGTTTTTTCGTTTTAAGGCCAGCTGGCTTTTTTCGCCGCTTCAACTGGTTAATTAATCATATTTTGGTTAATTAATCTGACCGCGGCTGGTTCTAGTTATAGCTAGGTTTTATTTAGCCTTTGGGAGCTAGTTTTTTATTGGCGGTTAGCTCGAGCCGCTTCCGCCGCGGCTTGGGCGGTTTTGACTTGGTTGTCCCGCCAAACGGTGGCTTCTCTCTCCGCTGTGGTCACATCCTCAGGTTTGAGTTTGTCGCGGATGGCAAGGATAGTTTGTTGGATGGCCGGGGACTGGTCGCCATAAACTCGGGCCAACAGGAACCACTTTAAAGCTTGGACATCGTTGGCTGGGCGGCCTAAACCATCGCGATAGATGACCGCGATATTCCGCATTGACTCGGAGAAACCTAGATTGGCGGCCTTGGTGAAATAGTCCAAAGCCTTTTTTTCGTCTTTTTTCCGTTCCAATTGGCCATAGATGTTAATGACGCCCAGTTCGTTCAAGGCTAGGTGGTAATTATCCTTGGCCGATTTTTCCACCATCTCCAGACCTTTATTTGGATCCGCTTTCACCCCCAAGCCTTGCAAGTAAAACTGGCCGAGCTTAAAAGTGGCTTCCTTGGAACCCAGATTGGAGCCTTTCTGGAAATTATCAAAGGCCATGGCCAGATCCGGCTTGGTTCCGGCCCCCACCTCATAACAGAGCCCCACAAAGTAATAACCTTCCGGCGAGCCTTTGGCCGCGGCTTTTTTATACCAGTTCAGGGCGGTTCCGTAATTACGCGTGATCAGATCCGCCCGCTCGAAAAAGGAGCCCAAGGCCACCATGGCTTGAGGATTGCCGGCTTCGGCCTCTTGTTGGAGGGCGATCAGCATCTCTTGAGCCGTGGGTTGCCTTTGGGGCGCGGCTTGGTTGGCGGGAGGGGCGGCTGTTTTGGGTGGCTCGTCGGCTTGGCTAGAATGGAGCCAGAGCGTCAAGGCCAACAGCGGGGTCAACAAAATAGCGAGTTTTGCTTTGGTTTTCGGCGAAATCATATTCCAAAAATCCCTTGAAACTGGTCTTGACCAGCTCCATTTCGATAAACGTTATTTATGGGCGCGCTATCGACGGGAGCGCGGTTTGCTGGGTTTAGCCGCGGGCTTGGCCGCCGGTTTAGCCGCCGGTTTAGCCTCGCTGGGCTTAGTGGGGGCGTTGGCCGAGAGCAAAGCCTGTTGTTGAGACTGTATTTTGGCCTGGAAGGCGTTGACCCAGGCTTGGGCTTCTTTTTCGGCCTGGGCGATCTGCTCTGGCTTAAGCGTGGTCTTAATATCCAAGGCGGCTTTTTCCATTTCCGCCGGGGCGAACCCCACCACTTGGGCTAACAGGAACCACTTTAAAGCCTGGACGTCATCTTTAGCTTGACCTTCGCCATTTAAATAGCATAAGGCCAGGTTCCGCATAGATTCCCCAAACCCTAACTCAGCGGCTCTTTGAAATTGCTTTAACGCCTCGGTTTTATTGGTTCTTTGTCCCCATAGGCCACTGTAATTAATCACGCCCAATTCGTTGATGGCCAAAGGTAGTCCGACATCGGCGGCTTTTTTTAGGTATTTAACCCCTTCGGCGTTGTTTTGGGTGACATGCTGACCCCGCAGGTACATGACCGCTAACTGGAAATTAGCCATGGGGTAATTTAGGGCGGCGGCGCGGCGAATATTCTCCAAAGCCAAAATGATATTGGGGACGTCGCCTTGGCCCACGAGGTAGGCCATGCCCACGCTGTAGTAACCAGCGGGTAGTTTCTTGTCCGCGGCCTTTTTAAACCAATTCAAGGCCTGGCCAAAATCGCGGCGGCCCAACAGGCCTTGCTCAAAAATTAGACCAAGCTCCATCATGGCGTCGGGGTTACCCATGTCGGCTTCCTGGGTCAGGATGATCAAGGATTTATCCTGATCAGACAGATCATTAAAGTTGGGCGGCAGCTTGTACTTGGACAGATCCGGGCCAGCCGGGCGGGTGGCTGGGGGTTCGGGGTCGGCTAGGGCCACTGGCGACCCCAGAATCAGTCCCAACCCCAGAACGCCAAAAAAAAGAAGGGCAACTAGGCGCATGGATTCTCCTAAAAAAGGCCCAAAAAAATTCCCTCCATCTGGGCCATGGCCCTAGATGAGGTTACCGAGACGATTTTACCAAGATGAGGTCAAAGGGACGACGCTTTCTGGGCCAAAAATATGGGCTATATTGGATCATTTTTGAGCAAAAGAAAAGGATTTTTTTTGGCCAACCCAGGCTAAATAATGGCGGCGAGCTGAGGGGCTGGATTTTACCTAGGTTTCGTCAGCGTTTGGCTAAGGTTTGACCATAAAAGGAGTAAAAATCTATTATTAAACAATAAAAAAGGAGTAACAACATTGTAAAAAATAAAATTAATTAGTTTAATAAAACTATGTGGTTTGTAGGTTTCAGGCTATAATTTTATTTTTACTAGTGTCATTATCGTATTATGTTTAAAAACAATTAAAATAAGCTATATTTTTGCAAATATAAGTCTTAACAACAGAAAATCATTTAATCAAAAGGGCGGTTAGTTCGGTCTGGGTTTGTTTTTCCGCCGTGGGTTTAAATATTGTAAGGCCATCATGGTGAGGATGGCGAAGGCCATTAACCCGCCGGCTAGGGCGTGGGCCTGGCCATACTCCATATTCTCCACGTAGACGTAGATTTGCATGGACAGAACCCGAGTGACTTTGGGGATATTGCCGCCAATCATGAGAACCACCCCAAATTCCCCGATGGCGTGGGCGAAGGACATGACGGCGGCGGTGAGGAAGGCCGCCTTGGTCTGGGGGAGGATGACGGTCAAAAAAGCGTCCAAAGGATTGGCCCCTAAGGTGGCCGCCGCTTCCAAGGGGCGCTCGCCGAGGGCCTCAAAGGCGTTTTGGAGCGGTTGTACCACAAATGGCATGGAACAGATGACCGAGGCCACCACTAACCCAGAAAAGGTGAACGGGAGCGTGGGAAGACCTATGGCCTTAAAGGCTTGACCTACAAAGCCAAAAGGCCCCAGGAAGACTAAGAGGTAAAAACCTAATACCGTGGGGGGGAGAACCAAAGGCATGGTGACCACGGAACCGACCAGGCGACGAAACAGGGTGTCGCCCCGGCTCAGCCACCAAGCCAGGGGGCCGCCTAATAATAAGGTATAAAAAGTGGCCCAGGCCCCCAGCTTAAGGGATAGTTTTATGGCGTTAAGGTCGGCGTCGGTAAGCATGGCCAGATTATATACTAATTCCTGGAGAATTGGCGGTTAAGGGGATGAGGAACTATTTCTTAATAGTGGTTGGCCGGGTTAACCGGCCAGCCACTGGGCGATAGTGATTTGGCGCTGGTTTATTCTTTGGGGCCAAGGCGGCCCCAATGGCGGAAAAGATTACTTTTGGAGCTCATAACCATAGCTCAAGATGATCTTCTCGGCTTCGGGATCGCTTTTGACGTAGTCGGCGAAGGCTTGAACGGCTTTGCTTTTGAGGCCTGGCTTTAAGATGACCAGATCTTGGAGGATGGGCGAGTACAGATCCGCCGGCACGTTCCACACGGAGCCGGAAGTCAGTTTCCCATCTTTACAAACCTGGGACCAGGCGATGAAGGCGAGCTCGGCGTTACCCGTCTCGGCGAACTGGAAGGCCTGGGTGATGTTGTTGCCGGTGACGATCTTGGACTCAACCTTTTTGTCCAGACCAAGTTTGGCCAAGACTTCGTAGGCGGCCTTGCCGTAGGGGGCGAGCTTGGGATCGGCCACGCCCAGTTTTTTGAACTTATTTTTCTTTAGGACATCGCCCTTCGCGTCCACATAGCCTTCGGTCTTAGACCACAGGGCCAAGGCTCCCTTGGCGTAGGTGAAACGGCTGCCGGGTTTGGTGAGTTTTTCGTTTTCTAGCTTTTCGGGCGTGGCCGAGTCAGCGGCCAAAAAGACGGCGAAGGGACCTTCTTGCCGGATCTGGGTAGCTAAGCCGCCGGTAGGGCCAAAGGTCAGGATGGCCTTATGGCCAGTTTTTTTCTCGAAAGCCTTGGCGATATCTTCGGCCGGCTTAGTGAAATTGGCGGCTACGGCCACCTGGAATTCCTCGGCCTGGGCGTTAACGCCAATGGCCAAAAAGAAAGCGACCATAATGGCCAAACAAAGTTTTTTCATGGATCCTCCAACTGACAAGGTTAATCCGCGAGCTAAGCCCGCTAATCCAAAAGCGACAATAATGGGTTTAAACGAACCAAACGAGTAATATAACCAATATAAATTGTGGGTTTAAAAATTGGATCCCAACAACTAAAATGAGTTAAACAGTACGTAAGCCATTATAGAACTCAGGTGTCAAGAGTATATACATTTTGAGTTGGCCATGTCAAGCGAGAAAATATTGACGAAATAAATTTATTCTGTTGGAAAGGGAGATAGGGCAAAAAATAGACGGGCCTAGGCCATGATCCAAGGGAATTTGGGCGATTATGGGGGCTGGTTGCCTCTTTTGGGTGGTTTCGAGTTCTGAGGCCGTAGCCCAAATCGAGGGGAGAGATTTTTTCCCGGGCGCTGATTTTTTCAAATTATCTCTCCAATTTCAGGTAAAATATGTTACAATTTTTCTGGCCCAAAAATACGTCGAATTATTGGCTAATAATAAAGTTGGCTTGGGGTGAACTTGGTTGACCTGTTTTTGGGCGAGGCTCTGGGGGCGGTTTTTTGGCCTTTTAATGTTTTAATTGGTCTAAGACGGTGGGGGTAGAGCCTAGCTTAAGACTAAAGCGCGTTAATTATAGGGCGAGTAGCGATGCCCGCCCGGAAGATATTTTTCACGGGATTGAAGAGGATAAGCCAATTATGGACGAAAATATGACCTTGACCGCGCAGGATGTGGCCGACATCCTGCGCATCGCCAAAAATACCGTTTACGAGTTGGTTAAGCGGGGCGAGCTGAATCACTACAAGGTCGGCCGTAAGATGCGCTTCACTAGGCCGGACGTGGATTCCTACATCGCCAGTTCTCGTTCCGCCACTCGGCAGTCCGATGAGTCGACGGCGGGAACCCAAACTCAAGCGCCGGCCAAGGATCAAGGGTTCATCATCTGTGGCAAAGATTCTATGCTCGACGTTTTGACCGGCTACCTGGGCCGTCGATCGGAAGTGGATCGGCCTCCTTTACGGGCCTACGTGGGCAGTTACGCGGGACTGACCTCTCTGTACTATGGCGAGGTTCAGGCCGCCACCGTCCACCTGTGGGATGGGGACACCAATCGCTACAATGTGCCTTTTGTCAGACGGTTGCTGCCGGGGGTGCCGGCCGTGATCATCCATTTGACCAAAAGGGTGCAGGGTCTGTACGTGGCCGCTGGCAACCCCAGGGGCGTTCAGACCTGGTCGGATCTGCGCCATGGCTCGCTAACCCTGATTAACCGAGAAAAAGGGGCCGGTTCCCGAGTTCTATTGGATGAGCAACTGCGTCTAATGAAGATCAGTGGCCGGATCATCCCTGGTTACGACCGCGAGGTTTTATCGCACATTTCCGCGGCCGGGGTGGTGGGCAAAGGCGAGGCCGACGTGGGGGTCGGGGATATGAAGGCCGCCTCCATGGTGGAGGGGGTGGATTTTGTGCCCCTCCAGAACGAGCAGTTTGACCTGGTGGTGCGCAAGGAAGATTTCGAGACCCCGGTGGTTCAGGCCATTTTGAGCGTTCTGAGATCCCGGGAGTTTAGGGAGCAGTTCCAGCACATGAAGGGTTACGACATCACCGACATGGGGAAAGTTCTAGCGGAAACTTGAGCCATCACGCTTAGTCACGCTTAAAAACCCTGAAAGCTTTAGTTTTTTGGGTTTTTAGGCGTGTTTTTGTTTTTGGTCTCGATGGATTTTCAGCTCTGGGGCTAGGTATGAAAACGTGTTTAAGATGTTTTTTAATGTCTTTTATAGGAAAAAAATGTTGATAGAATGTTTAGTTCTTAAATGAATTGTAATTAAAATAATAAATTAAACAATAAGATATAATAAGATAGTCAATAATATAAATAATAAATTGAGTAATAAAATAGTATAGATCGGGCCCTCGTCTTTCCTAAACGCGGGCGTTAATTTGTCCCTCTCTACTCTCTAACCCCAAAACTCTAGCCCCAACGCTCTAGCTCGTCTAATCCCGGGCTTCCTCCAAAAAGGTCTCCTCAGGGGGAGCTTGATTAAGGTCGTTCCGCTCCCCCGCGTTTAGCGCGTCCGCGCCCATCGTCTCGGCTCTGAGGAAATCTTCCTCTAAACTAGTCGTCATTTCCGTTTCCGAGATCCCCGTCCCCACGGTGCCAGCCTTGTAACAGATTCCAAAAGCCCCGCCAGGGGCCAATTGAGCGTCGAGCGGGAGCTGGAATTCCACGATGGGTCGATCTTTTAAAACCAGTTGATGGTAATACAGAAAAATCGGGCCCGCCGCTCGGCCGCCCACTTCGCCGACGGCCCGTGGTTTTAATTCGTCCGTGCCCATCCAGACGGCCGTGGCCAGTTCTGGGGTGAAGCCGACAAACCAGGCGTCGGAAGCGTCGTTGGTGGTGCCGGTCTTGCCCGCCACGGGGCGATTTAAGGGTTTGACCGAAGTTCCGGTGCCTTGGGCCACCACGCCCCGCAGCATCCAGGTGATAGCGCAGGCCGTCCCAGAGGAGATCGCCTGATGTTTGACGGGCTCAAACGTGGCCACGACTCGTCCCTGGCGATCTTCCACGCGCGTGACGTAACGCGGCTCCACCCGTAGACCTTGGTTAGCGAAGGCGGAGTAAGCCGACAACAACTCCGGCATGGGGATCCCATGAGCTCCCAAAGCCACCGGGGGCGAGTGGGGTAGTTGAGTGGTGATACCCAGATCCCGAGCGGTTTTGTCTAAAGCCTCAAACCCAATGCGCTCTAAAATTTTAATGGTAATCAGATTTCGGGAAGCCACCAAGGCGCTGTAGAGCGTCATGGGCCCCAAAAACTTCTGATCGGAGTTAACCGGTTTCCAGCGCTTGCCCGTCCATTGGTCGTCAATGACCACGGGCCCATCAATCAAAACCGAGCCTGGGGTAAAACCATTGTCCATGGCCGCCGCGTAGACAATGGGTTTAAAGGCCGAGCCAGGTTGCCTTTGGCTCTGGGTGGCTCGGTTAAACTGACTTTCCCGAAAATCCCGACCGCCCACCATGGCCACTACCGCGCCGGTGGCCAGATCCAGACTTAATAAAGCCGCCTGGACATCGGTTCGGCTCTCCAAAATAAACGCCCTAACCGGGACTCGACCTTCGGTTAAGGCGGCCAAAGCTCGCGTTCGATCCACTTCATTAATGGTTAGAGGTAATGGTCTAACCCAGATCACGTCCCCACGGGCCAGTTTTTTGGCTCGTGGTTGACCGATCCAGTCAAAATTTTTGTTGACTATCCGGCCCGGATAAGAGCCCACGGCCAGATCTAAACCAGCCGCGTCTTTATTTAAAATAACCGCCTGATACAAAATATTGGGGTTTAGACCTTCTTCGGGGAGGGACTTAGCTTGTCGAGCGAGAAACGGCTCAATTTCCGGATCAGATAAATGGTGGATCGGGCCTTTAAAACCCCGACGACGGGCGTATTCCCAAAGACCCCGGGCCACGGCGGCGTCGGCGGCTTTTTGGGATTTGACGTCCAAGGTGGTGAAGACGCGCCACCCATCGTTGTATAAGCTTTCCTCGCCAAAACGCTCCGCCAATAACCTTCGGACATGTTCCGTGAAATAAGGGGCCACCGTGGTGTTGGGGTTAGGCCTTTCCCCGACGATATTGAGAATTTCCTCGCGCGCGGCTTGCCCTTGCTCGGTCGTGATGGCGCCTACCTCGATAAGGCGTTTTATGCCATAAAGCTGCCGCGAGCGGGCTTCCTGGGGTTGCTTTAAAGGGTTTTTGCCTTCCGGCGACTGGGTGATGCCAGCCAACATGGCGGCTTCGGCCACGGTCAAGCTTTCCACGTTTTTATCAAAATAAGTCTGGGCCGCCGCTTCCACCCCATAAGCCCCTTGACCGAGGTAAATCTGGTTTAGATACAGATAAAGGATCTCATCCTTGGTTAAGGATCCTTCCAAGCGGAAAGCGAGGATGATTTCTTTGAGTTTGCGGACGAGTTTTTTTTCCCGGGTCAGGAAAAAGGAGCGGACAACCTGTTGGGTGATGGTGGAGGCTCCTTGGAGGGTGTCGCTTATTAAGTTGTGATAGGCGGCCCGAACCATGGCTATAAGGTTGACGCCGCCGTGGTGGTAGAAATTGGCGTCTTCCACCGCGATGAAGGCCTGACGCACTAAGGGGGGAATCTCGGACAAGGGCCGAACCAAACGACGCTCATGGCTGTATTCGCCTATGATTAGCCCATCGTTGGAGTAAAAGTAAGTGACCGTTTTCGGCTGGTAGTTTTTTAGACCCTCCACCGAGGGCAGATCCTGGGCCAGATACGCGTAACCAATCAGAGCCACGGCTAACCCCACGATGGTTAACGCCGCGCCCCCCCGTAACATCACCCGAACCATCGCCCAAAAAAAAGATGGCTTGGGGGGCGTGGGTTGGCGATCGCTATCTGAGTTGGGTCGGGGTTGGAAGCGGTCTAGTCGCCGGGATCGGGCTTGTTTTAAGTCACTGGAGGTTCGCGAAAGGTTAGGGGGGCGGTTAACGCCTTGGTTGGTTGGCCTTAGTCGGGGTTGGTCGTTTATGAGAGCCAGTTGGTCTAGGTGGTCGCGGTCGTCTAGCTCCTCCAGATGGTCGAGATCCTTAAATATATCGTCAAAATGGTTCGCTTGGGGCGCGTTTGGCCCAGATTGGGTAGCTATAGATTGAGTGGCTAAAGTTTGGGCGTCTCCAGATTGGTCGTCTAAAGATGAGGACTCCAGAGCCAAGGAAATGGGGGCTAGGTCTTGGGGAGACGGTTTTGGGGGAGACGGGGCGCGGGCGTTAACGCCAGCGTCGTCTCTTAAGCCAAAGGGTTCAAAATTAGAAGCGTTAAGAGCGTTAAGCTGGTCAGCTTGATCCGGGGTGTCGAGAGCGTCCAAATCCGCTTGACTGACCTCAATTTTTAAGCCCTTAAGATCTAGGGTCTCGTCATTTTTTGAGCCTTGTTTTTTCAATCCTGGTCTCCCAATCCTCCAAAAATCTAGAAGATTCCTTGATAACCGTCCAGTTAAAATATATAGATTACCATATTGACTGGGTTATCCTAAATATTAGTTCTAAGCTGGCGGGTCGTCCAACCCAAAAGCGAAAAAACGTTAAGCCGACCCCCAAAAGCCATGACGAGAGGGGTTACGTTCGCTCAAGGTCAATTGACCCCGGTTGGTCGATAGTTTCAAAGAAGGATAAAAAAATGATATTAAATTTAGTTAATTAATAGTCATAAGATAATTATTATGGTTAAAATAATTAATAAAATAGATTATATAGTTCTATTTAAAACTTATCTCTAGAATAAAATGTCCAATCCCCAATCCCGGATCGCCCATCCCCGATGGCCTGGATAATGGTAATAAATTTTCCCTTAAGACTACCGTGAGATAACCAAAAAGAATATATCGCTCCTTTAAGCGGGAAAAGAACTGGAGATAAGTTTTTATTGGTGGGTATTTTCGAGGCTATAAAAACGAGCTAACCTAATATATCAAGTAAAAACAAGGAGTTATGTCTGAGTTCAAGTCCCGCCGCCACTATTTTTTTGATAGTTTTTAAAGTTTCAAGAAAGCCCAAAGCTCAATAAAATCAAGGCGTTGGCCTTCTTACGTCTCTAGGTTAGCCCCTAAAAATCCCTGACCTCCCGCCCAATTGATGGTATTTTTGATGGCGTGAGCTCTTTTAAAAGGCGAGACCAACAGGCCCTTAACGATACATCCTTAAAAACCTTAAATTCCCTGGTTAGTTTGAAAAACTATAAGAATTTCGCTTGGTTAGGCCTATATTCCGCCCCTAAGGGTCTTAAATGTGGAGGCTTAACTACAGACTTTAACTTTTGGAATTTATCCTCATGGTCTCCCTTTTTTAGGAGGCCAGGGATAAATTGGTTGAAGCCAAACGCTCGCTTAAGGCGGGTTTTAAGCCAGCTCTTGAGAAAAAAACCTTAAAGATACCGAAGTATCAATCACCAGCCATCAACATGGACAACGATTCCTAATTTTGAGATCATCTCCAGCAATTATCAATTTGGAAGCCCAAAATTTTATGCTCCCCTTCGCCATTAAAAGGCTTTGGAGAATTTTCGTTATTGAGAAAGGTGGTAAATTCTGACTAGAGGGAAAAAACTTTTT